>DASZXJ010000200.1:0-29538 GCA_035545895.1 Tepidisphaeraceae bacterium | reverse complement strand
TGTGGCCTTGGTCGGCTCGACCGTCGCGGTGACGCGCGCATCGTTGCCGCCGTAGCAGCCCAGGACGGGGCATTCGATCCTGGCCATCAATTCCTTGCTCGGGGCCGTGCCATAATAGACTATCGCGCCATTGAGCTTGGGTTGACGCGCGGCGTAATTGAAACTCGCGGTCCCGCCCCAGCAGAATCCGACTGTTCCAATCTTGCCATTGGCAGCCGGGATTTTCAGGGCATAGTCGCGCACGGCTTCAAGGCGCTTAAACTGCTCATCGACTGGAAGACTGCTGACCGTGCGCGTTGCGTTGTTGCCGAGCGATTCGGTTCCTCCGCCGCCGGGACCCATTCCGCTGACCAGATCGGGCGCGATCGCGATAAAGCCTTCCGATGCCAACTGATCCGCCACGCCGCGCACCCAGTCGGATAATCCAAAAATTTCGTGGATGACGATGACCACGCCCGCCTTGTCAGGCCGTTCGGGATAGACAACGAATGATTTGATCTTGGTCTCTGAACCGGGCATTTCGACATCAACCCATTCGCCGTGACGGGTGGATGCTTTCAGCGCTGCGATCGCGGCTGCGCCGTTGTTATCCCCATCTGCCGGTAGTTTGACCTTTGACTGCTCCTGTGATTGACCGAGCGAAATGATCAAAAGGAGCGCCACCGCCGAGAGAAATGTTGGTTTTCGCATGTCGTTATTCTTGCGGTGTAAAACGCGGACGTCAATCCGTGTAACTGAGTGTCAACCAGCCGGAACCGAGGATGGGCCGGACAACCCAATCGATGTACACCCGCGATCTCGCGGAAAAAATTCGAGCCGAAATTCTCTTAAATCCCTAATAATGAAACGCGATCCCCGCGCCACCCCAGATTTGGGTGTTGGCGTTGAGGTCCTCGTCGATCTTGTCGGTGTAATAGACAAACCCCTGCAGCGACCAACTGCCATAGCGTGTGGGGAAATTGAAAAGCGTGTTCAGTGAATAAGTCGCGATCAATCCCAACTGATAGTGCTGAAATCCGTTGACGTCCTTCGACGCGGGATCGATCGCAAACAGCTCAAACCCGCGCACATAGGCGGCGTGAGCGTTGGCGGTGATGGTCAGGCCGGTGTCTTCGATGGGGAAGTCGTGACTCACGCCGGCCTCAAAGTACCAGCCGTTGTACAAATCGTAGTCGTAGGCCGCCAGAATATAAGGCGACAACAACGGCTTGGCGGTCCTGAGAAAATAGGAATCGTCGATCTGAATCTTGCCCCAGACTTCCGACGTCGCGAACTGATCGCGATTGGGATAAATGTAGCTCGTGTGTCCGGCGGAAACGATCAGCGGGCGGATATTCCATTCCGCGCCAAGCACCGGGCGAATTTCCTGGAAGGAACTGATCGGATCGGCGTCGGCGTAATTCACAAACACATCGACGAACGGATGCGGCAACTTGCCCAGGTCAAACGATAGCCGCGAATCCACCTGCAGGTTGGGGCGATCTTCCGCCCCGGGCGGCTCAAAAATCTCGATGCCTCGATAAACGTAATCGGTGAAATATCCGACCGACAAATCAAAATGAACCGCCCCCTGGTTGATGCCCTGATCGTCGCGCGGCAGCATCGGCGGCGCATAAACAGATTCCGGTTCGGCGGGCTGAAGCGAAAGGTTGATCGGCTGAAACGGCTTATCGATATTCGATTGAGCCTGGGCTTGAGAGACCGCGAAAACGCCCAGAAGTGCGCACACGTACAACGTCCTCATGCAAACTCCTTCGTCGACAGGAGGGCGAATGTACCGATACCGCCTGATTCAGGAAAGAGACGCCGCGGGTTGAAACAGGCCCTAAGGGCTAATGGCCCATTCCCCGCCAGTTATAGGGATAGCCTATGGGATACCCCACCGGAAACCCATTGCCGGCCGAATAACCATAGCCTGCAACGTAATACGGAGATTGGATCACATAAGGATAAGGCCGGTCATACAGGTGGTACGCATAATCCATGGCTGCATTGGCAACATTGACGGCTTCGGTATACAGCGCCTCCGTGCCGACTGCCGCGATCCGGGCGTCTTCGACCGATTTTCGCGCTGCCAGCACGGCTGGATCGTTTCGCACCGAATCGTCGAATTTTTCCTCCAGCACAGCCACCTGATTGCCCGCCTCCATGAGACGGTCTCGCGCATCTTTCACACGCGGGTCAGCCGCCAGCGCAGAGGCTTCCATCGTCGTCACCTTCGTCGCGTACGACAACCGCATGGTGGCCAATGCCATCAACTGCATCCTGCTTGGATCTTTCTGAGCACGCATTTCTTCAATTTGATCGCTCAAACGATTGCGCAGATCAATGGTCGCCAGATAAGTCGTGTCGCTCTTGAGGTTTGTCAGCGCCTGCTCTCGTGCCGCCTTCAATGATTCGTACGCGTTGCGCTGCTCAGCCAGCGCGTTTCTCAATTCGGTTGAATGTTGGAACGAACGATGCACGTCCGAAACAGCGTTGTTCAAATGGGTTTGTGCAATACTCAGTTGCGTGCGCGCCACAGCTGCCTGTGCGCGGGCTGCGGGCAAGGCGCGAAGTTCCACGCCGGGATAAAACGCGCTATAGGTTTCGGGATAACCGCTTGGCCTGTACTCGGTGGCTACGGGCTGGATCTGCCCAAACGTCACCGCAGAACCCAATGCGATCATCAAAGCGGAGACATGACCAAGGTGCGGAGACATAACAACCTCCATTTGCACAATTCGAGCTTAACTTTATGGCCCATCCCCCACGGCGGTCCAATTCGATTGCCAGCCTGGACTATTTTGCGCGGTGGCGAGCAAGATCAACCTTCGATGGCGATATAAAAAGGACGCCCTCGGCAGCCAGCAGCTTTCGTTTCGCGGGCAAACCACCGGCAAAGCCCGTCAGCGACCCGTCGCTTCCAACGACCCGATGACACGGCACTTGCGGAGCGTATGGGTTTCGATTGAGCGCGTGTCCAACCGCGCGATAGCCGCGCGTACCCAATTGCCGCGCTAAATCGCCATACGTCAACACCTTGCCACGCGGAATGCGGGCGGTCATCGCCCAGACTTTTTGGCTAAAAGTCATTTTCGGGTTCAATCGCCCCGAACAAATGGCCTGTGATATTGGATCGTCGCTCATACCTCTGAATTATAGAGGCTTGGCCGCTTTGGGGTTAGGTAAAAAAATCGCTGCCCACGCCAAAGCCAGCGCTACCTGAAACATCAGCCCTTCCTGCGCACTCACGGGTTTCTCATTGAAACTCAGAGTTAGCGCCCCACCCGGACTAAAAGCGGACACAACGGTGATCGTAAAATCGTCACCAGACTGCCCAAGCATCCAGAAAATGCTGTTCATGATGATTGGCCCCGTGCAGAGTATCCCGATCCAGATCGACGCCAGCAACCACCCCTGTTTCGTGACGCGGTAAATGATTCTCAGGAAAAAACACAGGCTGATCAGAAAGCTGGCAGTCACGATGGCGGCTGGTTAATGGCCACAAACCGAATGGCCAGTTATCATGTAAGTCGCCAATCCGAAGGGACCGCGGTGAGACCTGAATTACCATCCATTTGCATTTGCGTGCTTTTGATGATCCCTGCGCAGTTGGTTTTCGGACAGACGACTGCTCCGGCAACAACGCAGAATTCCAGGGATTTGAATTGGGATCAGCGCCCCGGCGCATCGACGTTGCCGACACGGCACGCCGCAAGTCTGCCTCCGGGTGTCATCTATCAGTTCGGATATTCGCCGTTCAATTCCGGTCGCAGCGCTTCGTCCTTCGCCTTCTCGCCGGATGGAAAACAACTTGCAATTTCAAATACAGGAAAGGGGGCAGTCATTGTCTCGAATGTGGTCGATGCCAAGCCTTTATTCAAGATTGAAAACAAGGGCGCTCAGGCATTCGCGGTAACATATATCGGACCGAGCATGCTCGCGGTCAGTTGGCAATATAAGAATCTGTCTCTTTACGATTCGACGAAAGGCGATTTGATCAGCACAATTGAGACCGGCGAAAATGAGGTCAAAACCGTTGTTAAATATATTGCCGCGTCACGTGACCAACAAAGAATCGCAACCGCTTCAGATCAAGTTCGCCTTTGGAACCCGACCACGGGACAGCTTGTTGCAGCGCTTGGCGATTACGATGCCTACGACGTGCAGGTTGCGACGGAATATCCTGGCGGACTGGAGTTTTCTGAAGATGGCAAGACTTTATTAATGTTGGATCGCCAGGGGCGGGTTCGACTTTTTGATTCAATAACGGGGCTTCCGCTGAAAGTGGCTGATCTACCGACTGCACGCCTGGCTCGTGCGAGCCTGTCTCCCAATGGAAAGCAGATTGCGATAATCAGCAAAGGAACTTTGGGCCTCTATGATTCCGAAACCGGCCATCAGGACAAAATAATCGCGGAGACGGTCAGCGACCGCGCCACGTCTCTTCGCTTTTCACCGAATGGAAAACGTATTGCTTACGTGGACGGAAGTCGTGTGCTGATTCGGGACGTCGAAACTTGCGAGCAAATTCTGGATTACGGTCTAGCTAACTCATTGGCGTGGTCGCTCAATGGCGAAAAATTAGCGGTGAAAAGTGTTTACGGGATTGAGATTCTTGACGCGTCCAGCGGCAAGCCAATTCACGTTCGTTCCGGCCACCAGCAACCAATCACCTTTCTCTCAGCGCTACCGGACATCTCTCAATTCACAAGTGTCGATCAAGCGGGATGGACGATCACCTGGAATTACCGCGCAGGACGCTTTGCCCTCGCGCCGTTGCGAAGCACGCGCGTCAATCCGGTGCATTTTACCGCGTCCGCTGATGACAAAACACTGCTTGCACAACTGGGTTCGAGAAATTTCGAAGCACGAGACACAAAAACTCTTGAGCTGTTGCCAACAACCCAGCCCGCAACTGTACCGGCCTTAAGCACCAATTCAGCTCTTTCCGCCGATCTTCAATTCGTTGCCGTCGAAACAAATCGTGGAAATATTGACGTATGGAATCGATCCACTGGCGACTTAATAAAGTCTCTTGAACCTGCCGAGCCACCGAACCAAACGTTTGGTCTGTCTTTTTCTCCTGACGGCAAGCGATTGGCGGTCGCCTATGCGCGCACAAAGAACATCGGGATTTGGAGCCTCAGGGACGGCAGCCTCTTGAAGATGCTACAGGAAGATGAGCCAAAGCAATATTCCAGACTTGTATGGACGTCCGATGGCGCGGCTCTTTTGGCGGCAGGCGGCACCGGCATTTCCGTTTTCGATCTCAAAATCCCAGGATTTCGAAAACGGAATGAATTGAAAAACCCGACCACGCTGACAACCTCACCAGACGGAGCGTTTTTTGCTGCCATCTCCGAAGGCGGCATATATGTCTTTGAAAGCAGGTCGGGCGGTCTTGTTACTAAAATCGATGCTCCATCAGTAGTGGATTTCACTGCAATTCAATTCATGGGCAACAGCCGGGTGCTCGCTGCCGGGCTCGCCAGTGGCGAAATATTGATTTACGATCTTGGACGATTATTAGTTGATCCTCGACTCGCCCGAACATCGCTGATTCAACATTGGATCATGCTGGGATCGGAAGATGCAGCGCAGGCCTTTGCGGCCGGTGCAGAACTGATCAGATATCCCAATGAGTTTATCACGGGGGCAAGGGGAAGAATCAAACAAGAGGACTATAGAAAATGGGATATCCTCATTGAACAATTGTCTTCGGAAGATGCCGCTACAAAAGAACATGCACACCGAGAATTGGAAACTGGCGGAAGCGGCGCCGCACGAGCAGTTCGGGTAGCGCTTTTATCTCCGCCCACTGGCGAGGCTGGCGAGCGCCTTCGGTCGCTGGACCGTCTTCTAAACAACTCCGATGACAGTCCTTCACCTGTAAGACCAAATTCCCGCCGTCCAAATCTTTCTCCGCCGCCACGAGATCCCCGAATGCCGCCATTGGCCATCTCCAGCCTTCGCGCTATACAGATGCTTGAATGGCTTGGAACTGCCGATGCAAAAGCTGTTCTATCTGATCTCGCAAAATCAAATGCGTGGCCCGAAGCGGCTTCAGCACTGGCACGACTGGAAATTCTTGCAAGAAACACCACTACTCAACCTGCGACGACACAATCTCGATAGACCATAGAACTGGAATCAAACGCACATGGATGAAATCCAAACCAAACAAAATCGCCTTTCCCAATTTCTCGACCGCCATCATCTTGATGGGGTGATTCTCTGGCAACGCAACAATTTCGCGTGGATCACCGGCGGGTGTGACAATCATGTCGTCAACGCGACGCCCGTGGGGTTTGCCGCGATTTATGCGACGCGGGATTCGCGAACCTGTCTGACCACGACCATTGAAGCCCCTCGTTTTCGGCAGGAGGAACTCGTCGGCCGAGGGATCGACGTGGTCGATTTCCCCTGGTGGGATCGAGCGGCATCGCAAAAGATCGTGCGCGATCTGATTGGGTCAAAGAAAGTCGCGACGGACTCGGATGAACTGGGCATGGGTTTGCCATCGCTGCCGGGAGATTTTGCAGAGCTGCGGTGGTCGCTTTTGCCGGATGAAATCGCTCGCTATCGGGATGGCGCGAAGCGCGCTGCGATGGCGATGGAAAAAGCCTGCCGTCAGCTCAAGCCGGGCATGACCGAGTTCGAAGCGGCGGGACTGCTGGACCATTGCATTCGCGACATCGGCGGCAAGCCGACCGTCAACCTCATCGCCGCGGATGAGCGGGCCCAGAAGTTCCGCCATGCCATTCCAACCGCGACGAAAATCAAAAAGCATGTCATGCTGGTCATCTGTTCGGATGTAGCCGGGCTGATTGCCAACCTCACGCGATGGGTGCATTTTGGACCACTCTCTGATGAGTTGAAGAAGAAACAGCAAGCCATCGCCAACATTGATACTGCCGCCAATCTTTTGACCCGGCCGGGACGAACCCTCGGCGAGATTTTTAAGGACATCCAGGCCGCCTATGCGCGAGAGAATTGGCCGGACCAGTGGAAACTCCACCATCAAGGCGGCTCGACCGGTTACGCCGGCCGGGAGGTCGTCGCCACCCCTGATAGCGCTGTGAAAGTCGTCGATAACCAAGCCTTCGCGTGGAACCCATCCATCGTCGGCGCCAAGTGCGAAGACACGGTCTTACTGACCAACGGCCGGCATGAGGTGCTCACCGCGCACAGCAAAGACTGGCCCGCCATCACTGGTCGGTTCAACGATGAGACACTGGCTCGGGCGGACATTCTGGTTTTATAAAGGAGATCGTGGATATCGCTTGCGGTTTCGCGGTGATTACAGGTCAACCGCGAAACCGCAAGCGGATTCCAACGATCTTGCCCTGGCGCGCCTATCCCGATACAGTCCGCCGCTGTCTAATTTAGTCGGAGACAAGTCATGCGCAACGCCATTCTTACGTTATCTCTGATGTTGTTGATGGGCTCGGTCGCGATTGCTCAGGATCAGATTCTGATCGGGCATTACGGCTCACTTAGCGGATCGGAAGCCACCTTCGGCCAGTCCACCAGCAACGGCGTGAAGCTCGCCATTCGCGAATTCAACGCCGCCGGCGGATTCAACAGTCGCAAGATCGCCCTGGTGGAATATGACGATAAGGGCGACGCCAAGGAAGCCGGCGCGGTCGTCACCCGCCTGGTCTCGCGCGATCACGTCATCGCCGTCATCGGCGAAGTGGCTTCAGGATTGTCACTGGCCGGCGCGCCCGTCTGCCAGGAAGCCGGTGTGCCCATGATCTCTCCTTCCTCCACCAATCCACGCGTCACCAAGGTCGGCGACATGATCTCGCGCGTCTGCTTTATCGATCCGTTCCAGGGATTTGTCTGTGCGAAATTCGCCTTCGAAAATAAGAAGGCCAAACGCGTCGCCATCCTGCAGGACCAGTCACAGGCCTATTCGGTCGGGCTGGCGGATGAATTTGACAAAGCGTTCAAAAAGTTTGGCGGCACGATCACCACCCGCCAGAGCTACAACTCCGGCGAGCAGGATTTCAACGCCCGCCTGACCACCATCCGCGCGACCAACCCGGACATTATCTTTGTGCCCGGCTATTACACCGACGTCGCCAACGTCGCAATCCAGGCGCGCAAGCTGGGCATCACCGTTCCCTTGCTCGGCGGCGACGGGTGGGACTCGGCTAAGCTCGCCGAGATCGGCGGCAAGGCGATTGAAGGCAGCTTCTATTCCAACCATTCCTCGCCGGAAGATCCTTCGCCGGTCATTCAGGAATTCATGCGGAAATACCGGGATGAATATGGCGCAACCCCCGACGCCCTGGCGGCGCTCGGCTATGACGCCGCCAATCTCCTGTTTGACTCGATGAAGCGAGCCAAATCGCTCTCCGGCAAGGACCTGGCCGCTGCGATCGCGTCCACCAAGGACTTCAAAGCCGTCACCGGCAATCTCACCATCGATGCCGAACGCAATGCCGTGAAATCAGCCGTCATTCTCGAAATGCGCGGCGGCCAGCCGCATTACGTGACGACCATCAATCCGTGACGGCTTTCTGCTCCTCTCCCTCCAGGAGAGGCTGGGTGAGGGCGATTTAGAATTCGAACCGTCCTCGTCCAACCCTACACGCCCTCATCCTAACCTTCTCCCGAGGGGAGAAGGGACCGGACCTGATTGCGTGCAAATCACGCATCGCACATCTAAAATCGCAAATCACGAATGGGCGATTTCCTCCAGACCCTGGTCAATGCCGTCACCATCGGCAGCCTGTATGCGCTGATCGCGCTCGGCTACACGATGGTTTACGGCATCCTGCAACTGATCAATTTCGCGCACAGCGACATCGTTGTGCTGGGGGCCTGGGTCAGTTACACGCTGGCGACATTTCTATTGCCGCGAATGGGCATCGACGTTGATTCCGCGCCCTGGTACGCCGGCGGCGCGATCCTGATCGCTTCAATGATCCTGTGCGGAGCAATCGGATTTTGCATCGAAAGGCTTGCGTATAAACCGATTCGCCGCGCGCCGCGATTGAATGCGTTAATCACTGCGATCGGCGTTTCATTGTTTTTGCAAAACACCGGGCAGTTGCATTACACGATTATCCCGGCTGAAAAACAATTGGCCGCGGGAAAAGTGCTGGATCGCGGGACCGATCCCAAATCGATCAAGCTCGATGCCCCCATCACCATCGGTTCAGGCAATGAATATCAATTGCGCCTTCAAGCCGCCGATGCGACCACTCCCACCGTCCGCAAAATCATTTCGCCGCCCGCCACTTATGAACGCAACCAGGAATTGATGCTCGACCAGCCCATCGGCCGGGCGCAGACGCGCGATGCCAGCTTTACACTCGTCAGCATCTCGTCACCTTTGCAGCTTCCATTCGGCGCGATGCCCGCCGGCATGCCGCATCTCATGCCGGATAACGAGCTCTGGCGGCACGAATTCAACACATCCATCCGCAACGAGGACGGCACGATCAGTTCCATCGCCAAACCCGTGCGCATCACCGGCATTGATGCAACCATCGTCGGCACTGCCCTGCTGCTGATGATCGGCCTGGAAATGCTGATCTTTCACACTCGGCTGGGCATGGCGATGCGCGCGGTTTCGTTCAATTTCGACACCGCCGGGCTGATGGGCATCGCGGTGGATCGGATCATCAGCATCACGTTCGTCACCGGCGCAGCGCTCGCGGCAGCAGCGGGATTTCTTTACGCAATCAAATATCAGCAGATTCAGCAGCCTGCACACCAGACGTGGGTGCTGCTGGGGCTCAAAGCGTTCGTGGCAGCGGTCATCGGCGGCATCGGCAACGTGCGCGGCGCAGCCATCGGCGGGTTTCTCATTGCTTTCATCGAACAGTTCTCCGGTGTCTATCTTCAGCGGTTTCTTCACTGGGATAATGCCGCCGCCTTCACGGATGTTTACGTTTTCGCGCTGCTGATCCTCATGCTGCTCGTGCGACCCAGGGGGCTGTTCGGCTCGACGGTACGGGAGAAAGTCTGAGTGCGAACCATCGTTCCGTTGTTCGTCGTGCTGGCCTTCGCATTGTTGATGCAATGGGTCATCGGACCGTTTTGCGGCAGCTACCCGACTCGCATCATGCTGGATACCGGCATCGCGATCATCATGGCGGTGTCGCTGAACATCGTGAATGGGTACACCGGCCAGTTCTCGATCGGCCACGCCGCTTTCATGGCCATTGGCGCGTATGTCGCGGGGTTCATCACTTATTACTCCTCTCTGAAATTGTGGGGAGACGCGACACCCCGGCCGGGCATCTTCGGCCCGCATGAATGGATGCTGGCCGGCGCCTGCATCGCCGGCGGACTGGCTGCTGCGGGAATCGGATGGATCGTCGGCCTGCCTTCACTTCGCCTGAAAGGCGATTACCTCGCGATCGTCACACTCGGCTTCGGCGAAATCATGCGCGTCATGCTTCAGCAAACCAACACCCAGTTCTACACCGCCGAGGATATGAAAGGCGCGAAGTTTTCCGAACTGTTTCTCCCGCCTGCGGTCGGTGGCGCGCAGGGGTTCACCGATATCCCCAAGGTCACCAATCTGTTCTGGATGTACCTTTTCGTCGGACTGACTGTGCTGTTTGCGTATCGCCTGAAGCAATCCAGTTATGGCCGGGCGATGCTGAGCATTCGCGAGGATGAAATCGCGGCCGAGGCCATGGGCATCAACGTCACAAAGTTAAAAGTTCGGGCTTTCATCTTTGCGGCATTTTTCGCGGGCATTGCCGGCGCGCTTTATGCGCACGAAACCGGCAATCTCCTGAGGCCCATCGACGCGGGCTTTCAGCGCAGCTTTGATGTCATCATCATGGTCGTGCTCGGCGGACTGGGCTCGATCAGCGGCGCGGTGCTGGCGGCCATCATTCTGACCGGGCTTCAATCAATGTTGCTCGGAATGGCGCAATACAACCTGCTGGAATTCCGCATGCCCCTATTTGCCTTGCTACTCATCCTGACCATGATCTTCCGACCCAAAGGGCTATTCGGGATTCACGAAATCTGGGACTGTTTTCCGGCAAGAAAAAGAAAGCACGGATGAACAAACAGCAAAGTGATATGAGCTTTCAGCCCAACGTTTATACATATCTGCACCCATACTGTGAAAGCAGCCGGATCGAACTTATTTGGTCGCCAGAATAAGTGGCGAAGGCGCGGGGGCTTCGATCGTGCGGGCATCCTTGAATCCCGCCTCGCGCAGCCAGCGTGCAATCTCGTTGAATGAAAACGTATCGCCTTGCTCGGTATTCACGAGCATATTGACGGCGAAGATCGCCGCGTTGGCGGGGCCGGTGTGGTCATCATTGACGAGGAATTCCGAAATGATGATTGTCCCGCCGGGCGCAAGCGCATCATAAACCCGCTTGACAAGCTGACGACTATTGGTTTCGCCTTCGCTGTGCAAAATATGGCCGAGCGTGGCGATGTCATAACCATTGCCAAAATCGGCGGTATTCAGATCGCCTGCAATGTAATTGAATTGATTTTGCACCTTGAACTTCGCCGCCATTCGACGGGTGACGGCCAATACGTTTTCCCAGTCCAGCGCCGTAACCTTCACTTGCGACGACTTCTGCGCCAGGGCGATGCCCCACACGCCCGAACCGGCGGCGATATCAAGCACCTTAACCGGCTTGGAGGCTTCACGAAGGTTGAGCGCATCACCCAGCACACTGGCGGCGCCGTAGCTCATCGGAAAGATGTCCTCGACAAATTGTTCAAAAAACGCGGCGCCTTCCTGCTGCGCATTGACCGCCATGACTGGCTTGCCGTCTTTCACGATTTGCGACAACCGCTCCCACTTGGGAACCAACTGCTTGCTCAAATGCTTGAATATTCCCCCTTGGAACGATGGCTTGGTCGAAACGAGAAAGCTTGAGCTTTCCTGCGTCAGTGAATATCGCTGCTGGCTGTCCCGCGAAAGCAATTCAATCGACACGAGCATGTTCATCAGCATTCGCAACCCGCGCGCCGATGCGCCGGTATCGCGACTGAGCTGTTCGATTGTCTTTGGGCCTGCATCCAGATGATCGAATACGTGATTGGCAATGGCGGCTTCGATGGCCAGGGGCATCGCGTACCCCCAGGCCATCTGCATCAAACGTTCGGGTGTGGGCGCATCTTTTTGATTGGTCATGCCCGCATTGTAGACCCATCAATTGCGATTATTCCAGCACGATTACTTCATGATCCAAGACCGACTTGATGTCGATGCTCGCAACTCCATTTTGAGTCAAAATCGGATTGCGATCTCCGGATACAAGCAGTTGATAAGATCGCGCCTCCATTTCTTTTGGCAAGCGTACTTTCACGGAGAGCGGACCGATGGGAATCAGTTCGTGCACCGGCGCTCGCCATGTGTTGGCGCTGGTGACGTTGACCAGGTGCAGGATCACCCGGCCTGGCTGTTGATACAATTCGCAATTGACCAGCCCGCGCCCCTGCACATCGAGTCCGACATCTCCGCCTGCAGCCCAGCGAACGATGTTGGCCAGCAGATTGCCATGATCGGGGAAATTATTGACTGCGAATTGTCGATCGATGTCCGCCGGCATGAATGCCACGCGACTTTTTCCCGTCTCACTCACGATCAGGCCGGGAATATCCGTGTGTGTCGTGCGCATATACGCCGTTTCCGGCGGCATGATGGGGAACGACGGAATAAACGTGAGCAGAACCTGCGACTTTGAATCGACCTTAAGCGGCTGAAGGCTGCCGCCAAATTCGAGAATATCGGTGAGTTCAAATCCCGCCAGCACCTGATGTCGTTGACCGGAGATTGCCGGCTCTTCGCCGGATTTTGGACCATATACTTGCCCGCGCAATTCAGGAGCAAGTCGGAGATATGTATGCGATGTCGCACCGGCCCGACCCTGCGACGGCTTGCCGCCGGATGCGCCGAATGCCTTCGCCAGCGCAAAATCATTCCGAGCATCGCCCCATTCGTCATACAGACTGGTTTGACCCGATGCGATAATCGAGCCGCCTCGCTGAACAAACGCACGTACCGATGTAACTTGTGAATCCGACATCGCGCCAATATTTGGAAGCACAAGCACCTTCAACTTCGCTCCATCGCGTTCGATGTGATCGATATGCACTGGAACAAACGGGATTCGCGCACGGATCATGGCCTGCGCAAATCCGCGATACGGTTGATCGACCAGTTCCTCGGCGTTGTCGCGCCCGAAAAAATCCGTATTGCGCTGCGACCAAACAATGCCGACATCCGCGATCGGCTGGCGATTGACCAGATATTTTTCGTTGGCTGCATGCCATTTCATGATCGGCTCGGCCGTGAGATATGCACGGCGATCTTCCTGGTATGCGCCGACGTGGTGATACCAGGGCTGAATCCCGCCGGCGAAACCACTGAGCATCCACATGCGGGCTTCGGGCTCGGATTTGGCTTCAAGCCGAAACGTCGCAGGCCGGCCGTTCTGATACATCGGCATGCTTTCGGGAATCAACTTGTCCCATCCCAGCACGCCATGAATCAGTTTGCCGGAGGTCGCGTTATCCTGCAGGCCGTCTGCCTCGCTCCGAGCCTGATGATCGAGCATGACCATTTCCGAACGTACGAAAATTTCCTTTGAATCGCGAAAACTCGCCGCCTGCCCGGTAATGCCCGCTCCATTCATGCCCAGCCACAAACAATCCGGTCCGCCGGCTTCCCTGGTGACGCGGCTGAAAAAATCCCACACTTCGAGACGTCGCGCATAGCTCCAGGTAATCCACTGGCGATAGATTGGATCGTTCCAGTCATGCTGTTTGGGCAGGTCTTTCCCCTTTGAATAATCCTTGAATCGCTTCTGACAATTCTGGCAATAACAAATACTGCTTCGCCCCATCCCGGCCCAGCTATTGTCGGTGAATCCCTGCGGATGAGACCGCTCAACAATCTCGCGCAAAATATCCGGCAGATATTCTTCGTAATAAGGACTGTTGATGCACGTCGTAATCAAATCGCCCGTGCGAAATGGACGACCATTGGCATCGACGGCAAACCAGTCAGGGTGGGCTTGATAAAGCGGCTCGTGTGAACGGCTCGAATCCATTCGTGCCAGCACGACCAGTCCGTCTTCCTTGGCTGCTCGCGCGACGTCTCCGTAAAGATCGCGATCCCCCAGTTGCGGCGGACGATAGTGCATTGGAACTTTGCTGGGATAGTACGCGAAAATTCCGCCAGCATTGATGATGACTCCCTGCACCATCGTGCGCTTCCAGTGCTGCCGCCACCATGGGATGTCGTAGCGATCGACATCTCCTTCGGTGATGTTCGTCTGCGCCCAGCGATAGGTGCGGCGATACCAAGGCGTGGCTGGCTCTGTAGAGACGGGCTGGGCTTGCACAATGTTGTTCAGCCATCCGGCGGTCGTCGCGGCGGCGGCAATCACGCTTCCAGCCTTCAACACCTCGCGACGTGTTGGTGTTGCCGGCGCCGATAGCTGCGGGTCCATGTCATCTCCTTCGCGACCGGCCCGGCACGCAGCGGCGGGGGCTTAACCGGTCAGTTGTCCGATCAGATCATTCGTCCGCCTCAGACGGATTGTAAGCACGCGCAATAGATATTGAAGCAGCTTGATTTTGAGCAGCGGATGCTCCTCACCCAGCCGATCGAAATCATCCAGTCCCAGGCAGAAACATTCAGCGTCGGATTCGACCCAGACATCCGCCGACCGGGGACCGCGATCAATCGCCGCAACCTCGCCAAAAACGCTTCCCGGCATGAAGCCCGCCAGCTTCTGAAATGTTGCCGGCCCGGTGTACAGCCTCACACTTACCATGCCCGATGTGAGAAAAAAGATCTCGCCTGCAGGGTCTCCCTTGCGGCAAATGCAATTCCCCGCGGCAAAGGTGCGTCGCACGAGCAGATGCGCCAGCAGGTCACGTTCGGCCGGGTTCAGGTCTTGCGCGACATCCAGTTCGGTCAAATCGATTCCCCCGGGCGCCAGACTGTTGCCGCCTGTCCCGACCGGCTCGCCGGTAAGAAGGCTTTGTTCACAGGCTTCGATCGCAGTGTCACGGTTATCGAAAATCGGCGGAGCGGGTTGCCAGCCGCTGAGCTGCGCATGGATGGGATCATCCGCTTGCAGGCCGGCAAAGACCGCCTGGCAACCCTGATTCATCAGCCGGGCGACCATCATGGACATGCTCTTCATCGCCGGAGGATCGACTGAATCGACCCGCGTAAGGTCGATGAGCAAAAGCCGGGTTGCGGGAAGCTGTTTCCAGGCGCGCCGCTGTACCACTTCCATGGCGCTGAAGCTGAGATCGCCTTGCAGTTCGATCAGGTAGGCGTCCGAGCCAAGCTCGCGGAGCTTTCGTGCCTCGGCTGCGGCGCGCACGCGGCTGGAGGTGCGATATTGCAAAGTCATTTCATTTCGAATCACGGACCGGGCACTGCGATGCGGATTAAACAGGTGCAGTCCAAACCGTTCGGACAACTCCTGGCAGGCGCGAATGCCGCGCACGCTGTTCCCCTGTGAATCGAGCCTTGGCGAAAACGTGCCGATGCCCATTCGCCCCGGCAGGACCGCCATGATTCCTCCCGCCACGCCGCTTTTGGCGGGCACTCCCACCTCGTACAACCATTGGCCAGCATAGTTGTACATGCCGCACGTGGTCATCACGCTTAAGACATCTTCGACATAGCGTGCCGAGATGGCGGTCTGGTCGGTCAGCGGGTTGACGCCGTTGTTTGCCAGTGTTGCCGCCATCACCGCCAGATCGTGACAGGTGGTGAGAATTGAGCACTGTCTGAAATAGAGATCAAGGCCCTGCTCGACCGGATCGCTGACAACGCCGAAATTGCGAAGCAAATGCGCGATCGCACGATTGCGATGGCCGGTATCGCTTTCCGAGCGATAGACTTTCAAATCGACATCCAGCGGCCGACCGGCAAATACGCTGTAACTGTCAACCAGCCGCTCAATGGCGTTGGGTTGAAGGGCATTGTAAATCATGTTGCTGACCGCGATCGCGCCGGCATTAATCATGGGATTGAGCGGCCTGCCCGAGCCGGGCTGGAGGCTGATCGAATTGAACGCGTCGCCTGAAGGTTCCACCCCCACGCGCTGACGCACGCATTCGGGGCCAAGCTTTTCCAGGGCCAAACCGTATGCAAAAGGCTTGGAGATTGACTGGATCGTAAACGCCTGACGACTGTCGCCGGCTTCGTACACGGCCCCCTCGGTGGTCACCAGGCAGATGCCGAACCATTCCGGATCGGCAACGCCCAGTTCGGGAATGTATGTGGCGACCTCACCACTGCGGTCCTCGCGATATCGATCAATGATCTCACTCAGCAGATCGTGTAACGGCGTCTGCGCGGAGACGGCTGCAGTCATGATCCATGCTTTCCGTCCATGAAGCGTTGATTCCCGAAGAGGCGGGGAACTATATCACATCGTCCCCGGGAAACCATAAAAAACCGCAGGCGGGCAGTCCTTAAAAGGAACCGCTGATCCAAGACCGAGCTACTTGGCGGAGGCGAGCAGGTCGGCTTTGGCTTCCATCGGAATTCCGCGGCGCCGAATATGCCCCGCCATCGCCGCTTCGAATTGGGCCTGGTTGAATTCACCTTCCATCTTGCTGACGACGATCGTCGCCACGCCGTTGCCGATGAGGTTGGTGATCGTGCGGGCTTCGCTCATAAAGCGATCAACGCCCAGCAGCAGCGCCAGTCCTTCGACCGGCAACTGGTGAGTGGCAGTGAGTGTGGCAGCGAGCGTGACAAATCCCGCCCCAGTCACGCCGGCCGCACCTTTGCTTGTGAGCATCAGGATTGCCAGCATGTAGGCTTGTCCCCAGAATCCCATCTTCACCCCGAAAGCCTGGGCGATGAAGACAACCGCCATCGAAAGATAAATGCTCGTGCCATCCATGTTGAACGAATAGCCGGCGGGAATGACCATGCCCACCACCGCCCGGCCACAACCCATCAACTCCAGTTTTTCAATCATGCGAGGCAAAACCGATTCGGATGAACTGGTTCCCAGCGCCAGCAAAATTTCTTCTTTAATAAACCGCAGGTAAGGCCAAAGTCTAAATCCGTAGAGTCGGCAGATCAGTCCGAGCACGACGAAGATGAATATCGCCATCGTTAGATAGACGCAGGCCATCAACTTCGCCAGCGACAGCAGCGACGCAATGCCAAACGCGCCGACGGTATAGGCCATCGCACCCAAAGCGCCCAGCGGAGCGACTCTCATAATCATCGCGACGATCTTGAACATCACCTCAGTCAATTGTTCGAGCCCCTTGATTAAGGCGCTGCCTTTCATGTTCAGGCTGGTCAGTGCCATGCCGAACAAGATCGCGAAGAAGACAACCTGAAGCAGTTCGCCTCGCGCAAACGCGCCAAATATCTGGTCGGGTATGATGTTCAGCACAAAATCGATGAACGTTCGATGCTCGGCGGCCTGGACGTATTGCTGAATTTTGGAGGCATCCGCGCCATGCGTGTCGATCCCCACACCGGGCTTGAGCACGTTGGCGACAAGCAAACCGATCACCAGCGCCAAAGTCGTGACGATTTCGAAATAGAGAATGGCCTTGGCCCCCACCCGGCCGACTTTCTTCAAGTCGCCCATGCTCACGATGCCCACCACGATCGTCAGAAAAATGATCGGGCCCACCACCATTGTCACCAGGCGGATGAATGCATCGCCCAAAGGTTTAAGCTGCGTGCCCAGCATCGGGTTGAGATACCCGACGATCACCCCGATCAGCACGGCCGTGAGAACCTGCACGGTCAGGTTCTTGTAGATGGGTTTGGCCATTGACGAGCAGTCTAACAAAAAAAATCGCCAGTGGGCAGGTCCATCCAACGTCAATCAATTGGTTTAGCGACCGGCAATTCTCATCCGATTGCCGCAGACGAATCTCCATATTCTTGTAAACAATTTCCGCACCTTCGGCCCGCACAGCCGGCAGTCCAAGGATGTGAATCATCCTATCTTCAACCTTAAAATAGCCTTCAAGGTCTTTGCCGGATTCCTGTTTATTGACCACAGGATGAGACCCGGTCAGATCCTTGCCATTGATTTTATAGATCGAGGCTCCTCGGCAAAGTGACTATGAGGCAGGTGTATATCCGCGTCATGTGGGCGCATTAAGTAAAAAGAAACGGCGGCTGCAGGCAGCCATGGTTTAAGTTGAAATCAAAACAGTGCGAATCCCGTTTAATCGAGATTCATGCCGCTCAATACGCAAAGCAAGCGAAGACCAATTGTCAGCACTATTTGGCGAAGGCTTTAAGATCCGTCGTCTTCCTGTAGGCAGCTTGATTCAAATATCTGACGCATACTCCAAATCCGTCAAAAAATCTTTTGCGACCACACCAATCTGCCACACAATTCGGCATGACATATTTTATAATTTGGCCATCCACCTGCACCGCTTTTTCATAATCTCATTTCATTTGCTTCACTTGTGATCTCGATTGATCTGATACATCGGTAGTTCAAGTTCCACCTCATGCATCCAGATCGACAACGTTTGACTCAAGCCTCATTCAAATCTGAGACTTAGTAGCATCTGACGAATGTGCAATACTTGTTACTGGCGGAACAATCTTTTTGATTTAATCGCTTTTTGTTGCAGGTTGCTCACAACGTCGTTCACTGGAGTGAACGTCGTCAACTCAAACTCGGGGTAGGGACAATATGATTACCGACCGTTCCGCCAATGGATCGCCCAGCCGTCAAATTGCTCGCAAACGTGGCAAAATCAAATTGATGAAGGCCGTCTTTGATGCGCTCGAATCGCGTCAATACATGTCGACTGATCTTCAAAGTATTCAGCCGATTCATAACATTGAAGGCAACTATGCCGGCCTACATGTTTCAGCCGGTGATCCTGGTTCAATCCACGATATATATGTTGATTGGCAAAATGCCGACAACTGGACCACCAATTACGAGCCAGGCGTAGACTTCGCCATCGATGATCCAAACCCGGCAAATAACTGGAATCTAATGAATTGGGGCGGCTTTTACGACGATAATACGCCGAATAACCAGCCATATCATCTCACAATTGTTGTCACTGACAATGATCAAAACAGCGAAACCTATTATTACGATCTGCCTATTGGAAATGTGAATCCGACCGCTGCGATCAATGCTAGCGACCATCCCAACGAACACACCCCTGCAACCGTGTCGCTTAACCAAGTATATGATCCATCCCAAGCCGATACGTCGGCAGGATTTCACTACAGTTTTGCACTCACCGAAAATGCCCTTGAATCATCATATACAAATGCTGACACCGACGGGTCACACAATTTCACGTTTGACGACAATGGCACATATACCGTCTGGGGACGAGTTCTCGACAAGGACGGTGGTTACAACGACTATTCAACCGAAGTAGTTGTGGTCAATGTGGCGCCCTATGCGACTCTGGATTTCGGTCCTCCAGTGTCAGGCCAACAAACGGTCAGCCTTATTGATGCAATTGATAATTCCATTGCTGATACTTCAGTAGGATTCAAGTACGCGTTTGGAACCAGCCAAGCCTCTCTGCCTACAACTTACGCTAACGCTTCGTCAACTAATTCGTTCACTTTTAATCCGACGACAATCAGTTCCGACCAGATTTGGGCAAGAATATTCGACAGGGACGGAAGCTACCGCGACTATAAGGAAGACCTACCGGCGTTAGCGGCTCAAACAGCGTCCGCCAATCAAGTCAATCTGACGTGGTCTGATCCAGGGACCGCCGAGGAACATTGGCTTATTCAAATCTCAACGGATGGCAATAATTTCACTGATTTAGATACCCTCCCTGCAAATGGCGGTGCCGACGACAGTTATAATGCAACAGGACTGGTTGACGGCATTCCTTATCATTTTCGAGTGCGAGCCGTGGGCACGCCCGGTTCGATTCCGGTCAGCGATACTTTCTTCTCGCCGAACATAAGCGCTACAACCTTTCTTGCGTCGGCAACTCGCGTTATTGCTCGAAAAATTGACGCAACTGGCGCGGGCACGTTGATCTGGCAGGATAATTCCGGCAGTGAAACCGGCTACAGGATTTATCGCAGCACTAATGGAAGTGATTTCGATGAAATTGGTATCACCGATCCCAACGCAACCAGTTTTGACCTTTATGGATTAGCAGCAAATTCGAACTACACCTTCAAGGTCGAGGTATTTAACAGCAATACTCCAGCAGTATCATCGATTGATACCCCGCTGATCGTTACCAGCGCCAACAATTTGATTGATGAGAGCAGCGACGTTCGATTTGAGTGGAACACGTCGCAAAATAGCACTGCACACCAATATCTTACAATCCATTTCAATACGGCAATTACCACGCCTGACTCAAGTGATTTCCTAGTTACGAACATGGACACGGGAGCAGCAATCGAAGTTACAGCATCGACGACTGGACAAACGGTAACGCTGGCTTTTACAGGCGGTACTCTGCCTGATGGGAATTACCAGCTTGAAATTCCTGCAGGAGCAATCAGGACCACGAACAATGTACCACTGGCACAGGATTATATGTTCGAGAGTTCGGACGGATTTTATGTGTTGACCGGCGATGCAAACCACAATCGAACTGTTGATGCCACTGACCTTGGCATTGTCGCCCACAATTGGCAGGGAACCAACAAGAAGTACGGTGAAGGCGACTTCAATTACGACGGAACTGTCGATCTAAGCGACATGATTCTATTTTCGCAAAAATGGCTAACAAGCCTGCCGCTGCCTGGTATCTTCAATGTTTGGGCATTTTCGTCGGATCAGATCAACTTGAGCTGGGACGACACCATCCCCAATGAACTGGGCTGGGAAATTGATCGTTCTTCCGATGGAACCACCTTCAGCGCACGGGTCAGTCTGCCTGCCAACACCCGACATTTCGAGGATACGGAATTAGAACCAGGCCAGCGATATTGGTATCGTGTCCGGGCGCTTTCTTCGGAAAACGCTGAAATCTACACGACTAGCATCAAATCTGCGGCAACGGCACTACAAGGACCCTTTGATCTGGAGATTGCCAATCTCACTTCCACCTCGCTGACTCTGAACTGGAGCATGCCGCAAACCGGTTTTGTGCCCGAGAGTGACGAGGCAACCGAATTTGGTTTTCAGGTTTTAATGAAGACTGACAACGGCGCTTTTGCCGTCATCGATACAACGGATTGGAATGAACAAACTTATGATGTGACCGGTCTTAGCTCAAGTCACTCATACACCTTTCAAATTCAGTTTTATCGATCTCAAGCGTTAGGCTATGTCACGTCTGTCCCCACTTTGCCGTTTGGTCTTGAGGTTAACCCGCTTCCAACGGATTTACAAGCTGTTCCAATTGATAGCTCAAGCATAAATCTAACGTGGACAGACAACTCGGCTTTTGAATCGCAATTCATCATTGAGCGCAGCCTCAATGGCACGGACTGGGATCAAATTGACGTTGTTCCACCAAATACCACTTCATATGTTGACAATGATCCGAGTCTCGTTGAAGGCACGACCTATCAATATCGCGTGCGCGCTGTAGTAATTCGCGGAGAGACGTCCAACAGCAACACTGCCGACACGACGACCCGCCTGGCTGACCCAAACAGCTTATCCGGCGAAGCGACATCGGATACATCCATCACTCTGGCCTGGGCGGACAACAGCAATCAAGAAATCCATTATATAATCGAACAAGTTGTCGGCATCTCACATACAGTCATCCAAACTCTGGATCCGAATACAACCGAAGCAACCATTACGGGGTTGAATCCCAATACAAGCTATATCTTTGCGGTGTTCGCCACCGACGGCAACCAGACATCCAATAGCCAGACTATATCAATAAAAACGGATCGCACGGGCACAATTCCCGACGCTCCAAGTGACTTGTCGTTCACATCACCAAATGAGCTTGGCTGGACGGACAATTCAACCGAGGAAACCGGGTTCAAAGTGGAACGACGGGATGGCCCTCGTGGCGATTGGCAGGCGATCGCGACGTTGGGCTCGGACTCGACTTCGTATACCGACGGCTCGATGGCCAGCGATCACACATATTACTATCGCGTCATCGCCATAGGAACAGCCGGCGACAGCGAACCAACCGATCCAGTTGTCAAGACTACGGCATTGAGCGCTCCCACAAGCCTAACTGGTCTACTCGGCAACAGCGGTGAAGTCGACCTAAGTTGGATGGATAATTCCACGAATGAACTCGCTTTTCACGTTTATCATCTGATGAGCGGAACCTCAGAATGGGTGCTCGACGCAGATGTGCCCGGCAACGACACAACAGGAACTACACAGTACACAGTGACGGGCCTGGAAAACGGAATTGCCTATACATTTCGAGTTACCGCGTTCACCGATGATTTGGAATCGAGTGAAGCTTCTTTGACTGGGAGTATTACGCCACTTAGCACCGGCATTTCGACCAGTGGTGATTCGACCGTGACATTAAGCGATCCACTAGACGGACCTAACTATGAGTTGACTCTTCAAAAGCAGAACATATCCGCGAGTCTAACGTGGACCATCGACTGGGGCGATGACAGCGCTGTCCAAGAGATCGAAGATTCTGAACTGGGCACGGGTGGCACTGTAACGCATTTTTTTGCAGGAGAAGAAGGAACTGTCTTTGAAGTGCGCGTTAATGCCACAGATGGGACGCAAATCTGGACCACGGACATTCTATCGATTATGGCAACGTCGGGAGCCAGCCCCGCGGCCGGTATCGCAGCCGACGACTATATATCGCAACGACGAGCAATCTTACTGAATTTTCAGAATGTCTATAACCAGATCAAGTTCGAACCATACTACGGACTCAAGAAGGGCGCAATCGCGACACAAGAAACCAAGAGCGGCAACGACTGGGATCAAGCAGCCTTACTAAAACACAACCTTGATGCCATTACCATTGCAAGCAGTACCCATATTTCAAGTCAATACGTCTTTGGGATTATCCGGGTACCAACAAAAAACGTAATTCGCTGGCTCGGCGTGCGTGACACGAAATCCGCAGCAAATGTTTTGCGCGCCGCCGGTCTGTTTGTCGTACCTCTGGACAGCAATGGACAAGTTTCTACCACCATCAACGCATCTACCCAATACCTCGAACCGATTCCCGTCGCTCCGACCGCAGGAGCAGATGAAATCGGCGGGTATATGTACTTGTGGCACACTTGGTTGCGCGTTCAGGTACCTGACGATTCTGGAACTTTGCATGCCTGGGATTTGGATCCCTCATGGAAATACTTGAACATCAGGGATGCAGACCTCAATAGCGGTTTCAACAGCAGCATTCATCGCATTGGACTTAGCAATGGCACTGCTTTTGATGAATCACTAACAAGAACAGTCGCTGCCAATCGTGCGGATTTGTCCCCTCTCGAGAAATATAAGACACAGATTACAAACTACCTTAGTGGAAGCGAATTCCGGGGACATGCTTCGCTGGCAGATATCGCGTATGACGGCCCGATCATTGCTAAGAACTTCATCTCAGCCGCCAACAAGTTGATGAAGTACTCGCTCGCACCGGTTCAGACAGAATACTCGACCATTCTATTTCAAAGCGGCCCGGCGACTTACGAAAAGATATACACTGCAGATGACCAAGCGCAAGTCAATTTTGCCAGCGGCCTAAAAGCGATGTCACATCGACTTCGAGTAACTGTCCAATTGAAGTCCGATCCTTCGAAAGTTGCGCAAGCGGCCATCAGTTTGTATGCAATGAATGGTCCAGTAACCATTCAAGCCACGTCACATGCCATGGATCCTACCAATGTTGCGTCCGGCGAATTGCGGATCGATATCCTGGTTGGCTCGACCTCTGTCGCCAATACAACCATTTCTGTCTCCAGTGATACGGAAAATCCGGCCATCTCGGTCACAATTGAGAGAGCAGATCCGCTACAAGTGTTCGGAAGTCTTCCCACAAATCAGGTTTACAATTTCGATGCCATGGCTCGCGATCCGGTTGCTCTAATGATTGATGCAGGAGAGATCGGCATTGGCGCAATTAACTCGCTCCAGGCAATTCTAAATAATGACGTCAATAGTCGCGGTACTGCAACCCCCAGTCTGATTCAATACCGCAATTATGAGAGCAACTTGGTTGATCTCATCGCAATGAAATACGCGTTTGAGTATGAACAGCAAACACAGGAACTGGCAGCGCTGGCCGGAGTTCGCAATGTCAAAACGAACGTTAGCTTGGGAATAGTGAAGGGCGTCAACCCAGCTTCTGGGCATGTATCCCTGGATGCCAACAGTAAGTTTCAGTTGCAAAACCCCTATTCATTTTATGATCTGGAGAACAATCGCGGCATTACAGTTAATCTGCCAGGATTAATCGACAATGTCCTGCCATTGTGGTCTGAAGCTACGAACTCGAGACAAAATACCGCGTTCCAAGGAATCGGCTATATTGGATCTTGGTTGGAAAGCTTTGTTCTTGAAGAGACAACTAACACGCAGTCGGTTTCAACGGTGGAGGGTTTTCAATGGGCAACTGCTAACAATATCCCGATTCGAACCCTGAATTCTTCCAGCCCGTCCTCGGCAATTGACAACCTTTTTACATCAGTTCCCAGCATTTATTCGTCATTGAGCAGTTTTATCACGACAGCAAATGCAGTTCGAAATCTGATTCGCAATGAAATCAACAGTGGTGGAACGGTTGTCGTTGCCGACGGCGTGATCAACGTTGGCAGCGGCAGCAACCAATGGGCTGGTCTTGTCTGGTCGGACGAAACCCTTATTCAGCCCGGTGCCGCGGGCGCTTATTTTATCCAACAACTCGGCCAGACAAACCCAGATTCCGGTGGCAGTTCTACAGGGCTCGTACGGCCTATTGGCAATTCCACCAGCGACCAAAGCACGTTAAACGGAATCTTCGCATTTGGCGATCCAGTTAATCCATATACCGGCGCACTCTACCACGACGAGACGGATATCTCGCTGCCAACCCCAGGCCTGCCTTTAACCTTCAGCAGACATTACGACTCATCCAACGCCGGCGAGTTCGGCCTGGGAACGGGTTGGACATTTACTTACGGAGACCGAATCACGACATCGAACGGCACGGTGGTTACCTGGGCGACTTCAGACGGCGATCTCCGAAGCTTTATCAGGCCAAATCCAAGCGCAGTTCAATATCTCAACCCCAGCGGTGTATTTGGAATCTTCAAAGTTGAGTCCAATGGCTATACGTACACAGACAAAGATAAGACGGTCTACACATTTACAGTTGTAGGCCGAGGTCTGGCCCTGCTCACGAAAATTACGGATCGCAATCAAAATCACATTGACATTGCCGTGACCAGCGGAAAAATCACCGCGGTAACCTACGTCAGCAATCTTTCCCCCAATGACAAGTCGATGCAGCTCAAGTTTGCTTATGGCAGTTATGGCATCTCCAGCATTACAGATCCCTTTGGCCGAATCTGGAGCTATACAGTTGATTCGAATCACCATCTGACTTTGGTAAAAGATCCTTCTCCCACGTCGTCGTCCGTAGGACCTCAGTCTGTCTACCAATATTACTCCAACGGCCTTCTCTACAAAATTGGTCGCAATCGCGACAACGCAGGTACATTGGTTTCCGCAGGTAATTATACGTATAATTACTACCCCAACGGTCGGGTCTTCAGCACGACGGACCCAAACAATAAGAGTGAATTTTTTTCATACGATCTGTTCAAATCATCACTCGAAAGCACTACTGGCCAATTGCACACCAGTCGCTCGTATCATACCGATGTCAACGGCAATACGACTGAAGAGGTGTTCGACAGCAACGGCTTGTTGACAAGAACGGTGAATCCGGACGGCAGCCGCGTCGATCAGCAGTGGATCCCGTATGATACGAGTCCAGCTACAACAGGGCTGGATGCCAGCCCGGGATTTTTGCTTCGGAGTCGCGCCAACGAAGACGGACTCTGGGAGTGGTTTAATTACGACGGCAGCATAAAGGGCACCGGTGCAAGCGCCTATTTCTCAGGAACAAGTGGAAACATCATTGCTCACGTTACTAATTCAGCAGCCTATCAAGTCGGCGGAAATCAGCCATCCGACGGCATAGCAACTACGTATACCTATGACCCTGCATTTAATGGCATCAAGACTGAAACGATTGGCAGCGGTTCGAATTTGCGAAGGACCACTTATGGTTATGACCCTCATGGGAATCTGCAATCCGTGACCCAAAACAATAATGCGATCACCAAATACACCTACGATCCGGCAGGCAGATTGCTTACTCAGACCAATCCGAACGGCAATACGACGGGAATTCCCGATCCCAATTACACCACCACTTACACCTATTCGATGAGTTCATGGGCTAATGGCGTAACCGTAACCAAGGTCGAGCCGCTCGCGTCCGGCACGTCGGCCACAAGTGTTTCGGTTTATGATGGCCGCGGCAACCTGCTCAAAATCACTGACCCGGCAAATCGCTTTACACGATATATATACGACAACCTCGATCGGAAACTTTATGAATATATTCCGGTGCCGACCAGTAAGTTGGTAAATGGCGACGTACCTGTGTCAACACCAAAAACATCTTTTGGATGGAACGATAACCTTCTTCGGGAAACAGACAAGCCGCGTGTCAATGCAAATGGAACCTCTGTCATTGAATACGTGGTGAACAGTTACGATTCCGTCGGCAACCTTACACAAGTCCAAACCACCGATCTAACCACCAAGACGACCGTTAATACCAGTTATGATGCACTTGGCAACATTATCTCCGCAACCAACCCGCTGGGCATTGCCGTGCAATCAATTTATGACAGCCGTGGCCGAATGATCGAAACATTTTATGATGATGGGACGTTTGAATTATTCCTTTACGATGGCGCGGGGAATTTGGTATCCGATTCCACGCCATCCAGTTATGTTTATGGCTATCGGCTTGATCCCGTATCCACCACACAAACCAGCTACAACACAAAAGGATGGATTGATTCCATCGTTGATCCGGTTGGGCAAACAACTGTCTACGCTTATAGTTCATTTGGTCAAATAACCGACAAGAAATTTTTCTCGTCAACAAATACGGGGGCTGCGCCCTGGCAATGGACGCATTACAACTACGATTCCGTGGGCAGGGTAGCTGATCAGCGCGATCTCAGCGGTTTGCTCACAACACATGCGTACGATCTCAACAGTAATGAAATCCAACAAGTCGATTACGATGTAACGAACATCACTACCCCTTCAGGTGTTCCGATTACTTCCACGTCCGCGATGCAATCCTTCATGAACCTCGCTGCAAACGACGCGAAAATCACGACGGATCCTCACCGGACTTCCAGTACACGATATGATTTTGCCGACCGGCCGGTCATGGTCCAGGACAATGCAGGCTATATCGCTCGAACGGATTATGACGCTGTGGGTCGAGTCACCGCGACGGTCGATCCGCGAGGCATGAAACAGCTTGCGGTGACAGCCCCGCCAACGGGAGCCGCAAGTTCATCATCTTTTTGGGGCATCAGTGTCGGCAGTGCGAGCAAATCCAATTCGCCCTCATATGCAACTGTGACGAACTATGATTTTGACAGCGCCGGCAGAGCCCGTATAACCAAGTCACTACCCAACGATAACGCCAGCAGTTTCACAGACCTTCGAAACAGGATTCAGGACATTGATTTGTACAACGTCGATGGCTCGTTAATGAATGAGACCATTCGCCGATATGCTTCCAATGGCACCACATCGTCCGATTTCGTTACCAACTACAGCTATGATCTGGCGGGACGCAAAACCACGCGATCTCAAACTCATGTAATAAATGGACAATCCACTCCGCAAACAGAAATTACGACGTATGATGCGGCGGGCAACATAGTAACCATCCAAAATTCCGTGGCTGTCCCTATAGTCAATTCCAGCGGGGTCGTTGCATCGTGGAGCACTCCAACCAACCAGATCACCAGTTACAAATATGACACCCGCGGCAGACTTATCCAAAAGATCGATCAGGCAGTTTCTTTGCCCGGTCTGGGTCTGATTCCGCCTTTAAGCAATTCAATCCCTGACTCGAACGGTAATATTCGGATTCAGTCGCTGCCCGCCGAAGGCTACACAATTGATTCCCTTGACTCACTCGGCCGCGCAACCACATCTTCCAGATTTGCCGGCAATCCCCCTTCGACCATCATTTCAGGAAGAACTACGTCCTTCGATTCCACGGGTGCAATTACAATCACATATCTTGTGGATGGTAATATCTTCTCCGTCAACGATACCGTATTAATTGGCAGAACAATTCCCACGAGTGGCGGATCGTATACGTTGGACCCGACATCGATCGATGCAGAAGTGGTCACCGGTGTCAACACAACCACTCACTCGATTACAATAAGCGTTGCACCCTCGGCGGATCTGTCTGTCCTGGAAGCCGGCGCGCCTCTTATCGCCAGCAAACTAAACTTTCTCACCCGCTCTTCGTCAACCTATCAGAACAATAATCTGTCCACCACGACTGACGGCAATCAGAATGTCACAACCTACACCTACGATAAGAGCGGTCACCAGATTGCCGCCAGCGTTGGAGGCACGCAGCTGTGGAGCAAAGTTTACAACGGTTTTGGCGAATTGGTTTCAGAAACTGATTTTACCGGGATGAGCAGTCCCAATCCCGCCACTCTGAAGACCAGTTACACCTATGACTCCATCGGCAGGCTGGCCAAACGCATCGATCCGCCAGCCGGAAGTGTTGTACGGGCAACCAGCTTTGGCTACGACGCGGTTGGAAATCAAATTTCAGAGACCGATCCTCAAGGAAATGTAACCACATATACATACGATGCCCAAAATCGCCGGACGAGCGAGAAATTGCCTGGAAATCCGTCGTCCACTCGAACGGTTTTCAACGACTACGCAAACAGCACCGTGGTCACCGACCCGGCCAACAACTCAATCACTTACACCTACGATGACTTCGGCAATCTGGTAAGCGAAATCAAGGACGTCAGTATTGGTTTGGGCTATTCCATCATACTCGGAGCAAAACAAACTTATTTCTACGATTCGATCGGCAATCTGACTGAGTCGATCGATCGTAACGGTGCTGTGAAGAAATTTGAATACGATGGACTGAATCGGCAGCTTACGGAGAAATGGTTCACCACTCTCGCCAACGCCGCGAGCAACACGATCGCACGGACATTCACGAACACGTACGACCTTGGAGGCAAGCTTACCTCAGCGGATGATTCAGCGACTTTTGGAGTCGATTCAACATATATTTACGATGATCTTGGAAACGAAATCAATTCCATTCAACTGGTGACCAACAACACTTCACTGTCAACCACCGTCACCGTCGCATCGACCTATGATGCCAATCGCAATCGAATCGCCAGCGGCGCCGTCCTGGGCTCCGGCGGCTCGGCTCAGGTGGACTTCATGTGTGCGTTCGACCAACCACACCTTCAATGATGCCCCTTGACTCGCCATGCTGTCGGCATGGATCAAAACAAGCCCCAGACGTCGGATGTGTGGCGGGAGCGGATCGTTGCCTGGCAAGCCAGTGGGCAGTCGGTGCGCG
>DASZXJ010000199.1:0-6633 GCA_035545895.1 Tepidisphaeraceae bacterium | reverse complement strand
CCGGTCCCCGGGCAAAGCCCGGGGCTTTAGCCCCGGGGCTGTGGGCATTTCGGATTGCGGATTTCGGATTGTGGATTTGGGAATTGGAGTTGCGCGAAATGAGTCCGCATGGCGCAACAAAGGAGCCGCGGGTCACTGGATTTTCGTCATTCTGATTTGGTCATTCGTCATTCAGGTTATGGTCATTGGGATTTTGTTGGTCATTGGGACTTGGTCATTGACCATTTAATCCCCATTTCCCCGCCAACCCCCGCCCGCCTTCGCTGGGCGAACGATGCGGTCTCCCACCGTACCCTCCTACGGGGAAAACCGCAGCATTCGCCTGCATTGCGGCTGGCAGCGCAGCCGAAGATCGATCAATCCGGACCATAATACGTTTCGACCGGCAAGGGGATTTCGCGTACGCGGGCTGCGATCGTGTCCAGTTGTTGGGGGGCCAGGTGGGTGACATACGCCTCAGCCGGAGCGCGGGCGACTGTATATACTTGCACCAGCTTGATTTGGCATTTATCGCGTTTCAATTCTTTCAATCGACTGATGTATTCGTTGATTTCGTGATCGCTCGGCGGGGCCGAGTTGACGTTCATGAACAGCGACTGGATGACGATGGGCCGCGCCTGCCCAGCCGAGCGGATGTTATCGAGTACGCGGGACAGGGGAATGGTCGTGCGTTCGATCAGGCGGTAGTAATCCTCCGTGCCGGCTTCAAGTTTCGCCCAGATTTCGCCGTTGTGCTGATCGAGGAACTCCAGTGCCTGCCTGACGTTGGGCCGATGAAGCAGGGTGGCGTTGGTGATGAGGACGAGTTTGACGTCGGAAAGCGACGCCTGCTGGAGCAGGCGGGCCGAGAGATCGCAAACCTCGGTCAATTGTGGGTATGAGGTTGGCTCGCCGTCGCCGGAGAAGGCGATATCGTTGATTCGCCTGAGGTTTTCGGGGGTTTTATCGAAAGGCGGGGTTTTCCAGATTTCGCCGCTGACCGCAAATTGGACCATATGTTCGAGTTCATCGCGCAGGATCGAAAGATCAACCTCGCGATAGACCGGCGGGGCCGAGCGATCGACCGAGCAATAGATGCAATCGAAGTTGCAGGCTTTGTCGGGGTTGAGGTTCACGCCGATCGATAAACCCTTGCTGCGCCGACTGATGACGGGATAGACATAGCGGTTGCTTTGCCAGTGCCGGCTGTGCAGGGTGAAGAGGTTGATGGTCCGTTCTGCCATGTCCAGCCGATGATTGTAGATGCGAAGGGAGAATTGGGTAGTGTCTTATTTAGCGGCGGTGCTTGCACGGCGTTCACGCGTCGCAAGCGACACCGCTAAATGGAGTATTTGACGTAACTTGACACTGGCGCGCCTGTTTCGATACTCAAAGTGAGGCTATTTGGCGGGAGCCGTCGATTTTGAAGAAGAAATGTCCAGTTGTGTTGTCGGTCGGATTGGCGCTGGTCACGGGCTGCACGTCCGGGCCGGCGGTTCCGGTCGATCAGAATTATCCCGGGTCAAACGGGATGAGCACGACCGCGCCGTCCAATTCGATGGCGCCGACGCGCATTGTCGCCCGGCTGGCAGGTCAGCCCATCACCATGGAGCAGCTTCAAAGGCCACTGCTCGAAGGATATGGCCTGGTGATGCTGCTGAATTTCGTGCAGTTGGAATACGTCAAACAACAGGCCATCAAGGAAAATATCACGGTTTCGCCACAAGAGATCAAAGCGGAACTGGACCTTGCATTGTCGCGGCGTTTCGCTGAGGCGGACAAGTCCGAATACGAGCAATATCTCAACCTCTATTTGCAGCAGACCCACACCAGCCGGATCGAATTTGATACGGCCGTCGAGACCAACGCGTATCTGCGCAAGCTGGCCGAGCCGACCGCCCGGGCGCAGATCAACGACGCGACTTTACAGGAAGCCTTTCGCCAGCTTTACGGCGAAACCGTGCAGGTGAGGCATATTCAGGTCGGAAATATGCAGGAAATCATCGAAGCCAAGCGTAAGCTGGCTGCGGGTGAACCCTTTGAGCAGGTCGCCAAGGAAATGAGCCGCAACGCCCGCACCGCTGAGCTGGGCGGGGAATTGCCCCCATTCAGCAGGCAGGCATTTGGGTATCCGCAGGCGTTCAAGGATGCGGCTTTTGCCCTGAAAGAAGGGGAAGTTTCCGAAGCGGTCGAGGCGCAAGGCGCCTATCATCTGATCAAGCTGGAAAAGCGGTTCGCTCCCAAGGCCGTCAAATTTGAGGATGTAAAGGATAGCCTGCGAGAAGATCTTTTATCCAGACTCGTTGAAGCACAGATGCAGGTGTTAAAGGAACAAGTCGCTCACGATGTGATCAGGACGCTGATCATCGAAGATCCCACGCTGCAAAAGCAGTACGAGGCGAAGATTCACCAGTCCGATCAGCAGATCACCAATCGAAACGAAATCAAAGAGCAGTTTGAACGAGAGCGAGCCAAGATTCTGCAAAGCGCCACCCAGCCGACGACTGGCCCTGCCCTGCCCTCAGCCCCCGTTGCGCCCGAGGTGGCGCGGCCGCCCGCGAGCATGACAAGGTGACTCGTTTGCTTCGGCAAAGGTGAAATAAAAACGCCTTTTACCGATCAATCCTTCACCTTGTCACCCCATCAGCGCGGCATTTTATCATTCTTTGCTTTGAAAAGACGATACAATTGAGATCAGCATGAGTACCAATCAACCGTTCAAAATCGACGTTTCCGGTCGAATTTCACGTTTGCCGCCTTACTTGTTTGCGCGGATCAACAAGATGAAATACGACAAGCGCGTGGCTGGCGTGGATATCATCGACCTGGGCATGGGCAATCCGACCGACCCCACCCCGAAGGTCGTCGTGGACAAACTCTCGGAGGCTGCGGTCGATCCACGCAATCATCGCTATAGCGTTTCCAACGGAATCGCGAGTTTGCGACGTGAAGTTTCCAAGAAATACAAGCGAAGCTACGGAGTTGAACTTGATCCCGAAACCGAAGTGATTTCCACCATCGGATCGAAGGAAGGGTTCAGCCATCTTTGCCTTGCGCTGCTGGGGCCGGGCGATACCGCGATCGTGGGCGATCCGGCATTTCCGATTCATATTTACGCGGTCGCGATGGCGGGCGCGAACGTCATTCGTGTGCCGCTGGGAAATGACGATGCGTTTCTCGAACGAATCGAGCAGACGATCTCGGGCCTATATCCCAAACCCAAGCTGCTGATTCTGAATTATCCGCATAACCCGACCGCCATGACAATCGAGCCGGGCTTTTGGGAAAAAGCGATCGCCATGTGCAAAAAGCATGGCGTGATGATTATCAGCGATCTGGCTTATGGCGAGATCAATTTTGAGGGATATAAGTCGCCATCGTTTCTCGCAGCCCCGGGCGCCAAGGATATCGGCGTGGAATTCACGACGATGTCCAAGAGCTACAACATGGCCGGCTGGCGAATGGGCTTTTGCTGCGGCAACGCAGAGATGGTGAAAGCCCTCGCGACAATCAAAGGCTATTACGATTACGGCACGTTTGCGCCGATTCAGATTGCTTCGATCATTGCGATGCGCGAGTGCGCTGATATGCCGATGGAGCAGTCAAAAATCTATCAGGAACGCCGGGATGTTGTCTGTCACGGTTTGGACAAGCTCGGCTGGACATACGAAAGGCCGCGTGCCAGCGTGTTTGTCTGGGCGAAGATCAACGAAAAGCATTTCAAAGCCGGTGAGGGTTCACTGGACTTCTGCCTGAGAATGCTCGAAGAGGCCGAGGTGGCGCTGGCGCCCGGCAAGGCATTCGGTGACAATGGCGAAGGATATGTGCGAATCGCGCTCGTCGAAAACGAGCATCGCCTCAAGCAGGCCATGCGAAATCTGGAACGAGCGCTGGTTCCGCGAAGTCCCAAGCCAAAGCGCGCAACGGCCAGCGCGAAGTAATTCAACTATTTGGTGATGTGGCGATGTGGTGGTTTGGCGATATGTCAAAACGCTACATCGCCATGTCGCCAAATCACGATATCACCAAATTGATCTCACCTTTGAAACGCTTCTTCGTGCAATTGCCACGTCTTTTCGTCGATTGGCGGCAACGCAAAGTCCTCGTCTTTTAGCTGCGGATTGACCTGCACATTGCTCAATTCGGTCGTACGGGTGGCGGTGGCATTTGGATCGAGCGTCTCAATTTTTCGGGGCATGTTGTCTTTGAGATCGACCCATACGTCGATCGATTTGAACTTCGATGCAAACTGAGTTCCTTCCTTTGGCGTTAGTTGCAGATGCACCGTGCCGGCCGGGTCTTCCTTCTTGATGTCGATCTTTTTTACGTCAAAGTTATTGTGAACGTCTTCCTTCTTCTGGCCAATGGGCAGCGGGAAGGGGCCTTCGCCGAGTTTGAGCAAATTGAGCTTTTGGCCAGGCTTTAGAACATGGCGGGTGGTTTGCGTGCTCGTGCGGTAATTGCGTTCAATCAATTCCGGGCCAGCCAGTTTGTATTCGACTTTATCCTCGACCGGCGGCTTGTCGTTTGACTGCTTTTTGTCGAAAGTGACGCGGATTTGCGGCGCATCGCCGGCCTTGTAAAGCACCTTGCCCATGTGTGCGTTGGAATCACCCAGGGCGGTGTCGGTCTCGGTCAATTTCACGTCAGCCACGAAGGAATTGAGTCCCTGCCCGCGCGCGTCCAGGGCATCGAGCACATCGTCGATGGGAGATTCGAGAGTCAACGGGCCCGCCGCGATAAGTGTGAAAAAGACAACTGCGAAAGAACCACATTTGAAAGTTCGCATGAAGACTCCGTTCAAGCAGACACGCAGGTTTGCAGCAGGTTAAGCAGCCCCGTTAAATCCGGCACTGTCTGCCATGGCTGGGCGTTAAATTCACGGGTTTTTCCGTGGCTGATCCATACCGTTTTCATCCCAGCCGCCAGTCCTGCTTCGATATCGTACTGTCCGTCGCCGATCATCCAAGCCTTGTACGGATCGACCTCAAGTTTATTGCATGCCACGAGCAGTGGGCGCGGGTCGGGTTTGAACATCCCTTCATCGCGCGTAAGCAAGACTTCGATCTTCAAGCCATGGCGGGCGAGCACCATTTCCGCGCTGCGCCGGCTGTTTCGAGTGATCAAAGCCATCGGAATCTCGCGGGCAACGATCCAATCGAGCAATTCTGAGCAGCCGATGTTGAGCGTGGAGTGGTCGGCGGCGCGTTCCTCGTGGCCATGCAGGACGTCCATCGCCCGCTTTTGGCCGGCCGGGTCCATTTTCGCGATCGCTTCAAGGATCGGCTGATCGCCGATGCCGATATCGGCCTTGATCGCCGGGAAATCGAGCAAAGGCTCGGTCAGCGTTCCGTCCAGATCAAACAAAAGCGCCGAAGGCTGCATATGATGATGGTGACGTTGCGGACTCGCCGAGGCAAGCGGCAGCGACCCAATGGGGTCGCTTGACACTTTCCTTCCGCCGCCCCGATAATCGATCCGAGATTTTTATGCCCGAAGTCGTTCCAATCTTCGACGTTCCCGATTTTGCCATGCAAATTGCGCGCGGAGTCAGGATCCTCAGCGAAGGCGGCGTTGCTGTGCTCCCGACCGAAACCGTCTATGGAGCCGCAGCCTTGCTCAGCAATAAGCAGGGCAATAGCCGTTTACGGGAAATGCGAGATTCCGTCGAAGTCAAGCCATTCACCGTTCACCTGGCGCATCCGCAAGATGCGATTCAATACCTGGGTGAAATCACTGATTTGGGCAAACGGCTGATGCAAAAGCTCTGGCCCGGACCAGTGGCGCTGGTTTTTGACGTGGCTGGCGAGCGGCAAAAGCAGGTTGCAGATGAGTTAAAAACCCCACTCGCCGACCTGTATGAGGGATCGCAGATTACCCTGCGATGTCCCGATCATGTCGTTTCCACCGAGGTTTTAAGCCGCGTTGAAGGACCAGTTGGAATGACGGTGGCGCCGCCGAATCGTTGGAACGAATTGAACGGTAAAGTCGATATCATATTTGACAGCGGGCCCAGCGCTCACGCGAAACCCTCAACCATTGTTCGGGTTTTGCCCGAGCGGTATGAAATCGTCCGCGAAGGGGTTTACGATCAGCGAATCATCGAGCGGTTGCTTAGAACAACGATTTTGTTCGTATGCAGCGGCAACACCTGCCGCTCGCCAATGGCTGAAGCGCTGGCGCGAAACCTGATCGCGGAGAAACTCGGCGTCGCCGAGGAGGATTTGGAAAAGAAGAAGGGTATCATCGTGCTGTCGGCAGGCAGTTTTGCCATGCCCGGCGCGCGGGCGGCAGCGCCGGCGATCGAAGCGCTCAAACCGCAGGGCATGGACCTGACGCGGCATCGGTCGCGAACACTGGGCGTCGAGTTGATCCACCAGGCGGATTGGATCTTCACGATGTCTCGATCCCACGCGGCGGCGGTGACGTCGCTGGTTCCGTCGGCGGCGGGAAAAACCGCGCCGTTGAATTCCGAGGGAGACATCGAAGACCCGATCGGCGGAGATGTGGCGCTCTACCAGTCGCTGTCTAGGCAGTTGCGGGAATTGATCGATCAAAACGTCGTGCCCAGAGTGACGACGGGATGAAACGGGAACCAATCGTTATGGAGGCTCCATGAAGGTTGCCATCGCCTGCGATCACCGCGGGTTCGAG
>DASZXJ010000198.1:0-7194 GCA_035545895.1 Tepidisphaeraceae bacterium | reverse complement strand
GATGTCGCCGAATCTTCGGCCGGCCACGCACTGCCGGGTCAACGCGCTGAGTTCATTCTCGGCGACGTTCAGCCAGCTCCCATGCCTGGGCGTGTGACGGAATTCCAGACGCCCGACCAACTGTCTCGCCCGCTCCGGCTCGAACACCTCGTAGAACGCTCCCTTCGTGTGCGTGTTCAGGTTGTCGCAGACCGGGATCACCTTCGGACACGCCGCGTACCGGCCTTCCAGCAGGCCGGCCATTTCCACAGCCCAATCGGCCTTGGTCGCGCGCACGCTTACCTGACGCCAGCCGACCAAGGGTTCGGTGAACATGAAGATGTTGGCCGTGCCGGCCCGCTCGTATTCGTAGTCGACCCGCTTGCCGTGCTTCCTGGTTGCCGGGATCGGCGTGCGGGTTTCCTTCAGGAGTTGCACCGGCTGCTCGTCCATCCGAGACAAGATGTCGCCTTACCGGAACAGGCTCCTCACCTGGTCTGGAGACAGCGCGACCGTTGGCGCAAATGCCTCGGAGGCCATGTAATCCAATATGCTTCTTCGGAGCTGTCGTGCGACCAGACGCGAATCGAGATTCTGCGCAAGGTCAATGCTGCTCATGATGAGCTTGCCGTTGCCAACTTTCGCTTCGAATATGAGTCCGAGCTTGCGACAGGTTAGCCAGTCGTCGATGCTCTGCACAAGCGGCTTGAGTTCTCTTGGCATGTTCGTGAGAACGATCGGCTTGGCGGTTGCGGCCAATTCCCACCATTGCCAGTTGCTGTGAAACTCGGTGGGGAATTTGGCCAGCGCGGGGTTCTTCGGGTCGCAGAGAATCCCAAGCGTGTGAACACGATTGCCGCCCGGGAAAGTGATATTGTTCCAGAACAGAGGGCCGAACGACGGAACAGTGTTGCCACTGATGTTCGCCGGAGGCGGGACCAGCAAAAGCTTGCCGCCGTCAGTCAGGTATTTCATTGCCACATCGTCCATGGCGTTCACGACGCGAACGTCCGCCGACGGATCGACGGAAACGCTCTCAAGATAGACCCAGAAATCCCAATCATTGGCGGCGTTGGCTTGATCGAGTGCAATTTCCAGCCTCAGCTTCGCCGGGGCAGGCAATGTGCCTTTGGCGATTGTGATCGACCCAAACTTGGTCTGCCCGCCGGTCTTGAGTACAGCGGGACTAAACGATCCCTGTTGAATCAGCTTCCCAGCGGAGTCTTTCACGTTCCAGCTTACGTTGACGTTCTGCAGATCGATGGGGCCAAAATGCGCGACTTCCACGTCAGCGGCAAATTCTTCGTCCGTGGTGAAGATGCGTTTGGCCATGCGTGCAAGCGGAACGGTCGGACCACAATAACGTGCGTGCTGCTGCGGAGTGATGTACCCTTTGGAGTCCCAGAATGCATCAAGCACGCCGACCGGTGCCGTGCCCTGGCCGGGGAAATCGTGGAGGTCAAGCAGTTGAAAGCCGCCGATGCCCGGGGTGCGCAGGTGATTTTCAATCTCTTCCTTGTACAGCAGCGCCTGAAGGTGACCCGATGCGAGCAGGAAATCCTTGGCTTGATCGCCCAGGCCGGACCTGGTGAGAATATCCTTGAAAATTTCGAGATTGGTGGCCTTCATTGAGCCGGTGTACTTGGCGGGCTCTTCAAGATTGGGGAAAGCCGACCACTGTCCGATCTCGTGTCCAACGATGGGAATAGTATATTGGGACACTTCGTTCGAATAATCCGAAGTGGTCTGGGGAGGCCGGCGCAACTCGCCGGAGGCATTCATGCGCGGGGCACTTAAGATGTGGTATTGATTTCCCGGAAGCTGGGGCCAGCCGCCGCCCGCGGTATACAGATGCCGGCTATCTTTCGACGCCAGGGTTGTCATGAGGTTGGTCATGACGCCCTGCGGATCATTGCGATTGGGCTCGTTGCTGGGGGCAAGCATGATAAAAGATGGATGATTCCCGTATGCGCGGAGCATTCGATCGATCTCGGCGGTGATCCACGGCAGCATTTCTGGCCGCTCGTATGACGTCCAGGCGGAAGCTTCGATGTGCAAATACATGCCCAGTTCGTCCGCAGCCTCAAAAGCCTCCTCCGGAGGACACCAGGAATGAAAGCGCAGATGGTTCAGTCCATACGACTTGGCGGTCGATATTACCTTTTTCCAGGACGCAACATCCGTGGGCGGATAACCCGTAAGCGGGAAGATGCAGCATTCCAATGTGCCGCGCAGCATGATCGGCCGGCCATTGATGACGAACTGCGTACCCTTGGTTGTAAACTCGCGCATGCCGAATGTGACAGCCCTGGCATCGTTGATTCCGCCGGATGATTTCAGCGACAGGTTCATCTTGACCAGCGCGGGGGAAAATTCGTCCCACGGCCGAGCGGAATCCCCAAGGGCATATTCGATCTCCGCTTTACCGCCGCTGGCACCCCATGTGACCGCAAAATCCTTCGCAGGTGCGGATGTTGGCTGCTGCGCGTCGCTGAGCGTCCGCGCGCTCACCGTGAGCATTCCTTCTCCGCCAACGCCGGTCAAGTTTCCGATGCTGAGCTGGATGCGTGCCGTCTTGTTCCCCAGGTTCGGGTATACCTGTGCATCGTCGATCCATACCTTATCCGTTGCGGTCAGTTTGATTGCGCCGACGATGCCATTCCAGTTTCCCTGGGTCTGATCCGAGATCGCATGCGCGTCGAGCGTATGCCCTGAGAGACGGGATGGAATCTTGACGGTGTTGTCTACCCGGATCGTCAGCCGATGCTTGCCCGGCGTCATCGCCTCGCTGAGATCGTATTCATGAGGAACTCCCAAAGAATTCTGCATACCCATCAATTTGTCATCGACCCAGACGACCGTTTCCCAGTGCGGCCGTTCCAGCATCAGCACGATGCGCTTATTCGACCAGCTTGCGGGAATCTCGACTTCACGCTGATACCATGCCGGGCCCACGTAATAGCGAAGCGGCGTGAGCCAGAATGGGGTCTTAAAGTCACCCTCCTTCGCGTATTGGTTCCATGGCGCATTGTTTAGAAACTGCACACCGATTTGAGCGGTCCATTTTGTTTGTGCCGATGGTGGATCGCCAAGTCCTTGTTCATGCATGGATCCAGGTAGCCTGGCATGATCGGGCAGTTCCCTGGCAAAGAGACGATCTGTTTCCCCGGTGTTGTTGCGGTCCAGCGCGAAGTGCCACTCACCTGCGAGAGACATTTCGTTGGAAGTCTGTGCGCGAACGGCAACGGCTTGGATCGCCACGATTGTCAGCATACATAGAAGTGTCATTCGCATTATGGAATTCGGCATGATGGAGCACCTGTTGTTGAGTTGTCGTTTCAAAGTCCTTTTATCGATCGTTTGCATTTGGATCATCCGTCAAGCGGATGCGAACTGAATTCGTATAGCCGCCCTTCACGATGACGGGTGGCTTCATGTAATTGCCCAGGCCAAGATTACGGTAATTCCAAAGGTTATTGATATTCAGGCGTAGATCCGAATTTAGCTGCGATGCATCGGCCGCTTCGATTCGCACGGCATCCGTGCCAGCAGATTCAGCGCGAATCCCAAGGTTCGATCCGCTCACAATCGCCGATGCGAAATAAATATTCTCCTTCTGACTGCGGAAATCGTTGCTTCCCTGGCCAGCCGGCGTTTCGTCCTGAGACCAGTTCCATGTTGGCTTGACGTCCACCTGAGGGGTCTGTCCCTTCCGAACCGCGATTCCTCGGACCCGTGCGATGTGGTCGTCGGGATAGACCGACCAGTATCCCTTGCGACGCCAGGCGAGTTGGTCGACTTGCCCGGTGACCAGGTAGCTCACGCCGACTTCCTGGTATCCCCCTGCGTTGGTGTTGTTCCAAGGTACAACCCGGGGTTCCGGCGGCGTCAGGTCGAATTTGTCGAGGGTATACCTTGTAACAATGGCTCCGGTCCCATCGATGTGCACTTCGAAATGAACTTCAACGGTCGAGGGATTGCTTGAGGGCTGAGCAGCCTGAGGAGCGCCGCGCCCGCGGCCACCTCGGCCGCCAACCGCTTCGGGCGTTGCGCTATATGTTCCAGCGATACTGAGCACCGCTTCGTTATCCTCGGTCCTTGCGCTGATTTGCTTTACGGCCCAATCGCTGAGCGTTACACCAATGACGTTGAGATACGGGCCGCCCTTCAAAAGTGTTGTGCCTTTGAAGGCGCCATTAGAAATTGACCCGGACTTCTTGTCGAACGTGATGGAAAACTCATCGCCTGTGATCGTAATCTGATCCGCACGATCGGCAAGACGCGGCGCTGGCCCGACTGGCCCTGAAAGCCTGACCGGAGCGGGGTCAATCGAGATGTTGTACTCATCGTAGAGGAACCCGGCAGCGCTGAACTTGATGTTTACCACGTCGCCTTGCTTCCACTGGCGCGCGGGAAGATTGAGCGTCCCGTTTGCGTGGGGCTGCACGTCCGGTCCCGGCATGGTTCCGGTTTCTGCCCCGACCTCCCATGTAACCAGCAGCTCAGACAGATTTGAATGATCGAACCAGTTTTTAATCGGTAGAGCCAACACCTTTCCGACGCCCGGGTTTGCAACCGCTTTATCTTCAAGCCGAACGGGAGAGTAAGCTTTCTTGGCCATGTAGTATTCCGGCTTTTGCCGGCGCCACACATCCACCAGCCCCCATCCATACACGTTCTCTGAACTGTTGATTGGATCGTCGTCGAATCCCCAGATTGCACCGCCCAGCGATCCCTCCGTGGTAAACATCCTTTCCCAAAATTGATTGATGCCTTCACCCCAGAATGCGCGGACATTTGGATCGCGGGCGCGCTCCTCGTTGTTATATGCGCTGGGGTGTGCGAACTCGTCAGCAAGCACTGGCATGGGGGGAACCGGGATTTGCAGACCGCGACCCCCGCCGTTGAATACGGCCACGCCCGGCTTGCCAAGATCGTCATCCCAACTCGGATAGTGATAGCTGTAAATGTCATACGGAAGCGGGTCCCCCGGCGTAACGCTGTGCGACCAGCTAAAGACGACCGGGCGCGACTTATCCTCGGCGTGGATGTATTCGCCTTCGCGACGGATATTGATGCTGTATCCCGTCTCGTTGGCCAGGTTCCACATGATGATGCTTGGATGGCTGCGGTAGGCCTCGACCATCTCCGACGTCTGGCTGAGGTAGATCGGCGTCATGTCCGGCGTGCCGCTGTTCCAAACGGGGCATTCGCATTCCACGTAAAGGCCGTATTTGTCGCACGCTTCGAGAAACTCGACATTTGCCGGGTAAACCGCGGGTCGCGCGTAATTCATGTTCGCGGCCTTGTAGAGATTGACGTCTTCTTCAGCTTCACCGGGATACAATGTGCGCCCATCCAATGCGTCGCTGTCGAACTGCCCGGCGCCGCGCATCTTGATTTCCTTCCCATTCACCAGAAGCCTGCGCCCATCAACAACGACTTTGCGAAACCCGATCTTCTTGGAGATCGTCTCGGTCGTTTGACCATTCTGCACCAGCGATGCCTCAAGCGTGTAAAGGTTGGGGTGCTCTGCATCCCATTTGATCGGCGCTGAAACAGGAATATCGGCGATCAGCTCGGATTGCGCCGCCGTGAGATTGACATTGCCGGGACTGAGAGAAACCTTGGCGCCGTCCGGGGCGGTGAGCGTCAGCGCGACCGTCGCATTGTTCTTGAGCGCTGCGCCGACCCAGACCTTCATCGTGGAGTTTTGATAGTTGGCATCAAAATCGGTCTCGATGTTGAACCGGGTGATATGTTCTTGGGGTACCGCCACAAGATCGAGATTGCGAATGATCCCGCCGGGATAGCGAGCACCGACCGAAGAATCATTGTTGGAAGGCTCCTTCACTTGGACGGTCAACCAGTTGTTGCCACCCGGCTTGACCTGCTCCGTGATATCCACATCCCAAAGGGTAAACCCGCCAATGTGCGGGGCGCCCACCTGGGTTCCATTGACCCATACGGTGGCGGTTCCCGTCACGCCTTGGAACTGGATGAAGATTCGCTTTCCCGAAAAGTCGGGTGGGATATCCAGCTTCGTTTTGTAAACATAAGGCGTTGGCCCTGGACCGCCGCCGCGCCGTCCGCCTGCCGGCTGCGACGCGGCACCTGCCTGCCCATTGCCGCCGCCCCGTCTGCCGCCGCGGGCCCCGAACCCCTGTCTATCAATTTGTCCGGGGACGCACACGTCTCGCCAGTTGCTTACATCCACGTCGTTGGAAGCGAAGCTCTCTGGCGGCGAAAGATTGATCTTCCATGTCCCGTGAAGTGGAATGACCGGCTTGTTCACGCCGTCCGTTATTGTCGGCAGTGGCACAATGATCGATCGCGTCCAAAGCTCATTCTTTGGAATCTCCGCGGCACGAAGACTCATTGCTCCTATGACGAACCCAACCAGCCCACTCAATACTCCACCGTATTTTCGCAAATGCGACATGGCGCGCCCTCGATTCATCGATACCAGGTTCATTCTGCTCCCGTGAAATTAAACATGATACCGTACAACCGTTGAAACCGCATAACATCAAAGCTGAGCCACGTCTATCGCCGGCGCGACTTCGGCGCAGCAGGAGGCGTGACGGTCATAGGCGTTGGGCGCCACCGGCAACCGCTGACGTACACGACAATCCAATCGGCGTTTGGCCCGGGTGATGAAGAAGGCGCCGGCCAGGTGAAGGCGATAGAACCGGGCAAAGTCGATGTAGCCGCGGTCCACGACATAGAACGCGCCGGGCTGGAAGACGATCTGGTCCAGCACCGACACATCCGCCACTTTTGCGTGAGAAATCCGCATAAACGTGGGGATTCCCACGCGCAGGTCGATCATGGTGTGAGCCTTGACTCCGGCCTTGCGACGCCGGAACAACGCCCAGGGAAACAGCTTCAGGCACAGGTCGATGGTCGTCGAGTCGATGGCAAAGGCGTGAATCCTCAACCGCTTCAAATCCGCATCGACGGGCAATTCGAGCCGGGCCGACGCGATCATCGACAGCGCCGTGTCCATGAAGATGCGAAAGTCGCGGCGTTCGTTGGCCTCGGGCAGCGTGCTCCGCGCCGGCGCGGTGCGGATGCCGCAGTGATAGCGACGCGATCCCAACGCCCGCAGACAACTGACGGTTTCGCGCAGGCTCGATCGCCCGGTGAGCTGCGCGAAGACCATGCAGAGCAGTTGATCCATGCAGGAGAAGCGGCAAAGCCGTTTGTTTCCAC
>DASZXJ010000197.1:0-30077 GCA_035545895.1 Tepidisphaeraceae bacterium | reverse complement strand
CGACGCGAAGCGGAGCGCTTTTTGAGGTTGACGCGGAAAAGCGCTCCGCTTCGCGTCGCGGCTGATCGGGTGGAAAGGCGCTGTCAAGAAATCGAACCCCGACTCCGCCCGCATTTTCACGAAGTCGCCCGCTGCGGGGCATATCAACTTTGCCATCAAAATGAAACTTGGCATAACTCGCAGGCAGATAATGGACTCCGTCCCCGTTTTATGTCCCGGCGAACGCAGATTATACAATTCCCAGCTTCGGGTCACACTTGTGCCGCACTATGGACATCTTCGCCATCCGCCCCGCCATTGCAATGGACTACCCCACATTTGAGCGCAAGTCATCAGTCGAGTGTGATTTGCAACAGGGAACTTGCTCACCGACGCAACGCGTATAAAAGTGTTATTGGCATCGGTGGAGGTTGCAAGGCTTGCCTTGACGCGGTTCAGGCAAGCCTGAAGGTCCTCAAGGTTTGCCTTTAGGTTCTCAAGGCAAGACTTGACGCAACGGAGGCAAGCCTTTAGGTCCTCTGGGCACGCCTGTCCGCCATGCAGGCAAGCCTGAACTGTCTCTGGGCAAGCCTACAGGTGCATCGCGCTCGGGAGATGGTCCTTGAAGAGGTTGCAGGACGGACAAGATAGGTTTGGAAAGATGCGTAAACTCTGGTGCGCATTTACAAACCAACGACAAGGCCGAGCGAACATCGTCTGTTGCCGAGCGCAAGGAATGTAAAAATTAAAAACACTTGTGTATTTATCTTGGCTCTGATAAATTTAACGTGTAGACGATCGATTAATGGTTTTTGATCCGTTGCGTTGAATCCAAAAGTTGTACCTCATATGAGGAGCAGCCATGGAAGTGCGCCAAGGATGGATAAAATGGGGTGCGGTTGCGGCTGCTGTAGGCATTTTAATAGCGATTTCCTTCTTATTCCGGCATAGACAAGTTCCGCCTCAATCAATTACACCTGTTGAAACTCCGGCCCGTCCAGCTTCTTCACCGCTGCCCATCGCCCAAAGCGATACCGAACAAAAGGCTCTCGTTGAATCCTTGCTTGCTCAGGGGAATTATGAGCAAGCCTTGGTTGAGGCAAAGAGCTATTACAATATCGTTCCTCTAAAACGAACCAGCGATGCGGTAAAGCTTATTTCAGTAGCTCTAACGAAGGCTAAAGGCAAAAGCGACCCATCCGCAGGAAGCCGCTTTATCGAGGAGCAAAAGAGCGGCGCATTAAATCGTTCGTCGATCCCATCAACACTACCGAAAAATGGACCAACGGCGAATCTCTTGGGTTCTGTCTCAATAGATTCGCATCGTTATGATCAATCGATTCAGCAGCTAAAAGGGTCGACCACGTTTAAGGAACTGATGGCACTTGGTGATCTTTTGCTCTTGGCGGGTGATCCAAGCGAGGCCAAACAAGCCTTTATAAACGCGTATAATGTTCCTAAAACTAAGGATGTACATTTGTTTGAGGCCATTGAGGGCATTGCTCGTGCTATCAGGGCAGAGAATGGTTTAACTGGTCCGGCAAATGCCCTCTTGGTCGATCTTATGTTGGGTTTACAGCGGAAGGATGAAATTCCAGATATATCGGCTGAACACTGGGATCACGGAGATATGCAACTCGCTGGTCAGCGTGTTACTTTGGGCCAACTGTCCGAAAATCTCCTTTCCGAGCAGGCCGATGACAAAGATGCTAATTCAGCTGAAGTTGACAAACTCGCCAAACCTGACGGTGATATTGCTAATCTCGAAACACTTGCTTTGGATGACCCGTTGGTCATCGCATCGATCGTATCTGAGCGAGATCAAGAGATCGTCAGTTGGCTAAACGACGCTCAAAAAACATTCAAGGCTCAATTGCCTGTTGCTCATGCCGAGCAGGTTCACCTTAAATCAATACTCGAACGAACAAAATTGCCGAGCCTCGTGTTGCTTCAGATTGCACATGCGTTCCAATTCCGATCAATTGAGCTGAATCGGTCAACTATTTCATTGTTTTACGCAGCAGCCGCAAAACGATTCGAAGAAGAATTGAAGGATTACGGCCACTCGCCGCAAGCGGTAGTTGTTCTTCGAGGAATGAAGGACCACATGGGTGGTTATAAGAGCGTGCTTTGGCCGCTTATCAATGCTGGCGACAAAGATGCCACCGATACTCTTCTCACTATCTATACGAATTACGCGCAATGGCTCCCGCCGAATGATAAATCGCTTCTAAAACCCCTCATACATGTGAAAATTGGTGCCGCTGAATGTCTTTATAAGCAGCGTCAGTATCCACGGGCTTGGGCCCTTCTACAAACACTTGACCCATCAAAGATGGACAAAGGCGAGAGTCAGGTATTCCATTGGGCATCGGGTATGGTTTTGTCCGGATTACGTCGCTATCCAGAAGCTCTAACCCATCTCGAAATCACTTCGAAAGATCGAAACTATCAATATTGTCGTGACGCCTGCAAATTGCGCTTCAACGCGTTATTAGAACTTGGACGTTCAGATGAGGCGCAAGAAGCCAGCGCCGCTTACGCGAAACTGTATGGAGATGACAAAATTTCACAATACATGACTGCTGCGCTCGATCGAGCAAGGATCGTAAAGCTACAACGCGGCTCGGCAACCGTAAGACCCCAAATACGATAATCCTCGACGCATTTTGGAGAGTCATATGCCCCCATCGATTGAGACGCTTCCAAGCACTTCCGATTCTGTTATCGCATTTTCTAATCTAATGGAACGCATAGACCGACGTTCCTACCACACATTCGAGTTCAACGGACAAAGATTGCTATTTGACCGCTCGACAGGAACAACTCTTGAAGTCAGTGAGTTGGCATTCGCGATATTACACGGCCATCAATCGCTTCCCATCGCCGAGCTAGTTCAAAGACTCAGCAATCACTATCAAGGGATTGATTTGCAGGAATTAGTTGAGCCGATCTCCTCCTTAAAACGCAGAGGGTTTTTCCGCTTTAAGAATGTCAATCTTGAAGAGCAGACCGAGGCGCTGGAAGCGCTTATGGAAACACCCGCCCAGAAGAATTCAGCTTCTGATGGCGCAATCTTGCAACTTAGGCTGCCGCTATTGCTATGCTTGGCGTAACGATTCTAACTCAAAAGGAACGTTAATGCCGTGGAATGTCGCCAGGCAATCTGTCGATTATCTCGTCTGGCGATCCGGCTCTCGCCCTGATTTACAGGTCACCTTTTTCGGCGGAGAGCCGCTACTGAATTATCCGGTTCTAAAGCAGGTCGTCGAATATGGCCGCGAGGTTGAAAAGCTGGGACGAAAGAAGTTCTTATTTGAACTCATCACCAACGGCACGTTGCTGACAAAGGACATTGTCGATTTCCTTGTCAAAGAAAAGTTTCTTCTCTTTATCAGCATTGATGGCTGGCGAGAAATGCATAATTATCAGCGGCCGTCATTAGACAAGCATGATTGTTATGACACGATCGTTGCCAATGCTCGCTACGCCAACGAACAATATAAGCTGCACGGATTACCGGCTCCTAAAGTGCGAGCCAATCTTACGAATAAGTTTCATGATTCGGCCGCCGTCGGTAAATATCTTGAATCGTTAGGCTTTACAACCATAGGCGTTGGGCCGATTGAACCGTTATCCCATGGTGATCCTTCTCCATCCGCACTCACAGAAGACCAGGCCGATGAAATGAGTCTGATCGCGGACAAAACCATGGCCGATTGTCTCGAGCAACTGTCGCGTGGCGAGCGACTCGGCCCATTTTTGGGGACCCAATTCAATAAGACTGTTCAAAAGCTGGAGCCTCGTACTACGCTTGGCATTACCTGCGGCATCGGCCGAAATACGGTCGTTGTGGACAACAAGGGAAACCTCTTCCCTTGTCACCGATATGAAGGCATGGATGCCTTTCTGATTGGGAACGTATTCAGCGGATTGGATCACGAAAAGACAATGGCTTATTACAAGAAAGTTAATGGCCATGCCACAGAGAATTGCCATGACTGCTGGATTCGAGATTACTGCGGCGGCGGCTGTGCCTGGCTTTTGTCGACCATCGACGGACATATCGCTGATCCCACGGATCGAGAATGTAATAGACGTCGTCACTCCGTTGAGCGTGCAATCTGGTTGCGATCCCAGTTGCATAAGCGTTTCCCAGACCGCTTCAAGGAAGACGCGGCTGTAATGGATAATTTTCGCTGGGAATTAACGGTCGGAAAAAAGAAGCCTATCTCGCTTAGGGTGCTGGATGCGTCACCGGCACAACCGAAAGGCTGTTCATGCTAAAATGTATGGAAACATATGGAGGTTCTATGTTGTTAGATGTTTCTCGCCGAGTTTTGTTCGCAGTAGTATCGACTGCTATTGTGTCGACCGTTATCGCGGCCGGTCCCACAACATCAACCTCACAACCATCTGACGAGGAGCGTCAAATTCAACTGATGAAGTATTTTGACTTGAAGGACCAAGTCGTTTTGCTTCGTAACCGAGCTTATAGGCTTGACCCATCGCTATCCAACGCGGTTTTGGTAAAAGGCCTTGCAGAAGAGGACAACAAAAAGCATCTCCCGAATTTCAAGAATGCATTAAGTTACCTTCGATCGCTTCCTGACGAGCAACAATTAGCCCAGCGTGGAGCGTTCTTTAAGATTCAAACCCTTCAGGAATTGCTAACTTTGTCTGAAATGTTTTCAGACTCTATCCAATCACAGTTATTGAAGCGAACGTTAGATGTAAATTCTGCGGATTTTAAAAATACATGGGCTATTGCGGGGGAAAGCGTAACACAACTTAAAGGCGCTCATATCGAAAACATCGATTCCTTGAGCAAGGTTCTCGCTAGCAATAGGGCAGTGATTACTGCGAAACGCGACGAAATCATTGTTTCGTCTAATCTTCCTGAAAATGTTGTCGAAGCTGCTAAGAACGAACCCGTAACTCGTTCACACTTAACCGCAGCTAGTAAATACCTTATGCAGTTTACTCCTATCGAACTCAAGCAGCGTGAGGCTGACTTAGATAAAATGGGGCGTCAACTCGGAATTCCCGCGCCGACAAGGCCATCAACAAATCCAAATTTAAAAACGGGCGGTTAGCTGAATCTAATTGCGAAGGAGCAGTATGTATGGACGCAAATAATGAAAAGCAAAAAGGTGAAAAATCAGAAAATCGACGCCAATTTTTGCGTAAAGTCGGCGGTTGGATTTTCGGTCTAACTCTAGTCGATTCTTTTCCGGCACTCGCCGGCGACCCAAATGACGAGGGTTGTTCGGGGGCTCTGGATGTCGTAGATCAATATTGTGGTACGATACCGGATGTTCCAGACCAAACATGTGGCATGAGTGGTGACGGAGATTATGCATGTACGGCCACTAACATAGACCAGAGTTGCGAGCGGCAGCCTGGAGTCATTGACCTGGATCAATCATGCTCAGCCAATAATCCGGACGGTGCCTGTGGCGATGGAAGTCCAGGAAATCCACTCCATGTTGTTGACCAAACGTGCGGTACAACTAATTCTTTGGGAGTGATGAATGCTGATAGCGCGTGTGACGGATTTGCTGATCCTGACAATTCATGCGTAGCAGGAAATACGGACGCTGACTGCACTACCCAGGATGTAGACGCAACGTGTTGGTTTCAAACCAGACCCCTCTGTCCTGACGAGCACTGTAATACAATTGGCGATGGCATGATCAACCCCGATGGCGCCTGTGGTGCACACGGTCCAGACGCCGCCTGCGACCAATCGCCTACTGACGAAGCATGCAGGCCGATATTCGACGTTGACGAAGCTTGTAGAGCCGGGCATACTCCTAATGATGCATATGGCCACTAATACACCTAACGCAACGTAATTCAGGGCGGCTCTATGTTTCTAATTAGATTAACATCTGATCAGGCTTCAGGGATCATTCATTCGTTTCCTGCCACCGTGCGACGGGACAGTCGAAATTATATTGACGAAAACACCAAAGTTCTTTTGCAACATGATGGGCAAGGATGGATCGCAACTGGCCCTAATGAAGCCGAAGAATCATTTATGAATGCTATTGCTGATGCAGTGGATTCCTTAGAAGATTACGAGCCATAAGATGCCCATGAAAGGCACATGCGTGCCCTTTCCATTCGCCAACTCTTCGCCAACCTGATTCTTCACCGTTATAAACAAACCTCCCGTTCATAGCCGGTGCAACTTCCGCTCCATAGCCGACTGCTTCGGGTAGTTAACCGAAAGGCGGCTATGAACGACACGCAGATATTGACGATTACCGGCATACGTTCGGCGGCGTTGGACGAGCACATTCGCGAGCGGCTGCATCATGCGTTGAACCAGCATGAAGGGCAGGTGCGGTCGCTGCGGGTGAGCGTGCGGGACATCAACGGCCCGCGCGGCGGCGAGGACATGCAGGTGCGGATCATCGTCGGCTTGCGCGGCAGCGCAGACGTCGTCATCGAAGAAACCGGCGCCGACAGCTACGCCGCGATCTCCCTGGCCGCCGAGCGAGTGAAGCAGACGGTGGGACGGCGGCTGGGCAGGAGAAAATGATTTGGGATTGCGGATTTTGGAGTTTGGATTGCGGATTTTGGAATGAACAGAACACGGGCGCGGTCATCGATCTGATCGATTACGCACCAATCGCCGAGGCGATAGCGCAAATTTCCTTCCGACTTCCCGGCTCGAATATTCCACGAAATAATGCAGGTTCGTGTTACAACATATAGGTGGAAAATACCTTCGACAACATTCCTGTTGCATGGAATCGAGGCGTTTTCCATTTCCGTCCGCTGCGTGTAAGCTAGGCTTCCGTTGTGAGTGGGTTCACCCCAAGGAGATACACCGTGGCTGCTCAATCGCAAGTTACAAGTCCGGCGATGATCGAAGACCTGGAACCTCGCCAGTTGTTCGCTGCGGCGCTGGTCGGTTCGCAGTTGCAAATCATCGGCACGCATAAAAATGACAACATTCGCGTTCTTGTTGAGTTGAAGACGCGCGGCGACTTGACGGTGGTCATCAATGGCGTGACCCAGCGCATTCCGCTGGCGGGCATTCAAACGATCATCGTCCAAGCCGGGCTGGGTAATGATCGCGTCGTCTTTGAAAAAGGCGATTCAACGTTCCAGCAGCCGACGACCATCTATGGCTCGGGCGGGAACGACACGATCTTTGGCGGGTCGGGACGCGACCGCATCTATGGCGGGCTTGGCGCCGATTTCATCAATGGCGGCGGGAATCGCGACATCATCTACGGAGAAGAGGGCAACGATATTCTCGACGGCGACCTGGGGCCTGATTTTCTTGATGGCGGCATGGGCAACGATTCGCTGATTGGCGGGCTCGGCATCGACGCCATGTACGGCCAGGCGGGAAATGATACGATCCAGGGGCAGGATTCAACCAGCGACCGCCTGGACGGCGGCTTGGGTGATGATTTCGGGTTCGGCGATTTTTCGCAGGACAATTTCGTCGGGCTTGAACACACACAGAAATCTTAAGAGGCTTTGAAGTGATTCCACGACTGGAAGGCAATACGTGCGTCGTCGGCTTGCAATGGGGCGACGAAGGCAAAGGCAAGATCGCCGATTTCCTGGCGGAACAGGCGGACGTCATCGTCCGCTATTGCGGCGGCGCGAATGCGGGACATTCGGTGCGCATCGGCAATGAAAAATATGCGACCCACCTCCTACCGGTCGGAATTTTTCGCCCGGGCGTGATGAACCTCATCGGCAATGGCGTGGTGCTTGATCCCGAGGTGTTGCTGAAAGAGATGGACGAATTTGTCGGACGTGGAATTGCGATTTCGCCCGCCAATCTGCGAATCAGCTATAAAGCCCACGTGGTCATGCCCTATCACAAGGCCGAAGACGCCGCGCGCGAATCCAGCGCCGAAGGCGCAGCCATCGGCACGACCCGTCGGGGCATCGGCCCCACTTATGCCGACAAAATGCACCGCAGCACGGCCATTCGAATCGCGGACCTGGTCAACGAGCAGCGGCTGCGCGATCGAGTGGGTCGGATTGTCGTCGAGCGTAATAAGGTATTGCAGGTGCTCTACGATGCTCCGCCGCTGGATTGGAAAGCGGTGTTTGAACAATACCGCGACTACGGACGGCGAATTGCGCCGTTTGTCGATGATGTCGGCTATCTGCTGCTGCAATATAACAAGCAGGGCAAACGGATCGTGTTTGAAGGCGCTCATGCCGCCTTGCTTGATATCGATCATGGCACATACCCGTACGTGACCAGTTCAAGTTGTTCCAGTCTGGGTTTGTTCACGGGGTCGGGCGTTCCGCCGCAGGCGGTGCAGAATTATGTCGGTATCATGAAGGCGTACAGCACGCGTGTAGGCGGCGGGCCTTTCCCGACGGAGCAGGACAACACCATTGGCAACTACATTCGCGAAAAGGGAAACGAATACGGCACGACGACGCGTCGGCCTCGAAGATGTGGCTGGTTTGACGCGATGGCCGTGAAATATTCCGTCGATTTGTCCGGAGCTACGCAGATCGCGTTGATGCTCCTTGACGTTCTCACCGGGTTGGATCACGTGCGCATCTGCACGGGTTACAATTACCGAGGCTCGCGGCTGGAATATTTCCGCGCCGACATGGACACGCTGGCCGAGGTCGAGCCGATTTACGAAACACTTCCCGGCTGGAAGGAAGACATTACCAGGTGCCGCCGATTTGAGGAGCTGCCGAAGGAGACCCAAGCCTACGTCAAGCGCCTGGAAGTGCTGGCTGGTGCGCCGATTCGCATGGTCAGCGTGGGGCCGGAACGAACGGCGACGCTGGTGAGATAGTTTCGAATTCTCATATTCCTTTGGATTCGTCATTTCGTGCCGATATAATGGGTAGAAATGACCTATAGCGGCAAAGTTACAAACGGCGTTATCGTGCTGGAAGGCTCGCTGCAGCTTCCAGAGGGTACTGTTGTCGCCGTTGAGACTATCGGCCCAGGCAATAACCAAGCGAAAAGAGGGACAGCCGAAGCGATCTTGAACAGCAGCGCTCATTGGCATGGCGACCCAAATGAGATCGATCAATTTCTTGCCGAGTTGCAAAATGAAAAGCAGGCTGAGGTTGAATCGGAACTTCAATCCTGGACGACATTTCCGCGAATTCAATGAATAGCTATTTGCTTGATACAAACCACGCCAGCGCAATGTTTCGAAAATTGGCGAAACCGTTGGACCGGATTTGCACCAGCATTGATAGCCAGTTCTTCCTGAGCCGCCCTTCGATTGGCGAATTGTGGTATATGGTTTTTAACAGTGCGCACGTTGCCAAAAACGAATTGGGGTATTGGTGCAGTTTGATGTGACACGGCCTTTCCAGGCCGTGCAAAGTACCGCATGGGCTGGAAAGCCCATGTCACAATAAACTCTCCTTTTTCTTCAAACTGCACCAGTACCCGAATTGGACTTATCTGAATTTATTTTGACTTTCGCAGAAATTGAATTTGATGCAGTTGCAGCAGTTGAGTTTGGACGCATTAAATCTGAGTTGCGACGTCTTGGCAGGCCAATCCCCGCAATTGATGCACAGATTGCCGCGATCGCGCGGACAAATAACTTTGTCATTTTGACTGCCGATGCCCATTTCACATACATACTTGGAATTAAGACGGAAAACTGGCTTATATAACGAGCGCGTCGCTCGATCAGAATCATAATTTAACCTATACTGCCTCACCACCGCAGGGACGCGACGCATGCCATTAGATGGGAAGTTGAGCAAACGCCTGGCCAGCGCGCTGCAGACGGTTGACGAGCACAGCACCGAAGGTGCTCGGCTGATCGATGATGCCAGGCGTCTGTGGCGGCGCGTCCAGCGATTAGTGAGGCTGGATCTGGTGGCCGATCCCGATGTGCGCTCGCTGGAAGTGGCTTGCTGGGCGATGCAGCTTCCGATGCGTCAGGCCAAGCTGCCCAGCGCGGGGAAATTGGGCAAAACCAATCTGCGCGACCGCGCCGAACAGGCCGCCGAGCTTTTGATTTCCACGCTTTCCGATGATGCCGATGATGAATTGCTGGACCGGGTCGCCCGGTTGCTGCATGAAACGCCCCACCGCCCGCCGATGCTTGAAGATGCGCGGCTGCTCGCCGACGCGGTGAATCTCGAAGACTTCGGCATCATCGGACTCGTCGGCCAGATGATTCAACTGGCCCGGCAGGGAGATGGGATCGTTCAACTGGTCGAAGGCTGCGACAAACGCGAACAATACGGCTACTGGGAAGCCCGACTGAAAGATGGCTTTCATTTCGAGCCGGTCAGGCAAATCGCCAAGCGACGACTGGCCCGCGCCAGGCAGGTCGCGCAAATGCTGGCGGATGAGTTGAAGGAAGATTCGGGAGAATGAATTTAGCCACACAGTGCACAGAGGACACAGAGCAGCACATTTTATCGATATCTTCTCTGTGTCCTCCGTGCACTCCGTGGCTGACATTTTTCAAATGGATGCGCAGACCACATTATTTCTTGCGGATTGGATTGCGCCGATTGAGTCGCCTGCTTTTCAGGACGGCGGCTTTGCCGTGCAGGCCGGGCGGATTGTGGCGATGGGATCGCGCGAATCAATCAAGCGAGCTGATCCAAATGCCGAAGTCCACGATTTTGGCAACGCCGTTGTCTTGCCGGGTTTGGTTAATGCTCACACACATTTGGAGTTGAGCAGTTGTACGGCCGGAAACTCGCCGGGCGGAACGTTCGCGCAGTGGATTTTAAGCATGCGCCAGCGGATGCAGAACCCGGATGCGACCACCGCGGCGAAGCTTGGCATCGATCAATGCGTACGGTTTGGCGTCACGTGCGTCGGCGATATCACCCAAAAAGCGGCGATCACCCGGCCCGTCCTTGCCGGCTCGCCGCTTCGCGCCATCAGTTTTGGGGAAGTTCTGGGGCTGGGCGCATTTCGACATCGCTTTGATGAATTGTTTGGCCCCGCGGTGGATCGGAAACATGATACGCCAAAATTGAAAATTGGATTGACGCCGCATGCTCCCTATACCGTCGATATCGATGGATATCGGGCGTGCCTTCAGTTTGCCCGCGCGAATCAATTGCCGTTGGCTACGCATTTGGCTGAAACGTTCGACGAGTTGACATTTCTCCAGTCATCCATGGGACCATTCCGCTGGGTCTGGGAACAGCTAGGTACATGGCGCGAAGGCGTGCCGACGTTTCAAGGCTCACCTATCGCGATGGCGCAAGCGGTTGGATTGCTCGACTATCCAACGCTGCTCGCACATGTGAATTATTGCGATAATCAGGAACTAGAGATTTTATCGCGCGGACAAGCGAGCGTGGTCTATTGCCCGAGGACTCACAAATATTTCGGGCATCCGCCTCATCGATGGCGCGAGATGTTGGCTCAGGGAATGAACGTGGCAGTGGGAACCGATAGCTGCGCCAGTTCGCCGGACCTGAATCTGCTGGATGACTTGCGTCTGTTGAGAAAAATCGCGCCTGAAATACCGGTTCAAACAATTTGGGAAATGGGCACGATTCGCGGAGCGCGAGCATTGGGCATGCAGCGGGAAATAGGGAGCCTTCAGCCCGGCAAATTCGCCGATTTTTTGGTGTTTGATTCGACCGCCTCCGATCCGCTTGAAGCAATTCTTCAGAGTGCGGCCATTCCAAAATCCGTCTGGATCGATGGGAAAAGAATTGGCGATTAAGACTCGCAACGCCCCTGCTTGGCGCGGTTCATTGCAGCAACAATCTGGTCATTGACCGCCAGCGGGTTGGACACCGTCTGCCAGAGGGTGATGGGCAGATTTTCATCCGATGGAATGATTTCGATCGATCCCAGGCCAAAAAGCCGCTCGCGCATCGAACGGAAAACGCGAGTTCGTGCAACCTTGCGAAGCGGGCAATCGAAAATGTCCAGCGCCAGCACGCCCGACAGGCTGACCAAACGCATGTCGGTCAGCACATAAAGCCGGCTGGTCCATTGCAGGACCGACCACATGAATCGTGCCGCCAAGATACAAGCGCCGGCTTCCACATAAGATCGGGGCTGACCGGGCAGGTGAGCATCAAACAAGACAGCCGCGATCATGAGGATCAGCACGACAGCCGCGGACCGCAACATGCTCAGGACAATGAAAAATATCGAGGGCTTGAGGATCAACAGGATGATTTCGCCATCCTGAAAAATATGGCGAGTCAGCAGCGCCGCCAGCGGCGAAGCCGCTCCGACTGCCGGCACGGCGGGCGCGGCGCCGGCGGTGTTGCACGCAGGCGAGATGGCTGTCGCTTGTTCGGATCGTTTCAGTATGCCGCTCATGGCCGGTAAATCTGCTCCTTCAGCGTCACAATATCCGGCAGGTTCCGGTAGTAATCATTGTAGTCCAATCCATATCCAACAACGAACTGATCGGGAATTTCAAACCCGACATAATCCACGCGCACATCGTTGGCGGCGGGCCTGTCCTTGCGAAGCAGAACGCACACTTTCACAGTATCGGCACCCAACTGGCGAAGAATCGGCACGACGGTCTTAATTGTCCCGCCGCTATCCAGAATATCATCGATCAACAGCACATGCCGGCCATGGATATCGCCCAGTTGCTGGCCAATAACCTGTGCCCCCTGGGTCCGCAGGCTCGAACCGGGATAACTGCTGACAGTGATTAGGTTGATGCGCATTTTAAGAGGCAACTGCCGGATCAAGTCGCCTGCAAAGATCATCGCGCCGGTCAGGATCGGGACGATGGTGATTTCCGCGCCATTTCCGCTTGGCGATGTGTGGTCGGCGGTGATCTGGCGGGCCATTTCGCGCACGCGAGCGGCGATCCGGTCGTTTGAGATCAGCACGCGTTCGATATCGCCAAGCATTCAAATACTCTACACTGTGAATCAGATCGACGCGACTCAGGTTCGCATCTTCGAATGGGTTGGCTAGAATCCCCCGCCTCGACGGGCAGATGGACGATGGCACTACGCCAGTTACCTCCGCGCGAAATGCTTCTCGACCGTGGCCAAAAGCTGCGGCGGCGGATCGTTACGTTCTTTGCCGGGTATTTCTGGCTGATTTTCAAAAACGTGATCGGGTGGATGCTGGTCCTTTCCGCGCTGCCGGTGGGGATCGCTTTTCCCGGGCCCCTCGGTTTGCCGATGTTCCTCGTTGGCTTTGCGCTGGTGACGTTTCCCGGCAAGCGGCGATTGACCAGCCGCGTCATGCGCGGACGCGGCTTGCCGATCGAAATGCAGGTCTTTACATTCCTGACCGCCTTTTTCGCGATCGTCATCACCTGCTTGTTGATGGCGCTGCTGTCGGGATATGTATTTGACGTCCTGCAGGAAGTGGACCTTGATCCGCGCAAGCAGCAGGCAACCTACAGCGCGATCGGGGCGGGATTGGTTGTCACCGGTCTTTGCGCACTGGGCGCCACGTGGCTGGTGATGCGGCTGGGGCTTAACGTGGTAAACTACGTGCTGACCGGCATGCCCGCCATTCGCCGGCGAATCAGGCCGTGGCTGCGCAAGTATGGTGTAAATCTGCTTCCTTCGAGGCATCGACCGGGGACGGGCGAATCGCAAGCATCCATGGATGAGGAAATTCTCGAAATTTCGGAGAAGCAGCAGGATCGCTTCCGCGCATTCGTCGCGGCATTACTGCCATGGGTCAAACGCGCGATCGGCGTGACCATCACGATCGCCATCTTTTATTACATTCTAAAGCCCGTCTACGGCAACTGGGAAACGGTAAGACCCAGGGCAGAAACCGTCAGTATTCCGCGTTTCGTGCTGGCCGCGGGGATGTTCTCCGTCTTCCTGCTTGTCTTCCGGGTGCTGGCATGGCGGAAAATCGTCTCGAGCTTTGGATGCAACATTCCCATCGCACCGGCCACGCGCGTCTGGTCAACTTCCGAGTTTGCCCGATATCTTCCCGGAGCAATTTGGCAGGTCACCGGACGAGTTTTTCTCGCACGGCCATATGGCATCAGCGGAAGCGTCTGCTCGATCACGCAGATTCTTGAACTGGCGATTTTTCTGATGGCCAACATTCTCGTGGCCGTGACTTGTCTGCTTTATTACGGCATCAAGCAGCTCAACGGCACCGCGGAATACTGGCTGTACGTCGCGATGGCGCTGGTCCCGTTTCTCATGCTGCTCCTGCACCCAAGGATTTTTTATGGCTGGATCATCAACCCGATCATGAGGCGACTGAAAAAGCCGCCAATCGTGCAGCGCTTGCGCGGTTACGAACTGATTGGCATCCTGATTTGGAACATATTGGGTCTGCTCTGGCAGAGCCTGGCAATCTTCATCATTCTACAGAAACCCCTGGGCCTGAAATGGGACTGGTGGTGGATCGTGGCGGGCGCGTATTGCCTGGCGTGGTGCGCAGGATTTCTGGCGGTTTTGTCGCCGGGCGGATTGGGCGTCCGCGAACTGGTCTTCGTGGGGGCCATGCACCTGATCCTGCCGCAAAGCATTCAGGCAAGCGAGAGCTTCAAGGCCACGCTTGGGTTCCTGAGCGTGCTGTTAAGATTGTGGGCCACATTGGGCGAGTTGATTCTGGCAGTCACTGCATACATCATGGATTTCAGCGGCGCGATGGGCCGGCCCGATGCGCCCGGACGCGTGCCACATCCCACGCAAAAACTTCCCGATCCTCTTGCCTAGCATCGATGCCGCGCGAGCACTCATTTAAGGTTGTGTCGAGCTGTGCGATGTTGCCGCCGGGTGTCGTAGCGGGTAAACCGTTTTGAAATACATCCCCAGAAGGATTGCAACCCACACAACAAAGATCAAACTGAGGGCGATAAAAAGCCGTGGATGAGGCTGAAGACGCTCCGAATTGGCGGATTGGGTCACTGTCGAACCTCGCCTTGGGATTTGCTGGCCATGCCCCAAATGTATCACGCGAGGATATTCTGACCAAATCGTGGAATTAAAAGCTTTGCCCGGGCACCTTTATGAAGCTAAATGAAATGGATCGGACGTGCCGATCATAGTTTTTGAGAGACTTCCTCGACATGGTGAGGTCCAATATAATGCGGCCCCATGCAACTGGATGGAGCAATAAGAAGATGGCGAAATTTGCCAAAATATCGGGAGCGATTTGTGCGGCCGTGCTCGTTGGATGCAACATCAGCGACCCACCCCCATTTGATCCAGTCGGAATCCAGACCAGCGAACGCGAACGTTCCCGCGAAGTGGAATCGCGCCCCAAACGCCCACTGCCCACAACCCTGGAAAGCCCGTTCCTGATTACCAATAACGCCAATACCCCCGCTCCCAGCACCATGCCCACCACGGGACCAGCTCTGGAAGCCGACGCGATTCTTCAGCTATCGCTTCAGGAAATCACGCATCGCGCGGTGGCGAGCAACCTCGATGTGAAAGTCGCCGGCTATCAGCCCGCGATCGATGAAACACGCGTCACCGAGGCTCAGGCCAATTTTGATCCGACCTTTTTCCAGAACCTCCAGGCGTCGCGGCAGGATCAACAAAACGGCTTCGGATTTGGAACTTCAAACGCGCACACCATCAGTTCGCAAACCGGCCTCCGCCAGAATCTTGAAAGCGGCGGGCAGATCGAAATCCGCAACGATGTCTCATGGACCGAGCCTCGCACGTTTACCACAATTTTTGCTGATCCAACCAACGGCGTGAAACAGCATAAGGTGGCCCGGGAACAGTTCTGGACCAACGACCTGATTCTCGATGTCACCCAGCCGTTGATGCGCAACCTGGGCAACGAAATCAATCGCGCACGCATTACCGTGGCGCGCAACAATCAGCGCATCAGCGTGCTCGATTTCCGCAAGCAGCTTGAAACGACAACCAGCACGGTCGAGCGCACCTACTGGCAACTCGTCGCAGCCGTGGCCGAGGTGAAAATCACCGAAGACCTGCTCCAGCGAACCATCGACACTGCCGACGTGCTTTACAAGCGCCGCGGCCAGGACGTGACTCGCGTGCAGTTATCGCAGGCCAATGCCTCCATCGAATCGCGCCGGGCGACGCTCATTCGCGCCAAGGCTCACGTCCGCGATCTGTCGGACCAGCTTAAACAGTTGATGAACGACCCGGACCTACCCGTTTCCAGCGGCACGCTTATCCTGCCCGCCAACGCGCCTTTGGAAGAGCCGGTGCGTTTTGATCTGAAGGACCAGATCGATACCGCATTGGAAAATCGTCTTGAGTTGGGACAACAGCAATACAAGATCGATACGCAAGACATCACGCTGAAGGTCGCCAAAAACAATCTGTTGCCGCGGCTTGATGCGGTCGGCACGATCGATATCCAGGGATTGGATCAGGATTTTGGCAGTGCCCTTTCCAACGAGGTCGGCAACAAGAATTTCACGGCTTCGCTTGGATTGCAGTTTGAAATTCCGATCGGCAACCGCGAGGCTCGATCGATCTACCGCCGGGCACAGCTTCAGCGCCAGCAGTCGATCGATCAATATCGCGCTCTGATCGAGCAGATTTCGCTGGACGTCAAGACCGCCCTTCGCGAAGTGGATACGACCTGGGAGGAAATGGTCGCCACCCGCCAGGCGCGGTTTGCCGCCACCGACGAGCTGCTGGCGATCGAGCAGCGCCAGGAAGGCGGCGAAGCGCTCACGCCGACGTTCGTTCAGCTCAAGCTCGACACGCAGGAACGCTTCGCCCAGGCGCGCACCAGCGAAGTCGAAGCCACCAGCAATTACAACATCGCGATCTCGCAGCTTGAACTGAAGAAGGGAACGCTGCTTCGTTATAACAACATCGTGATGCAGGAAGATAACCTGCCCGGCAGCTATCGCGTGAAATGAGACGCGAGCGGGCCATGAAATTGGCGGTTTAAGACAGGCTTAACGCGGATAGCACCATTGATGCCCCCAACGCGCTCATTGTTGGTCGCCAAACCTCCAATTCGTTTAACATTTGCCGCGGGCGCGGCTAATCTATAGCCGTGCTTACGCTGCTTGTCCTGCAAGGCCCCGACAAAGGCCGGCGGTTCGAACTGCCCGACGCCCAGACTCTCATCGGGCGTGGCAGCGACCAGCTTCCCCTCACCGACAACACCGTCTCCCGCCGCCATGCCGAACTGCACCCCATCGCCAAGGAATGGATCCTGAAAGACCTCGGCAGCGCCAACGGCACATACGTCAACGGCATTCGCGTCAACAACACTTACACGCTGAAACTCGGCGACCAGATTCGCGTCGGTCGCTCGCTGCTGGTCTTTGGCGCGCAGCCCGGCATCTCGCGCGTCAACAGCGGGCAGGTCGCGCTGGCGGGCATGGAAGCAGGCATGGACAGCTCGATCATGCACGCCATCCCCAGCGGCGATGACAGCATGGTCCTCGCGGTGCCCGAACCGTCGGCCGCCGCGATGAACAATCTCAAAATCCTCTACCAGCTTGGCGCGGCATTGGGCAGCAGCTTCAGCACGGACCAGGTGCTTGAAGTCGTCATGGATCTGGTCTTTGAAAGCGTCAAGGCCGATCGCGGATTCATCGTGCTGCTCGACGAGTCCGGCGAGCCCGTGCCGCGCGTCGTTCGCATGCGCGAAGAAGAAGATCAGGACGAAAAAATCCCCGTCGGCGATGACCCGAAAATCCAGGCATCGCGCACGATCATCAATCACGTCGTCAGCACCGCGCAAGGCGTGCTCTCCAGCAACGCCATGGCGGACCGTCTGTTCAGCAAATCCAAAAGCGTGCACAACCTGGGCATTCGCTCGGCGCTGTGCGTGCCGATCAAGGCTCGGCGCATGGATGCGCGCGGCGGGGATGATGTCATCGGCGTGATTTACATCGACAGCTCCGTCAAAAACTACACCTATTCGCCCGACCAGCTTCGCCTGCTGACTGCCATCGGTTTGCAAGCCGGCCTGGCGATTCAAAATGCCAAGCTCTATCAGCAGGGGCTGGAAGCCGAGCGCATGGCCGCCATCGGTGAAACGACCGCTGCCCTTTCACACTCGATCAAGAACATCCTCCAAGCCCTGCACGGCGGGGCCGATGTCGTCGAAATGGGCTACAAAGCCAACAACCTGCCGCAATCCCAAAAAGGGTGGCGAATCGTCCAGCGTAATCTCGACCGCATCTACGGTTTGACCTCCAACCTGCTGGCCTACAGCAAGCCGCGCGAGCCGCAGCTTGAAATGGTCAACCCCAAGGGGCTGATCAACGATTGCATCGAGTTGATCGCCCCCACCGCCGGCGAAAAAGGCGCCATGTGCGTCGCCGATGTCGATCGCGACCACCCCGCCATTCCCATCGATCCCGATGGCATGCACCAAGCCATTCTCAACCTGCTGAGCAACGCCGTCGATGCCGTCGAACCGCAGAAGGGCCTGATCCGCGTGGTGTGCAGCTACGATGCCGAGAATCGCCAATCCGTCATCGAAGTGATCGACAACGGCAAGGGCATCGCGCCAAGCATGATGAAGCACCTGTTCGAGCTATTCCACTCGACCAAAGGCAACCGCGGCACGGGCCTGGGTTTGGCGGTGACGAAAAAAATCATCGAGGAACACGAAGGTACGATCAGCGTGAAAAGCTCCGGCGATGGCACGAATTTCACGATCCGCCTGCCCGTGCGGTCCTCCGGCGATCCATCCACCACGCATGGGCCGACGAGATAAAGGTCACTCAAGCCGCGAAAAATGGGTGCTGTTGCAATTCGAACGTGACATGGGCTTTCAGGCCACGGGCAGGGTTGAAAGCGCGTGTCACATTTGAAAATGCACCACCACGGAAAAAGTGTTTCCGCTTAATACCAGACGTTCAGCACCAGGGCATTTTCACGGATCTTGCCTTCGAACTGCAAAACCGTCGGCGTAACAAACTTGACCTCGACATCGGGATTGGCGTCGAGCCATTCGTTGATCGCGTTGTCGAGATATTCCAAGCCCTGTTCGCTGTACTTGCCATGAAAGCTCTTGACGCGAATGGCACCCTGGCCGTTCTTGAACGGGACACGCTTCCATTCGTGCTTTTTGGGGCCAAGCGATTCAGCGCCGAACGAGATTTTCTTGGCGGGCGGCGGAGGCGGATGCGCCCCTCCGCGATCGTTGGGAATGTGATGTTCCTCAATCAGCGATACCGGTTCCAAGTCCTTTTCGGCTGGCGCATTCATGGGCGGAGGCATGATGCCAGGACGTCCGGGCTGAGTAGCGGCTGGTCGCAGCGGCGGCGGATGCGGCGCCAGCCGACCCATCGGCGGATTGGCACCATTCAATGTTGGACGGGCTTCATTCATATCTGCTCCCTGGAAAAGAAGTGTCCAAGTAAGTATACCGGGAAGCGCCCGCGGAAAACAAATAAAAAGGTCAAAATAGTCCGCTGGCCGATTCGAGCAATTTTGGCAGGTTTCCGCGAACCTGGTCAATTGTGCTGGTTTTCAATGAAACCGCCTCCAATTGGCCATCCTCCAGCTTTTGATTGACTGCGGTGAGATTGAACCCACGGTTCGCCTGGCAACAGAGGGTGTCGGCGGTGAAGACCAGGCTGACCAGCAAACGGCTGTTATCGGCCAGTTGTGCCGGCTGATGGTGATGCCCCGCCACAAGCTGGCAGGAACGCGGAAATTTCCATTTTTCCGCCAGGGCATTGCCGAGCATCTGGTGGTCCACGCCGATTTGTTCGCGCTCCGCCAGAATGAAATCGATGCCGGTCTTTTTCGACTGATCGCACGACGCGCTTAATTGTTTGGGCCAAACCTGAAGAGAAACAAGAATGCCCACATCGTGGATCATGCCCGCCAGGAATGCTTCATCCGCCAGATTTGGATTGGTCTCACGCGCGAGTTGCCGCGCAACCATTGCAACGGAAATACAATGGGTCCACAGATCGCGAGCGGTGTAACCATCGCAAAGCTTTCCGCGGAACAAATCCCCCAGACTGGCTGCCACTGCGATGTTCTTCACCGCGTTCATCCCCAGCAGCACGATGGCGCGCTCGATGGAGCCGATTTGCCCCGGCAACCCATAGAACGAACTGTTGACTGTTTTGAGAATTCGCACGACCAGGGATGGATCATGTGCAATCACTCGATTGAGCTGGGCCGCGGAACTCCTGGGATCGTTGACGATTTTGATGATCTGCGTCGTAACTTCGGGAAGCGCTGCAATGGTATTGACCTTGGCAATGGCCTGGGCAGCCAACACTGCGGGATCGACAGCGGTCGGGGTCGCGGCTGACATGCGCTTTAGATGAATCCTCCAAACTATTTATCGAACCTGAAGGCGTACCACTTAATATGCGATGAGTTTGCGAAGCATGCGGGCATCAAGCGGCACGCGCGATAGCACGCCGGCGATTTTGTTGGCTGTTCCCGCGCCGCCATACGCGTTATTACCGCGCCATCGACGCGGCTTGCCGTTATTCCAGACACGTTTGATTGCCCTGGCGAGAGCACGCGGTTCATACGATACAGACGTCACATTTTGACTTCGCTCGCGGCCCTGCTGGCGCGAACCGACATCCAACACCGGCGTACCGAAGCTGGCGGCTTCGATGATGCCCGCTGAACTGTTGCCGATCAGAAACGCACAGTCGCGCAAGAGTCCGAGGAATTGCGGGCGCGCAGCATCTTTCAGCAGATAGGTGATCCGTTCTTGATGGTCGCACCAGCATTGGATGACCTGATTGGCGCCCGGATCGTTGTTGGGATAAACCACGATGGTTTGATTCACGCCGGCTTGCCAGACGGCGTCCAATACCGATTTCGCTCGTTCGTATTCGACAAATTTCTCGTTCGTGATTGGATGCAGAACAATCAGTGCAAATTGATGAGGAGATACCTTCGGAAATTGCTTTACAATTTCATTCGACAAAGCCGCCGCTTGGGAGACATTTTCAATCCCGGGCGAGCCGGCTCGGTGAATGCGAAACTGTTCCTCTCCGAGTTTTCGGATTCGCTTCGCGCTGGCGAGCGTTGCGGGGAAATGCACGTGGGCCAGTTTGGTGATCGCGTGGCGAAGGGAGTCATCGACCTGCCCGGGTGCGCGGTCGCCGCCGTGGATATGGGCGACCAGCCGGTTCGACAAATGCCCCGCCGTCGCTGCGGCGAACGCCTCGACGCGGTCGCCAACGACCAGCACGATATCTGTTTTCAAGCGATCAAATTCATGTGCCATCTTCGCGATGGCCGTACCGGTGCTTTCGGCTGGAAGTGGGTTGGCTTTCAGTTTCCAAGGAATGACCGCGTCTATTTTCCAGCCCTGTTTTCGGATTGCGTCAATCGATCGGCCATGCTCAGCGTGCAGGTGCATGCCGGTGACCATGAGTTGAAACTTGAGATTCGTTTGGCTGCGGAGAGTTTGCAGAACGGTCTGCATCAATCCGAATTCCGCGCGCGTGCCTGTGACAAAGCAGACACGGCGAATCGAAGGATGAAAAGGAGAATTGCGAACTTTCGCTTTCATCCTTTTTATGCAGCATCAGACAGCATATCCCATTGCAGCAACGTGCCCTTGCGAAGCGGCATTTTGGCGATGCGACCTGCTGTAGCCTGGACCTCGGCGGGCGCAATGCCGGTGCCGGGACGCTGAACCGTCAGATCGCTCATGCGAATCGCTTCGCCTCGATTGATATCGCGCGCCAGCACCAGGCTTTGCCGGCTGACGTTGCGCACGTCGCGCTCGATGGGCAGCACATGCTTGGTTCCCACGCCTCGCAGCGCTTCGGCGGCGCGAATGAGCCGGACATATTCAGCAAATTCACAAGGATCGGCGCTGGCGGCATGGTCCGGGCCGGCGGCGTTGCGGTCGTAGGTCAGGTGCTTTTCGATCACGCACGCACCCGCCGACACCGCCATCGCTCCAGCCAGCAAATCGGTCGTGTGATCGGAATATCCCACCGGGAATCCAAATTTCGCCAGTTCATTGATCCAGCACAAATGCGCCTGATACGCAGGCGTCGGATAGCTGCTGACGCAGTGCATCAGCACGGCCTGCGTTTGCCAATGTCGCAACCATTGGACCGTCTGTTCAACTTCTTCCATTTCCGATGCGCCGGTGGAAATAATCATCGGCCTGCCGGTTTCGGCTGCACGGGCCAGCAGCAATTGGTTGACCAGGTCGGGCGACGCGATCTTGATCGCGGGCAGATCGAGCGATTCGATCAAACCAACATCCTGCGGCGAAAATGGAGTGGCCAGCGGCATGAGCCGCAACTCCTGGATCGCTGAAATCACTCGCCGCAAATCGACCGGATTAAGTTCGTACTGCTGAAGCATGGCCGCCGGGTCGGCTTGCTGCGTGCGTTCGATCTGATATTGGGCAAACACCGTCGAAGGATGCATCAAGGTATCGGCCTGAAAAATCTGAAGTTTGACCGCATCGGCGCCGGCGGCGGCGGCGTGTCGAGCCAGTTCAATCGCGCGTTCCACCGAACCGTCATGATTCACGCCGATTTCCGCGATAATCAAGGAACGATGTCCTCGCCCAATCAGTCTGCCATCCATGCGAATCGTATTCATGACGCCATCCTCACCTTGCTGTGTGTGGCCTGATCGCGCAGCACCGCCTCGGCCCAGTACAGGTCACGCTGTTGGTCAATTTCAACCGTTTCGCCGGCTTCCACTTTGAAACCGCGACGATCCTTGCCGAAAAATGCGTGCGGATCTTCCGGATTCTGCTCACCGAGCAGCATCGACGCCCGGCTGACCGCGACCACGGCGCCATCATGCAAATAAAGCGGTTCCAAATCCTGCCGCCGATGAATGCTGCCGGAATGAAGCGCCTGCACGCGGTCTCGGCTGAGTCGCGCCATCCAGGCGGGGTGCCATTTGCCCACGGGGCAGAAGCTCCGCACGGAGTCGCAACCGGTTGATTCGAGCATGTCGATCGCGTGATCGATGACTCCGGCGGGACGCACTGGAACGTTTCCGTAAAGCACCACCAACGCATCAGCATGAAACTTGTTTCGCAAACCGATTTGCTCCATGGCATGGAGCATGACCCCCTGGACCGATGCATTGCCGCTGGCCAGTTCGGAAGGACGGTCAATGACGTCAAAGCCAGCATCGGCCGCGAGAATTTGAATTTCAGGACAATCGGTTGAAACAACGATGTGCGCCAGGCGTGTGGCTTGGCGGGCGTGATCGAAGGTATAGCTGATGACCGGCCGATCCAGCAGCGGCAGAAGATGTTTGTTCTTCAGCCCCTGGCTGCCGGCACGCGCGAGGATGACGCCTAATACGTTCATGGTCGATGCCATTCGCGGCAGGCGGAACAGACCGCGCCATGACAGCCACTTTTGTGGGCGATCCGCAATTTGTCGAATTCGCTTTGCCAGATATCAGAAAGCGCATTCGAAGAAACATGCCCCATGACCTGGCGGGCCGTCACATCCTGCTCGCAGGAAACGACGTTGCCATCGCTCAGGATCGTCATGCGCGAATTGATGCGATTGCACGGCTTTCGCTGCGGCGGCGACATATCCGCCAGCGACGAATCGGGAATCAATCCCGCAAAATCAGTTGGACCGACAATGACCGCCGCGCCCAGTGCGCGCAGCCATTGGTCATACCACGCCTCCATCTCCGCCAGATTCTGTTTGCACTTGGCAAAAAGCGGAGAAAGGATCGGCACGCCCAGGCCTCGCTGCTGCCGGCGCATCTGCAGATATTGAATGTTGTTGATCGCCTGCATGAATTGATCGACGCCCATGACCGCTGCATAGGTTTCCGCGGTCATCGCGGGCAGATGAATCGAAACGACGTCAATTTCGGATTCTGCAAGTTGATCGAGCGAATTCTGCCTATTCGGCAGCAGATCGGTCTCAAGATGGATCGCCTTTACACCCGCGTTTTTCGCTGATGCGATGATGTCGAATAATTGCTCGTGCAGCAGCGGATCGCCAACTCCTGCCAAAGTGACGCGAACTTCCGAACCAATTTGGTCGAAAATGCGTTCAGCGATTTCCAACGACAAATTTGGGCGCTGGATCGAAGACTTACTGGCAGCAGAAAAAATCGGCGATGTATTTCGGTTGGTATTGATCTCCAAAACAATTTCCTGCGGCAGCAAATCGACGCTGCTTGTCCATCGCAACCGGCTGAGCAGATCTTCCGCATCGCTCTTCATGAGTTCGCCGTTGAGATGAACCGCGGCATGGGTCAGGCGCCCGATTTGCCGGTCGGAATCGAGGCGGAAGTTATGTCGTGTTCGCGCGACGGCCGTGGGAACGGCCACGCAGCTTTCGCCGCCAATCGGATCGCGCATGGGTTGATCGGGAAGATAATGCAGAACCTTTCCCGGGTGGGTCTTCGCATCGGCCAGACGTTTCACCATCTCTGATCGAAGAAGCGCACCCGCCAGACCGGGCGCTGCCTGCGTAAAGAAGAGTTCGATGTGCTCGCGCGATTCAGCCTCATCGACCATGGCTGCGATGATTTTCGGATCGACCAGCCCTGCCGACGGATCGACAAGGATCACCGCCTGGCTGGAGAGTTTCTCGATGATTTCGCCGGTCCATTCGGCGTGAAAGCCCAGATCAAAATCGCAGGTCGAAAGCAACCCGCCTCGCCAGCCATCCGCCCAGCGGCGCGATGCCGCGATGGATTGGATGGCTGGAAGTTTCTGCCTGGGATGCTTGGCAAGAATATGGGCCTGCCGCTCCGATGCCAGCGGCTGCACCTGCGGAAGCTGATCCTCCCAGCAAAGCACGGCAATGGAATTCAGTCGATGGCACATCCACAAGCGCTGGAGTGTCCACCCCAGCACCGGCTGGCGACGGAACAGGCGCGTTGCGCTGTTTACGTCAGACGGCTCGTGCAACATCGAAATGACGGCGCTCACGTTTGGCATCAGGCCGCCTCCCTGCGATGCGTGCGATGTATGAATTGATCGATGTGATCCAGCGTTTTGTCCATCAACCGCTGAAACTCGATGGTCGCCTCGATGACGGAATTGACGTTGTCGATGTCTCGCTGCACCTGGCGCTTTTGCCGTTCGATCCCGGAAATGCGGGCGGCTGAGATGCGGCGATCCGCCTTGAAACGCACCAGTTCTGATTGCTGCGTCAATTGCATAATCATGTTGTAGCACGCGCCGTATTGCGTCATCTGCACTCGCAATTGGTCGATCTGTCCAATGATGCGGTTGACGCGCGCCTGGTCTTCGAGGTTGTCACGGACCTCTTCGAGCAGCGGCAGCGTCTTGCGGCTGATTTGTTCGACCTGTTGTGCTTCGCTACGACGGTTTTTGAGCGAGGCCGTGCAATCGCCTAGAAGATCCCAACGTTCAATCGGAGCAGAGGCGGCGCGCTGAGCCGCAAGCGGCTGGGTGCAGAACTGGGTGATCGCATTGTGAAGGGTCATCGATTGCGCGCCGCGTTTCAGGACGCCGCCTTCAGTGGCGTCAATGATTTTCGTCTTGGTCCTGGCGAAATCGCGCTCGAAATGCTGAAGATAGGTGAAGAGCCGTTCTTCGGTATACATCGGCTGGCCCTGGTAGTCCGGAACTTTTCGCATGATGCCCCGTTCGCGGACGATCTGTTCCCACTGTTTCATTTCAACCGTGCAGAACCGTCCCATTTCCGGCCGCCAGACGTCTTCGTAGCTCGTGCCTGGCGCGTAGCAAAGACCATCGGAAAAGCCCAAGTCCTGGCCAACAAAAATGATCGGATTGCACCCCAGATGCTCTGCCACGTAATATGCCAGGTGCGCGACCGTTGCTCCGCTGGGGAGTTTGGCCTTATTTAGTTTCATTTCCGCAAGCAGACTTTCGGCAAATTCATTGCCGATGACCGAAAGCGGACCGGGGTTCAATTCAAAAATACTGCTGGCAGCTTTGGGCTCGGCGATCAGTTCAGTCTTCAAATTACGCGGAAGATTTTCCCAGAATCGCGTGCTGATATCGTGATAGTCCAGCGAAGTGACAAAATTGGGTTCAACCCCCAGCTCCAAAAGCGGCTGAAGAGTTGTCTGCACGGCAACGATGACCGCTTTGCCCGCTGCATCCTTTAACAAATGTTTATTTTTCCGCAAAGACGGACCGGCCGACACAATAATTGCAGGCTTGCCTTTGTATTGATCCTTCAATCGCGAAAGACTGGGAGTGGCGACATACCAGGGCAAGTTTCGCGCGACATTTTCAGCGGTGCGCTTGCCGTTGAGTACCAGCGTATTCACGGTCGTGTGGGCGTACGCACAAAACTCCTGCACCCACGTGTGCATTTGATTATGAAAAGCTCCTGCCAGTTCAAGGCTCGGTGGATGAATAATTCGGCTGATGCCCATCGTAATCGACGGCTGCCAAGCGGTCAGACGGGTAAAGAGTTCGGCTTTGTCCAATCGCCAGAACCAGAAAACGCGGCCGCTTTCGATCATCCTGCTGAAATCACGATTTTCAAACGCGGCCCTCAAAATTCGAAGATCGGGCTCGAAGACACAGATGATCGAATCATCTCCGCAACGATCAAAAAGCTCCTGAACGTGATAGCCAAGACCAAAGCCACTGACATAAAAGGCAACCAGTTCGTCGGTGGCAGCCGAATCGACCAGCTTGGAGGCTTCGTCAATGGGCTTGTAACGGCTATGAAGATTGAGCATGCGACCGTCGGAAGCGTGTATGCGCGCCGTCGGCTCGCCGGATTTGGAGGGCTCGACGACAATCGAGGCATCGGCGACGGAAAGCGCTTCAACTTCGCGAGCCAGATGCGGTTCCATCGCCCAGAGCGCAGCCAGATTCTTGAGGTATGCTGCATCATCGGGCAGCATGTATCGCAGGGATTGATCGATACTTGCAGTCATTGTCGTATGTATGTAGCGTTTACCTAAGGGTTTATCGGACGTTGGCGGTCAAGAGGTTGAACAAATGAGCGATCTGCTGTTTGAAACACCCTGGTGGCTGCCGACGTTCTGCATTGTTGCGGGAGTGTTTATCTGGTGGGTGGGGAATAATCGACAGGACAATTCGTCCAAACGGATCGGTTTAAGTGTACTTCTGGCCGGCGTTTTAATTGCCTTGGTGAGCTACCTGGTGGAAACGCCCCGAGAACATGCCGTGCGGCGGACGCGCGAACTCGCTGCCGCTGCGGACACCCATAATTGGACAAGGTTTCAATCCCTGCTCGATCCGCAAACCAGTTTTTACGGCATCACCGGGCCGGAGGCGATCACCAAAGCCGCCCAAAACGTTTCCGATCAGTATTCGCTGCGTTCTGTAAAAATCACCGGGCTGGAAACTGAAAAGGCGGCGTCGATCATCAAGGTGAGCATCCGCGTCTTCACTGAGATCGGAGCCCAGTCGGGTGTGAGTGATTGGCAACTCCAATATCAAAATCTCGGCGAAGGATGGAAGTTGTATTCAGTGGCGGCGCTGACTAACGAACAAATCAGCGAAGAACAAATCAGGCAGCGCATTGGAAGGTAATATTTGTGACATGGCCGTCTCGGCCATGAACGCAATTAGTCATGAGCAGGACGCCCGTGTCACGACCTTTATAAATCATTTCCTTCTCGTCCAGTCCCGCCCTTCCCAATCGCGCAACATCGGGTGATGCGTCATATCGAATTGTAAAGGCGTGATCGTGATGTAGCCCTGCTGCACATATGCGACGTCAGTATCCTGATCAGAATCGTTTAATTTGAAAATGCTGCTGTTCCAGAAATAGTCTCGGCCATGTGGATTGACGCGGCGTTCATACGTATCCACCCATGGCCGGGTGCATTGGCGGGCGATTTTGACGCCGGTCGGATTCTGACCATTGCGCAGCGGCGGAATGTTGATGCTCGCCACCTGACCGGACTTGATGCCGGCGGCCAGCACCTGCTCGATCGTTTCCCGTGCCAGTTTTGCACCGTGCGCATAATCCGGCGATTGCGGTGGATCGAGCATCAGCGAAACCGCGACGCTTGGCAGTCCAAGAAATGCTGCTTCAATCGCCGCCGCCACCGTGCCGCTGTAGATGACGTTGATGCCGACATTAACGCCGCTGTTCATTCCGCTGACGACCAGATCGGGCGTGCGCGGCAGCAGATGTGACGTCGCGAGTTTCACGCAGTCCGCCGGCCGGCCATCGACCGCCGTACCCGTGAACGCGCCTTCGATCGTCACCTTGCTGGTCAGGATGGGCGTATAAATCGTAATGCCATGGCCGGCAGCGCTTTGAACGGTTTCGGGCGCAACCACATGCACTTCGCCCAACTTAATCAGCTCTCGATAGATGGCAATGATGCCGGGTGCGCGAATGCCATCGTCGTTGGTCAGGAGGATCAGCATGGCGAAGAGTATAATGCCATGATGGCCCGACTGACACGTGCACAAGTTCGCGAAATCGACCGCCGATCAATCGAGGAATTTCAGATTCCCGGAATCGTGCTGATGGAAAACGCCTCACGGGCGGCGGCGAGTGTCGCCTGGGAGATGCTCGAACATCGGCCAGATTCCGTTTTGGTCGTCTGCGGCGCCGGAAACAACGGCGGTGACGGGCTGGCCGTTGCGAGACATCTACACAATCTGGGCGCGCAAGTCACCATCCATCCAGCCGTCGCACATTCCAAATACACCGGCGATGCACTGATTAACTGGCAAATCGTTGAGGCAATGAAATTGCCTCTTGGATGGCTTGCCAAGCCGGCGCTGATCGTCGATGCGCTGTTTGGCACGGGATTATCGCAGCCTCCTCGGCCGGATGGAGCAACGGTAATCCACCGAATGAACGACGCCAATGTTCCTATCCTGGCGGTCGATCTGCCCAGCGGACTGGACTGCGATACGGGTGATCCGCTTGGTCCATGCGTTAAAGCCGTCAAAACGGTGACGTTTGTTGCCGAGAAAATCGGATTTACCAATCCCGTATCGCGGCAATACACCGGGGATGTGATTGTCGCCGACATCGGCTGCCCGCGGGAACTGATTGAGGAAGTTGGCCGTTCATCCCGTTAGAATCCCTGCCATGACCAAGCTCTCCGTGAACATCAATAAGGTCGCCACGCTGAGAAACACGCGCATGCTGCAAATTCCCAGCATCGTTCACGCAGCCCGCATGTGCCTTGATGCCGGGGCACATGGCATCACCGTTCACCCCCGCCCCGACCAGCGGCACATCCGGCCCGGCGATGTTGATGATCTGGTCACACTTCTGAAAAAGTATCCGCGGGCTGAATTTAACATCGAAGGCAATCCCCTCATCGAATACATGGATATCGTCGAGAAAGCCAAACCCACGCAATGCACGCTGGTGCCCGATGCCAGAGAAGCCTTCACCAGTAATCACGGATGGGATTTGCGCAGCAGTGCAGAGCGCATCGCGCCGCTGATCAAGCAGTTGAAGGAAATCGGCTCGCGCGTGAGTCTGTTCATGGACCCGGTTGCGGCTGATATGGAACTGGCGCGCCAAGTCGGCGCTGATCGCGTCGAACTCTACACCGAGCCCTACGCCCACGGCTTTGCCGTGGGAAAGATTGGCGCGATTGACCCATATATTTCCGCCGCCCGTCGTGCAGTGGAGCTGGGACTGTCCGTCAACGCCGGCCATGACCTCAATCTGCTTAACCTCCCGCCCCTCCTACAGCAGATTCCACAGATTGCCGAGGTGTCGATCGGGCATGCTTTGATAGCTGATGCGCTGGAGTTTGGATTACCCACTACCGTGCGGAAATACCTCGATATTTGCGAAACAAACCCGAAATAGGACCCACGGCGAAGCCGTGGGCGCTGGGCGACTTGAGAATTGCACGTCGTCACCTAGAATCGACTTCATCATGAATATCAGTGGCGCCATGACGGCTATGGTTACTCCGTTCAAGGACGGCAAGATCGACTCCGCGCGATTGCGCGAGCAGGTCGAATTTCAAATCGAAGGCGGCATCGACGGGCTGGTGCCGGTCGGCACGACCGGCGAATCTCCCACGCTCGATTTCCCCGAGCATGAACGAGTCATCGAACTCACCGTGCAATACGCCAACAAGAGAATACCCGTCATTGCAGGGACGGGCGCCAACGCCACCAGCGAGGCGATCGAGCTTCACAGTTTCGCCAAGAAAATCGGTGCGGATGCGAGCCTGTCGGTCAACCCATATTACAACAAGCCGACCCAGGAAGGCCTGTATCGCCATTTCATGACATTGGCGGATGCGGTTGATCTGCCGATCGTGCTTTACAACATTCCGGGTCGAACCGGGATCACGAT
>DASZXJ010000196.1:0-19148 GCA_035545895.1 Tepidisphaeraceae bacterium | reverse complement strand
CGGTGTGACAATAAGGATCGCGCGCTGGCGGTTGGAATGACCGCCTTCGTTGATGTGCCGCTCGAGAAATAACATGTTTGACGTCGAAGTCGAAAACCTGACCAAGAAATTCGGCGACTTCTGCGCCGTTGACGGCCTGAGATTCACGGTCAACCACGGCGAGGTCTTTGGCCTGCTGGGACCCAATGGCGCGGGCAAATCGACCCTGATTCGGATGCTCACCACGCTGGTGCCGCCGACCTCGGGCATTGCTCGGGTTGGTGGATTTGATGTGGTCAAAGGCGCCAACGACGTGCGACAAGCAATCGGCGTCATACCGCAGGCGATGACCTCCGATCTTGACCTGAGCGCAGAAGAAAACATGAGCATTTTCGCCAAGCTGTACGGCATTGGCCGGGAAAAACGAAGGAAAACGATCGACGAATTGCTCGCTGCGGTCGAACTTAGCCAATGGCGAGACAAACCGGTCAAGACATTCTCAGGCGGTATGCGCAGGCGCCTGGAAATTGCTCGCGGGCTGGTGCATGAGCCCAAGATATTTTTTCTCGACGAACCGACGACCGGGCTTGATCCGGTATCGCGCGTTTCGGTTTGGGAAATGCTTTCGCGCCTGAAGCGTGAACGCGATCTGACCATTATCGTCACCACCCACTACATGGACGAAGCCGACAAGCTCTGCGATCGGATCGCCATCGTCGATCATGGCAAGCTGGTGGCGCTGGATTCACCGCTCAAACTGAAAACGTCCATTCCCGGAAAGAACTTTGTTGAGGCCAGCTTCTCCCGCATTCCCGATGGTTGGATCGAAACTCTTCAAGCATTGCCCGACGTGGCGGAGGTCAAGGCGCAGGAACATGTGTTTCGGATTTCATCGCAGAACGGTCCGCAAACAACTGTGGCATTGCTGGAAGCGGCCAAGAACGCAAATATCGCAGTAACGTCGCTTTCAGTGCAGAGCACAACGCTGGACGATGTGTTTGTCCATTACACCGGCCATCAGCTTCGCGATGCGCTTCAGGCGGCACAGGGATATAGCATCGGACACATGTACGATCGCAAGTAGAGGAACATCCATGAATCGCATCTGGGCCATCATCGAGCGCGACCTTCGGCGGTTTAAGCGAAGCCCGACGCTCATCATCGTTTCGATGGTCATGCCGCTCGTGCAACTGGTGATCCTGGGCTATGCGTTTGGCGGCAAGGTGAAGAACGTGCACATCGGCATGGTCGATCAGGATCATGGCGTGCCGGCGGTTCGTCTCAAGGAAATGTTCCAGGCGGTTGCCGCCAACGCGCAGACGTTCGATACGGTGGCCTATAGCGACCAATCAACCGCCATCGCGGATGTTCGCACCGGCAAGATCAGCGCCGTAATCACCATTCCGCCGGAATTTTCGCGAAAGGTGCTCGCGGGCGCTCAACCGCACTTCGCGTTGATCGAAGACAATACCGATCAATTCGTGTCATCCGCCATGGGCGGCACCATGTCACAACTGGTCGCAGCGTATAACCAGAAAGGTCTCGCGCCGCGCATGCCGGCTGTGGTGGATGTTTCGGTCGTCGAGATCTACCCCTATGTGCCTTACATCCAATATCTACTTCCCGGCACGATTGTCCTGGCAATATTTGTCTCAGCCATGATCGGCGGAGGAATCATATTCATCGACGACAAAGCGCGTGGGCTGCACGAAGGATACCTGGTCACTCCCATTCGCAAGTTCGAACTAATCATGGGTTTCAACCTCGCTGGCGCAGCCAAGTCGATTGTCTCGGGACTTGTGCTGATCATCTTTGGCTCATTGATCGCCGGTATCCCTGATCCACTCAACATCGCCCGACTGGCGCGAATGCTACTGCTGGTGATCGTCACGGCTCTGGCGCTGATCAGCATGATGTTCCTGCTGATGGTTCGCGTCAGTGATCCGCTTGTCCCGCGCGCGATCTTTGGGGTGCTCAATACCATGCTCTTTTTTCCCAGCGGCGCGGTCTATCCCATCGGCGCATTCCCGAATTGGATGAAAGTCATCGCGCGGGTCGATCCATTCACTTATGCCGTGCATGGATTTAAGGAGTTGTTGCTGAAAAACACAGGGTTGACGGCTATCGGATTTGACCTGGCCTATCTGGCCTGTTTCACGGTCCTGGCGATGTTCTCCGCCACCCTCCTGTTCAGACGAACGCTGTGATTCTCCCACCAGCGCATCAGGACAATTCTGATTTACGATCAACGTCACTTTGATCGCCCTACAGTTGATTTTATGAAGGGAGCGACCATGGCTCGCTGTGAAGTTTGTGGCAACGAGTACGAGAAGTCTTTCAGTATCATCATCGCAGGCCATACACATGTCTTCGACAGTTTTGAATGCGCGATCCATGCGCTCGCGCCGCGATGCGGGCATTGCGGATGCCGGATCATCGGTCATGGAATCGAAGCCGATGGAAGGAATTTCTGCTGTGCCCACTGCGCTTCGGAAACAGGTGTAATGAGCGGGCACGACCATCAATGATCGACGCAAAAAGAAAAGAGGCGGACACCTTTGCCGGATGTCCGCCTCTTGTTGTTTATCAGGAAAGACCCGGTTACTTCGCCGCCGCCAGTTCCGGCTGGTAGACGCGAATGCCTTCGGCGGCAGGCGTGTCATCGTATAGCGAGACGACCGATTCATCCAAGCGGACCAAGTCTGATCCACGCATGTAGTCTCGGAGACTCGTCCCCGTGCAATGCGAATCGATGTTCTTGGCGCCGCCCTTGGTCTTGACCGCGTCGAGATTCACCGTGCGGAAGTCGATGCTGTACCGGGCCTTGCCCGATGTATTGGCGACCGTCGAATGCAGGTGAGCGCCCGAGAAGAGCACCACGCCGCCCGCCGGCAACACAAACCGGACTTCAGGCTGCAACTGCAATTCCTCTTCCGGCTTGGGCTGTTTGCGCGTGTCGGTCTTGATGTGCTTGGACGCATCCTTGCGGCCCATCGCGTTCCATTCGTAATAGTTGAACGACGCGCTGCCGTTCTTGATCGGCTTGTCCCAGTAATGCGGGTGAAACGCCATCGACTGCGACGTTTCGATGTCGTAAATCGGCACCCACCAGTTGATCTGGCTCATCGGGGCGGAATACCACGTATCGCGATGCGGGTGGTGCGCATAACCCACGCCGCTGGTCAGATAGCCGTCGCTGGTGACCATGCGCAAACGCGGCACGTCCAGATAAGTCTTCTGCATATCGCAGTTAAACTCCTGGAGAATGCCCTGGATGATCTTTTTCGTTTCAGGATGGTGAATGAACCCGGGTTTGAGCGGCGTGCAGATTTCGACGTACTTCTCAACCGGCATCGAATACTGCGCCTTCTGCGGATCGAGCGGCGCAAAGGCCTTTTCAATCATCTCGCGGGCATGATGGATCAGCTTGAGCATGCTGGGGCGCGGCGAAAACACGAAGAGCTCGCCATTGTACAGACGCTCCAAACGCTCGGAATCACTCATTTTTGAATCAACGTAAACGCTTTTCATCAATCAATCCTTTCTAAACCACTGGACCCTTAATTACCTACAGCGCCTGCGTCGCGCCAATTGCTGGCGACAACCTTCTGCTTGATCCGGCTGATGACCGTTTCAGCAGCAAAGACCAGATCGCGGGCGAGCTTATGCACGTTGGCGACCAACCACCTCAACATGACACCATAGCAACGAATTCGGTCGCCAGCACTTAGATTTTCCGTGCGAGCAATCGAAATCCAATATTCCTTGAACAGGTTCCATTCGGGGAAATTCGCCTTGCCCTTGCGGGAGGCATCCCACCATTCCGGCGGCGGAAGCGGGCCGGTGCCCAGCACCCGCGACAGGAAGCTTCGACCGTTCCTGCTCGCAGTCGGAAGCGTCTGCATCGATTGGCTGGTATGGCTTCGCGAAAGGAAATATCGCTCGGGATACTCGACCATTCGTCCAAGCAGCGCCATCCGCGCCAGCAAAACGCTGTCGCCGCGGGCATAGGCGCCTTCCAGCGGGGTCTGCGTCAAAGCCGAAGAACGCATCAAACCGAATATCTCGCAGGCGCGGTGCTTGCGGTGGTTAATCAGCACCAACGCGCCAAACCGCCTGGCGGGGTCGGGCCCATCGGTATCCGGGTGAAAATCATATTGTTCCAGCGGAGCCCCAACCTCATCGACAATCAGCACCTTGGGGTAAGCCACCACAATGCTCGGATCGCCGTCCAGCAGTTCAACGCACTTGCTTAAGTATTCCGGGTGGCACATGTCATCGTGAGCATGCCATCGGAAATACTCACCGCGCGAGAGGTTAAAGCACTTATTATGGTTGCCGGCAGGTCCGAGGTTTGTCGAATTGCGGAAATAACGCACGCGTGAGTCGCGCGCCATATACTCCCGACAAATCTGCTCGGTTTGATCGGTTGAAGCGTTATCGCAGATGACGATTTCGAAGTCGGTAAAGGTCTGCGCCAGTAGCGAATCTAACGCTTGGCGAATGAAACGATGCCCATTACGTACGGGCATTCCGATACTGACCCGTGGGCGCCTGTTCGACGCCTGATCCAAATCCTGTGACATTTTCGTGCACCCTTCCAAGAACATCACCGTGTTAGCACGGATTTTGAACTGATTCAATGGCCCATGTCCGTGTGAATTGAGCATGCAACCCCCATACCGAAACCCGCGTACGGCTTAAGGGGTTTCAATCACGGGAATATATAATCCTTTTATAGCTCAGGCCACTACCATCCAATTTTGCTATAAATCCCATCGTCTGGAAGCGTAGAGCGCTTGAACTGGCGTGACGATAACTGCGAAACTCCCCCGATTATGACGTTTGAAACGATTGTATCGTTTGTTTAGGGACTTCCCTACATTTTCAATGACGCAAAGGGTGCCGGTGTAAGATCAGGCACCCTTGCGTCATTTCGCCTTACAAATTAGCAGGTCTTTTTGAGACTTGGTTTCATGAAACCTGAACCTTTCGAGGTTTGGAGGCCTCGGACTTGTTCAGAGTAATGGTTAACACCCCTTCCTTCAGATTGGCCTGGACAGTCTTCTCATCGACTGTGGGAGGCAGGGCAAAACTCCGAAGATAGCGCGTGTAACGGCGCTCGTTCAGAAGATAGTCGCCACTATTTTCCGGTTTTTGCTCGCTGCGCCTTTCCGCGGAGATCGTGAGCGTGGAATTCTCCAGGGTGATGTCAACCTCTTCCTTTTTAAAGCCAGGCATTTCGGCTTCGACATAAATGTGATCCGCATCTTCGCGAACATCGACGGCATAATTCGCGAGCGAACCGTTTGTGCGGCCATTAAAAAAGCCGCGCATCAGGTTATCGAAATCGCGCTGAACGCCGCCGTAGGGAAACTCATCCAAAGCAGGTGAAATTCGACTTGGCAGTGACATAAATGTAACCTCCTTAATCAGGTTAAAAACACTGTTCAACTCGTCGCTGTACATATAGAAAATTGCGTGCCAAATGACGATTAAAAGACGTATTTTGTTAGTGTTTGCAAATGCTGGATTTACGCATATGCCCCCTCATGTTGCCCGTAAATTCACACTGCAATTTTGACAGCCTTTGCCGACATGGCAGATCAGCCCAACATCATTGTCATTCTGGGGCCCACCGCATCGGGAAAATCGGATCTGGCGATGCGTGTGGCGCAAAAAATCGGGGCGCAAATTCTCAGCGTCGATTCGATGCAGATTTACCGGCACATGAACATCGGCACCGCCAAGCCAAGCGCCGCCGAGCGACAACAAGTCGTTCATCACCTGATCGACGTGGTCAATCCGGACGAAACATTTGCGGTCGCGCAATTTGTCGAGCAGGCCGATCAAATTATTTCTGATTCCGTCCGGCGAAATATTCCGCTGATCGCGACAGGCGGCACGCCGCTTTATTACAAATCGTTGTTTGAAGGATTGTTTGAAGGACCCAGCGCGGACGCCAATCTTCGCTTGCGGCTTAGCGCGACGCCGTTGGCCGAACTGCACACCCGATTGCAACGCATCGACCCCGCCGCCGCCCAGCGCATTCATGTCAACGATCGCCGACGACTCGTGCGTGCGCTGGAAGTGTATGAACTGACTGGCCAGGCGATTTCGTCGTTTCAAACCGAATGGACGTCCGGCCAGGCGCGACACGCCGCCAGGTGGTTTGGTTTGAACTGGGACCGCGATGAATTGAATCGCCGAATCAATGCGCGCGTCAAAACGATGATCGATGCCGGCTGGGTTGACGAAACTCGAGATTTGCTCAAGCGGTTCGACGCGCTTTCCAAGACCGCCGTCGAAGCCACCGGATATCGCGAGTTGATCGACCAGCTTCAAGGGAAGATGTCGCTCGACAATGCCATCGAGCAGATCAAGATCGCGACCCGTCAACTGGCTCGAAGACAGATGAAATGGTTCAGACGGTTTAAGCATGTTCAATGGCTCCAAGGAAACTCGTCGCCCGGAGAGTTGGTCGAGCAGGTGATGAACAGCTTCCACTGAATTGAACATATAGCCCCGGGCATGCCCGGGGCTAAATGACCGGACTGCGACTATATCTGCCGGCCCGGCCGAATCTTGCGGACGAAATTCTTTAACTGGGTTCGTTTCGTCATTTTGGTTATCATCACTTGCGAACCTTTGTAAATCCTTGGATTTTTTGGGATTTCAACCCACGGCGGCGCCGTGGGCGTTTGGAAATAACCTTCCACTTGTGTCTCTCGATCTTCATCCTTCTGACTTCATTCTTTCCCAAAATTGGGTTCGTTTTGCATTTTTGCAAAAACGGGACAAAACCGGACATTCTGGGACATTTCAACGCAGCGCGCGAACGAGATCCCTCTCCATCCGTAGATACGGTCGCCAGGCTACAAAACTTAATAACGCAAAATAAAATCCACCCTCCCCGGTAAAGCCGCCAATGTCATCGCGAAGATCGTCAGCCGAAACGAGCGCGTGCTGACGGGAATTGATGTGCCGGTACTGGCGGTGAGTCGGATTACCCTATCGCTTTCGTGGTCGCTTGCGGTTTCGCGATAAATGTCCGAGATGACCGCGAAACCGCAAGCGGATTCGGTCATTGTCTAACGTCGCCTTCCGCCCTTCGCCTGTGGCGGCGCCGTGAGCGGGTCTTCCGGCCAGGAATGCTTGGGGTATCTCACGCGCAAGTCCTTTCGCACTTGAAAGTACGTCGTTTTCCAGAAACTGCCCAGATCGTCGGTGACTTGCACCGGGCGGTAATTGGGGCCGAGCAGATGAACGACCAGCGGCACGCGTCCGCCGGCGATTCGCGGCGTCTGCGTCCAGCCGAACAATTCCTGCAATCGCACGGCCAATACGGGCGATTGGCCTTTGGCGTAATCGATCCTGATCTTGTTGCCGGTGGGTACTTCAATGGATTGCGGCGCGTGCTGTTCAAATAAACGGTCAAGCGGATAGGTCAATTGCGATTCAAGAATCGGGATCGGCGAGACGCGGTCAAGTTGCTCGACGCTTCGCAGGCCTCGACACATTTCTTCGAGAATCGATGTTTCGTCGATATCCGGCCAGGGATGTTCGGGCATGAATTGTTTGAGCAAGTCGAGGCGAGCCAGGAAATTGGCGGCTTCGGGAATTTTGGCGATGCGCTCAGCCGCAAGCGGCCGGAGGGCTTGTGCGAGGATTTTCCCGGCTTCTTCCGCATCCACCGGCGCATCGCGATCTTCGCGCAAAATCAAATCGCGATATTTGATCGTTCCATGCCCGACCACGCGCTGGCGGTCGGAATCGAAGACCAACTTCCGCTCTTTGCAAATTTCGTGGGGAAAGAATTCTTCGAGCCAGGCCGGCTCGATTCCGCTGGCGATTCGCACGAGGGCTTCATTGCGCGGATTGCGATCATCAGCACGGGCATCGACGGCAACGAAGAATTCGTGACGCTTGACGACGGATTCCGTCGCGAGCTTGACTCCCCCGCCGCCCACCATGACGGCAGCAGATGGATCCTTACCCCGGCGCCGGCACACGCGATCCGGGTAAGCGATCAAGATCAGTCGTAAAAGCAATTCTCCTGTCTCTGAATCCCCTCGCCCCTGTACACGGGGGAGAGGGGGAAGAGGCCTGATTGATTTGCCAATTAGAACCAATTCATCCCTTACCTGCGCGATTTGCGGAATCGACTTGATCCTGCCCAATCGAACCAGCAGGTCACTGGAATGACTTTGCGGCGAAGAATCGCTCGGCGGAAAATCGCGTTCGCTTAATAGTGCTGCAATCGCAGCGCCTTCCTGCAGAAGAGAATGCTTTGCTGCTCCAATGAGCAGTCGCGCCAGCCGCGGATGCAACGGCAGGGTCAGAATCTGCCGGCCCAATACGGTGATCGTCCCATTTTCAAGTGCTCCGAGCATTTCGAGCAGTTGCTCGGCAGCGTCGATCATTTGGTCGGGCGGCGACTCATACCAGCCGAAAGCCCGCACATCCGATTTGCCCCACCCATGCAGCGTCAGCACCGTGCCGGCCAGGTCGATGCGCCGAATTTCGGGCAATTCGAAATCGTCCAGCGCGTGAAATTCTTTTTCGGTATATAGCCGAACGCAACGCCCAGGCGCCGTTCGCCCCGCACGACCGGCCCTCTGCCTGGCGGAGGCTTTGCTGATCTGGGCCAGATCGAGACGATCGAGCCCGCGCTCAGCGTCGTAACCCGCGACGCGCGCCACGCCGCTGTCGATCACGGTTCGCACGCCGTCAATGGTCAGCGACGTTTCGGCAATATTGGTCGCGAGAATGATCTTGCGGCGATCTGCCGGCTCCAGCGCACGCATCTGTTGCTCGGGGGTCAGACTTCCATGTAGTGGGAGGATGATCGAATCCTTGAAATGCGAAAGTTGTCGGGCTGTTTCATTGATCTGCCGCACGCCCGGCAGGAAGATGAGAACATCGCCGGTCTCGTCGGTGATCGAGCTTAACGCCGTATCAATTCGCAGCGGCAACGGATCGCCCGATGGAAACCTCGCATACTGAATATCAATCGGGAAAGTCCGCCCAGGCACGCTGGCGATTGGGCAGCCGCCGAGAAAATCCGCGACGGGCTTTGCGTCAAGCGTCGCCGACATCACCAGCAGAATCAGATCGCTGCGGACGGTTTGTCGTACTTCTCGCAGCAGTGAAATCGCCAAATCCGTGTGAATGCTTCGCTCGTGAAATTCATCGAGGATGACTGCACCGATGCCTTCGAGAAATGGATCATCGACCAGTTGTCGCGTGAGGATGCCTTCGGTGACAACGCGAATTCGTGTGCGCGGGCCGACGCGTTTATCCATCCGCACATGCCAGCCGACTTCCTGCCCGATTTGCCAGTGATTTTCCTGGGCAATTCGCATCGCGGCTGCCCGGGCGGCCACCCGGCGCGGCTGGAGCATCACGATGTTTGGATTTTCCCTGCTTAGCAAATTGCTCGCGAGAATCGCGGGCGGCACGCGCGTCGTCTTGCCCGCGCCCGGCTCAGCCACCAGCACCAGCGCTCGCGACTCGCGCACGCGCTGGATAATCTGCGGCAAAAATGGATCGATCGGCAACGGCGTCATGGTTGAGTCGCGGGCATGGTGGTTGGCAATCGAATGTGAGCGATGGTTGCGAGCCGTATGAGATCGTATTGTTCGAGGATCTGCGCAGATGGGAATCTCTCCGCCATGCCATTCGCGGGCAATGGCGAGGAAACGACCCACGCGGTTGCGTGTGGAATACTGCGGAGCAGCGCATCGCCGGGCGGTTTGGACAATTCCATTGCCGGACGGGGAAACTGGTGCGAATAATGCGCACCCGCCAGAAAATAGATTCCTCGAAAATATTCCGGCAGATCGCCTGAATAAAAAATCACTGGCTCGGAGTCTGTCACATGCGCGTCGAGAAATGTTCCGATGGGCCGCAAATCACCCTGCTCGGGAATATAAATCACCCACGACATGCCCAGCGCCGCAGCCACCAACGCGAGGGGAATTGGTCGGGCCAGCCATTTTGGCAGGAGTGAAACGAGCACCGCGAACAGCACAAACACTGCCGGCCCGGCCTGGATCACATATCTCGCGAATCGCGAATTGGTCGTGCCGCGAACGGCATCAAGCACGCCGATGAATCCCAGCGCGCTGGCCATCCACACATACCACAGCAGCATGTCCGGCCGACGGCGCATGAAGACCAACGGCAGCACAAACATCGCCGCCGACAGATAAGGCCACGGCTGCGGATGATCTTCAAGCCCCGTATCCGCGATCAACCGCCAGGGCCAGGTTGCGGTGCGGATGATCGCCATCTTTACCGCATCCTCCTTTTTCAGCCACGCATCGGCATCGACCACGTCCTGCCGCTGCCTGAGCATGAACGGTAGCCAGATGATCGAATAGATGATGGCTGCGCACACCAAGGCCGTTAATGCCTGCCAGCGCGCCTTGCTGCGCAATCCAATCAACACGAATACACCCACACCCAGCAGCGGCGCAATCGCGAAATAGTGCGTCAACATCATTGCCAGCGCCAGCACACCCAACGCTGCAGATTTAATCGCCGACTTGTCCGGCGATGTTTTGAGCATCACCAGCGCCAACACCGTAGCCATGCCGACCATCTGAAGCATCGCATAGCCTCGAACCAGTTGGTCCACCCACGCCTGAGTCGGCGCTACCGCGAAAATCAGAGCCGCCCACAGCGCCGGCACTAGGCCATTCAACCGGCGGGCGGCTTCAAACATCAGCACGATCGCGATCAATGAACAGAAAATCGACAATGCTTGTGCAGGCGCATCCCCTTCACCAAATATCTCCCGCCAAATCCTTAACGTGATGAAATACAGAGGCGGATGGACGGCATAGGTTATATGCGTCCAAATCGCGGTGACTGGGGCGGCTCCCTTTAATGAGGTCGATGCGGGGGCTTGCAAAATATACTGATCCCGCGGCATGCCGACGTGATACGACCCTCGGCCGGTCGATAGCTCCATGTGCCACTGCTCGTCAAACGTCAGTCCTTCAAACCCGCAGCGCGCGATGCGCGTGCCCGCGCCAATCGCCAGGATTACCATCAGGAGCAGCCATGGGTGGTCGAGCAGCCTTCGCTTCATCCGCATCCATGCTACCATGCAACGCATGTCCCGACAGCAGCGCAACTCCGATGCCTCCCGCCGATATCACGACCGCGTGGCGCGGCAATATGACTCCATCTACGACGACCCTTTCTGGGAATTTCATGATGAGCTTACCTGGCGCATGATCAAGCCGCATCTGCCTCGCGATGCCAATGCCCACTGCGCCGATCTGGGCTGTGGTACGGGCAAGTGGGGATTGAAGCTGCTTAAGAGCGGATTTGCGGTGACGTTTCTCGATTCATCGGCTGCGATGATCGAGCAGGTGCGTTGCAAACTCGACGCGATGGGCAATCGCGCCACCAAAGCTACGCTGGTCGTTGGCGACATCATCGACATGCCGCAAATGCCAGGCGATCAGTTCAGCCTCGTGCTGGCGATGGGCGATCCGCTTTCGATCTGCGCCGACGCCAAACGTGCCTGCCACGAGATGGCCCGCATCTGTGCGCCCGGCGGCATCGTCGTAGCAACGGCTGACAACAAGCTCGCCGCCATCGATCATTACATTGAGAGAGGCAATCTCGATGCGTTGGAAGAATTTGTCCATTCCGGCAAAACGCAGTGGCTGACCAAGGACGAGCAGGAACGCTTCGAGCTGACGACGTTCACGCCCGCCACATTGCGAAGGCTGTTCGAAAGCTCCGGCTTTGAAGTGCTCGACCTGGCCGGCAAAACCATCGTGCCCGTCCGTCAAAACAAAAAGCTGCTCGAAACCCCAAATGCTGTGGAGCGCCTGCTCAAAATCGAACAGGCCTTGGTAAAAGACCCGGCGTCCGCGGGAAGGGCCGGGCATTTGCAGATCGTGGCGAGACGGGCAGGGAATGAAAAATAACAAGGCTCATCGACCGATGGACGCCGCTTGTGCTGTTAGACGATTTTGGACTTGGGAACCAGCGGCAAAATGCTTGGGATTCTTACGCGCGTCATTTCGAACAATACTGGCGATCCGAGTCATGCATCAACTTATATATTTCACAAAAAGTGCATCATCTGATTGACGACGGCTGGACTGGATTTATGTATCGTCTTCCTCGGCCTCATCATCGTCCCAGAACTCGGCTTCGTCATGCATGTCGTATTTCTTGGCGATGACGGGATCCGTCGTTATCAAATGCGCGGAGTCATCACCTGTGCCACCCTCAGGATCGAGTATTACACCGTCTGCAAACATGGCCTCCAGCAATTCTGCTGATTCGCGAAGAACCCTGGCCATCTGCTGAATATTCTGCGCGTCAAGAGTAAGGAGCTTATTCCTCCAAAGCCTAACAAAACGCTTTGGAGCCTGCCGAACCGAACGCCATAGTTCCAGGAATTTCTCCCTGACATACGGTGAAAGCTGCTCTGAAAACTCAGTCGGAAGATCCAAAAGCCTGATTAACTCGATAACATCCGAAATGTCCCTGAGTCGCGTTGGCTCTGTCATTCCAGACGCCAGTTTGAGTTCAATGAGTGACTGAAGACTCAGATACTTGATTCCCTCTTTCTCGATTGCAACGGTCGCCGGGTCAGGAAATGCAACCGGCTTGGGCTTGCCATCGCCGGGGTATTGTCCAGTAACAAGAAATTCGATTTTTACCTTTGATTCCGCATCACGTAGGTTTTTGCTTCCAGCAAATGGGCGAACATAACCCAACCCCTCAAGTTCCTTATGGAGTTGCTTGAGTCCTTCGTTAGTCACTAAAATATCCACGTCTTCGGTGAACCGCCGAAACCCATGAGCAAAAAGTGCAAGCCCTCCGCTGACAGCGTACGCAATTCCCAACTCATTTAGCCGCATGGTCACCTTGCGTAAGGTGTCTTGAACCGCGCTCTTCTCCTCAAAGAATTGGCTGCCTTCCGTCAATGCCCACCTCGGTTCGCGTTGCAGTCGAGATTCATAAGTCGGCGTTGCGCCGAAATCAGAATCGTCTCTTTTGTCGTTAGCGCGGATTGTTGTGGATCGCCGCATAATTGTAACAGATATTGTAGACGGCCCGGCATGGGAGTTACAATGAAAGTGACATCGTATTCCTGCAAGGTTTCTGAGCCTGTATCCATATATCGAAGAATGTAACGGTTTGGATAGCGCTACAATCTGTTCTTTTCGACATTTAGGCTTTGATACCTTCCGTTCAGTTGGGCAGTTTGAAGATTATAAACTTGAGACAGGCCAGCAGATGCTATTACCTCGATCGTTCGCGACGATTTGATGGGTAAAGCCGGGCTATTTTGCCTCGACTCGCGCCGGTTTTCCAGAGATGACAATCAGCGCCGCCCCCGCCGCGCCGGCGATGATCGAGGCAGCCAGGATTGCAATTTTGGCGGCGGCGACGTGCTCTTCCGAGCCGGGAAAAGCCAGGTGCGTCACAAATAGCGACATTGTAAAGCCGATGCCGCACAGCACCGCGACGCCGAGCATATGTCGCCATGTCGCGCCAGCGGGAAGAGTCGCCATTCCGGACTTGATCGCCAGCCACGATGCGCCCAGCACACCCAGCGGCTTGCCGATCACCAGACCCAGCAGCACACCCCACATCACGCGACTGTGCAGGATCGATTCGCTGCCTCCTTCAAATACAACGCCGGCGTTGGCGATCGCAAATAGCGGAACGATCAGAAAATTGACGGGTTTCAACAGCGCATGTTCAACGCGTGCCAAAGGCGTCTGCACGGCCTGCGAGGCTTCTTCGACCGACTTGAGGATATGACTTTGATCTTCGGTGATCTTGGTGGGTTCGATGACGGCTTCGTACTCGAACTCGTAGAGGAGGTTTCGAACGAAATCCACGTAGGGCATTTCCTCAATCTGCCGGGTTGCGGGGATGGTGAATGCCAGCAACACGCCGGCGATGGTGGAGTGAAGTCCGCTATACAAGGTGGCCAGCCACAGCCCCGCGCCAAGCATCATGTAAGGCCACGGCTGGTGCACGCGGAGCAGGTTGAGCAGAATCAGCCCCGCGAGAAAAAGTCCGGCAACACCCAGCGCGATGCCGGAAATGTGACTCGTATAAAAGAGCGCAATCACCAATACCGCCCCAAGATCATCGACGATGGCTACGGCGAGCAGAAATACTCGCACGGAGGTTGGGACAGCCCGCCCCACCAGCGCCATGACACCGACGGCAAAGGCAATGTCGGTGGCCATGGGAATTCCCCATCCGGCTGCGCTCGATTGATGAACATTGAATGCGGCAAAAATCAACGCGGGAACAACCATTCCCCCTGTCGCCGCCGCCATCGGCAATGTCGCGCGGTGCATCGAAGCGAGTTCGCCGACAAGAAGTTCGCGCTTGATTTCCAGCCCGACGAGCAGAAAGAAAACGGCCATCAAGCCATCGTTCACCCATTGCTCCAACGACATGTCCAGCGAAAAATGTCCGGCATCGATGGTCAATTTGGTGTGCCATAACTGGTGATAGGTGAAGCTCCAGGCAGAGTTTGCCCAAAGCAGCGCAATGAGCGTTGCCGAGATCAAGACAATCCCACCGGCGGACTCAGCAGCGAGAAACGCATTGATTGGCCGCAAGAGCGGCTCGATTCGAGACGGCGTTAGCGGGATTGGCGGTTCACTCATGCGCGACGATGACTCCGACAATTACCCTGGCGGACGCGGCTTGCGGCCCACCTGTTTGTCGAAGCTTTGCAGGTACGCGATCCACATCATCGACAGGCCGTGGCTGTAGGCGCCCTGGATGACCAGATCCATGTAATGTTCGGTGGGCGGGATGTGATATTTTTCGATGTTGACGCCCTGATAAGTGATGGCCTGCACCGGCGTGCCTTTGCCGAGGGGGGCGACGCGCACTTCGATGCGTTTATACGTGCCGAGTTCCTTGTCGCCTTCGTTGCGGCGATCGACCTTGGCGTCAAGGATTTTCATGTCCGCTTCGCTGAGGTCGTAAAGGGCGCCGGCGACGTATTTGCCGGGGTCGTAAATGATGTCGGCGATCCCGCCTCCCCAATATTCGCTGAAAATGGGGAAGCACAGGCGGTAATTATCGACAATGCTGGGTTTGCCCCCCTTCATCGTGGGCGGACGGTGTCCGTGGTGGCGGCACCATTCCGCCACACCGCGCGCATTCAGATTGGACCCGTAGGCGAAATACCACATGCCTTCAAGTATCCCGGTTGCTCCCGCAACGCATTCTGTTCGAAATACGCGATAAACGCAAAATTGAGAGCGTTAATTGAGGCTGGCCTGCGAGGAATCGGAAGCAGGCCGAACGCGCGGCTTGATCCCTTCGAGCTCGGCAAGGATTCGCTGCACTCGGCGGGCAACGTCCACTTCTGCCAGCAGCGACTGCTTGAGCAGCGTGTCGTCAAACATCGCAAAAGCAATCAGATCGGCCACGTCTTCGGTGGGCAAATCACTGGCGAGAATGCGAAGAATCTGGCCGGCCAGGGGAATTTTCGAAAGCTTGTCTTTTGAGAAAAGTTCGACCATTCGCTGGCGATGCGGCCGGAGTTCTGCGGCTGGAATGACCGCCTGAATGACCTTTTCCAGTTCGGCCACGCGATAGGGAACATCGCGGCCTCGCAATTCGCGAACGATTCTCGCGCGCGTATGCCCCTGAAGGAGAAAATTATACGTCCCATCGGGCAATTTCTCGTGCGAGAGGATCGTGCCGACACAGACGACCGGCTCGATGGCGGGCTTTCCGTAGTACGATTTCTCCCAGCCGGGGCGCAGCAACGCCATGGCGATCTGCTTGTTGCCGTTGAGCACGTCGGCAGTCATTGTCTTGTACCGGCGTTCAAAAATATGAAGCGGCAAAACAGCGCGGGGAAACAGCACGACGTTGGGCAGAGGAAACAACGGTACGGCTGAAAGGTCGCTGGATGGATTCGAGAATCCCATATAGAACCGCGGGATTCTATTGTCGAATCCAATCCAGCGACAACAAAAACAGCGAATTACCTGGCCTTGAGTTCGCGTTCAGCGCGAATCCAGTTGTCGAACTCCGAACCGCACTGCGACGATTGCGAGATTTCGTATGCGCGCTTGGCGATCATTTCATAGGTTACCGCCTTGGGGGCAGGGCTGACCTTCGGAATGGCCGAGTTGCGCACGCCACTCGTCGTAGTCGTGGGACTGGCTGGCCGAGAACTCTTTGCGCTAACACTTTGACGTGACATGTGAAAGACTCCTTTATCATTTAATGCAGAGCGCCATCCTGGCTCCCTCTCCTGCCGATGCATGGACATCAGCTTTCCTATTTTGACAGGATTTAACAAAAGTGAGTTGAGACTTCAAGCGGGAGAAAGCACCGATTCGAGAGAATTAACGCCACAACCACTGGAGGGTGGATAAGTTGGCGTTATTTGAGACGGTCCAGAACTTCCTGGTCGTGTCCTTCGGGTTTCACCTTTTCAAAGACATGGGAGATTTTGCCGTCCTTATCGATGACGAAGGTCGTGCGCGCCACGCCCATATATTTTTTGCCGTACATGCTCTTTTCCTGCCACACGCCATATTTTTCAGCAACGGCATGATCGGCATCGGCCAGCAGGGGGAAATTGAGGTGAAACTTCTCTGCAAACCTGGTGACGTCTTTTTCAGGATCGGGGCTGATTCCGAGCACGGCGATGTTGGCTTTGTCATAATCCGCCAGCGCGTCGCGGAAGCCGCAAGCCTCCTTAGTGCAGCCGGGAGTGTCGGCGCGTGGATAAAAATAGAGGACGACGGTTTTCTTACCCGCAAAACTCGCCAGATCGATTTCCTTGCCTGTGCTTGATGGAAGTTTGAATTTGGGGGCTGCCTTGCCGACCGCGGGGATACTCATTGCTCAACTCCTGCCATCAGACGTAAAACGTTTTCCTGCGTCGCATTTCGACGCGACACTTCGCCGACGATCCGGCCTTGGCGCATCACGATGATGCGCGTGGACAAATTGACGACCTCGGGAAGTTCGGACGAGATCAGCATAATGGCAACGCCCTGGCGTGCAAGTTCGTCGATCAGTTCATGAATGGCGGCCTTGGCGCCGACATCGACGCCGCGCGTCGGTTCATCGACGATCAACAGCTTGGCCTGCCGCGCCAGCCATTTGGCGATGGCGACCTTTTGCTGATTGCCTCCACTTAAGCCGGCCACCGGTACTTCGATGGATGGCGCTTTCACGCGTAATTTTTTGAAATACTCGTGCGCCAGATCGCATTCGTGAGAATGCGACAGCAAACCCATCCGGCTCAGCCGATCAAGCATCGCCAGCGATAGATTGTTCCGGCAGCTCATCGTGAGCACGAGCCCCTGCCGCTTGCGATCTTCGGGAAGCAGGCCAATTCGATGTCGCATCGATTCGCGAATCGATCGCAGCTTCAGCGGCTTGCCTCCAATCTGCACCGAACCGGTGACAGTGCTGTCGAGCCCGAATATCGCCTTGGCGACTTCGCTTCGCCCTGCTCCGACAAGCCCGGCAAATCCGACGATTTCCCCGGCGCGAATCTCGAACGAAACATTTTCGAAATGCGTCGGCGAGCCGAGGTTTTCCACCCGCAACATCGTCTCGCCCGGCGCCGATGAAACATGCTGCGGAAAATACTCCTGCACGGATCGACCTATCATCATGCGGACGATCGCATCCTGATTGGCTGATGCCCGGTCGAGCGTGCCGACATATTTGCCATCCCGAAGCACGCTGATTCGGTCGCACAGACGAAATAGTTCGGGCATGCGATGTGAAACGTAAATGATCGTCACGCCTCGCGATTTCAACTGGTCGATCAGGCGAAAAAGCTGCTGGGCATCCGGCTCGGCCAGGGAACTGGTCGGCTCGTCGAACACAAGAACACGGGCGTTGGTTCCTACGGCAGCGGCGATTTGAACGAGTTGTTCCTGGGCCGTCGAAAGGCAATGCATGGGCTGATCGACATCGATACGCACGCCGATCTGCGCCAGCAAGCGTTCGGCCCGGCGGGTCATCTCGCGGCGATCGACAAACAGCCGCATTCGCCGCGGATACTGCCCCATGCACAGATTTTCCGCGACAGACAATTCCGGGCAGAACGCCAGTTCCTGATGGACCATTCCCACGCCCGCGCGCAGCGCATCGGCGGGAGAGCGAAAGACTCGCGGCTCGCCTTCAATGATGATCCCGCCGTCATCCGGCCTGTGAATACCGGCAAGGATTTTTCCCAGTGTTGATTTGCCTGCGCCGTTTTCTCCCATCAGACCATGGCATTCGCCGGCTGCGATATTCAACGAAACGTTGTCCAGCGCAGTAACGCCGGCAAATCGCTTGGTGATGTTGGAAAACTGAATTGACATGAGGCAGAAGGATGAAGGATGAAAATTATTTCATCCTTCATCCTTCATCCTTCATCCTTTACTTCCCAAGCCACTTGTCCCAGTTCTTGCCGAATTCCTCGACGTTGTCCCTGGTGACGCGGGTGAGCGGATCGATCACTTTTTCTGATGTTGGATCCTGCTGCTTGACGATTTTGTCGAGCAGAATCTGAACCGACTTGGTTCCCCAGCCATAGCAGTCCTGGGCGAGAAGAACCGAAACATGGCCATCTCGCAGATAGCCAAGCTGGGCCGGCAGCGCGTCAACGGAGACGACCTGAATTTTGCCCGGCGGCCATTTCAGAGCGTCAGTGGTAAACAGCGGCCAGCCGCCGATGAAGGCCCAGCCTTCGATGCCCGGATTGGCGTTGGTGGCGGTGGCGACGGCTTCGGCGGCTTTTTCCGGGGTTTCCTGGTGATAGAACACTCCGCCGCCGGCTTCAAGCAGCTTGATGTTCGGATGCTTGGCCATCTCTTCCTTAACACCATTGATTCGGCCGGTGAGATTCGGCGCACCCTGGTTGCCGCCAAGGATCGCGATCGTGCCCTTGTCCTGCATCACGCTTGCCAATTCCTTCATCACCGCCACGCCGCAGGCATGGTCATCCGTGCCGTAATAGGCAAACCGCTTGCTTTGCGGAGCATCTGAATCGAAGCACATGACGGTGATTCCCTTGGCGATGGCAGCATCGATGGCGGGAGCGACGGTGGCCGCCTGCGTGCACGAGACCGCGATTGCATCGACCCCCTGACGGGTCAGCGCCTCGATGGCTTCCACTTGTTTGG
>DASZXJ010000195.1:0-18749 GCA_035545895.1 Tepidisphaeraceae bacterium | reverse complement strand
CGTCGTGACACGATCGCCACGACACGCGGCAAACCGGCAAACGAAAATGAAATCGTGTACCCTAACATTGGAGCGGTTGGACTCGGTGACATCGAGAAAAACACCGCCTAACGCCGGCGATTAACCGGACAGTAGTGATTTTGGAATTGGGGATTTTGGATTGATCTGTTTGTCGGTACACTGTCGCACAAAGGAAATCCGCATGTCTTGTACGAAAATTGGGATGGTCTTTGCGATGGTGTTTCTCGGCGGCTGCGGCCTGATGGGTGGCGGCGGGTCGGCCAAATCGCGCACGTTGACGTCTGACTCGTTTTACCGTTCCCAGCCGCCTTCGGTATCGACCACGGACGATCGCCTGCATGCTGCGGATCGTTCCGGGGCAATTGTGCAGACTCCGCCCGCCGTCGATCAGCCGCGCGTTCCCGCCGCGCAGACCGTCACCACCGTTGCCCCGGTGGTAAAGGAAGTCGTCGCCGAGTCTCCTGCAACGCTGCCGGGTTTGCCGATCAATACGCCCAGCGCTGCAAGCACCGGGCAATACCTCACGTATGGCGCGGTGGTGGTTGAAGTCAGCGGCACGCCGATTTACGCGGATAAAGTCCTGCGATTGATTACCCCCAAGCTTTCCGAAGAAGCCAGGCAGCGCGATTTCCAGTCGTATACCGCCCGCGCCCGGCAGGAAATCGACACGCAGGTCAGCACGATGATTAAAAACGAATTGCTCTATGCAGCAGCCGTTCAGAACCTGGCCAAGGAGGAAAAGGACTTGGCCGAAAGTGCGACGATGGCGTGGCGCATGCGGCAAGTGACCGAAGCGGGTGGGTCGCTTGAACTGGCGCGTCGAAAAGCAGCCGCCGATGGAATGGATTTCGACGAACGCGCAACCGAGCAAAATCGAATCTACATGGTTCAATTGCTCTTTCAGAAAAAGCTTTATCCGCAGGTGCAGGTGACGGCCGAGGAAATGCGCACGTATTACGATCAGCATGTCAAAACTGAATTCACCGCGTTTGATGAAGCGCAGTTCCGTGTAATCAAGATCACGGCCGCCCGCACCGGCGGTCGCGAGCAGGCCATCGAAAAAATCAAGGATTTGCACGACAAGGCCGTATCGATGAACGATGAGGCCTTTGCCGCGCTGGCGGGGTCGATCAATGATGATCCCGCCTTGATGAGTTCCAGGGGCCGGGTGGGCGGCGGCGATGGATGGGTGCAGCGCGGGTCATTCGTGGTCAAGGATGTCGAAGACGCCGTCTGGAAAATTCAGCCCGGCCAGGTGAGTGATGTCGTTGAGGTCAACAATTCGTTCTACATCGCAAGGCTCGAAAACCGCAAGCAGGGCCGAATGAGATCATTCGATGATGAAGATGTACAGGCCCAGATCAAGGACGACCTGACCAAGCCGCAACTGGCTGCCCGGCAACAGCAGATGGAAGCCAAACTCCTGAAAAGTGCGGTAATCAATCCCGAAACACCCAATACCACGCCGGTGTTGGAAATGGCGCTTCAAAAATACACGGAGTGGCGGAACAAGAAGTAGGGATATTTAAGCTGCGGCGAGTCTATTCCAAAATCTGATGAGCGATTGATTCGACGATTTGCGTGGCCAGTTCAACCGCTGCCAGTCCCTGATCCGCCGTGACGGCTGGGCTGCACTTGCCGGTGGCGGCGCCGATAAAGCTTTCCAATTCCGCCCTCAGCGGGTCGGTTTCATCGATCGCCAGTTCATCCACCTGCACCAGGTCCATGAAATTGAGCTGCGAAAGGTCGGTGATTTCGCCTTTGCGGATTCGCGCTACGGTGTCGCGGATGGCGGAGATGTTTTCACCTCGCCGTGCGACGATTCCATATCGTTTTTGATAATCCACGGATACATACGCATCGGCGCTGAAGACCCGGATACGCCGTTCTGTTTTCAACGCCAGCCGCGAAGCGGTGATATTCGCGACGCAGCCGTTCTCAAAAGTTACCCGGGCATTGCAGATATCTTCAACCTGCCCGATCACGCTCACGCCGACCGCGTCGATGCGCGATACCTTGGAATTGGCCAGTTGCAGGACGATGTCGATATCGTGAATCATCATGTCCAGCACCACGCCCACATCGATGCTGCGGAACGTGAGCGGGCTGATGCGGGTGACTTCGATGAATCGCGGCTGAATGTTCAGCCGCTGCATGGCGGTGAAAGCGGGGTTGAACCGCTCGATGTGGCCGACCTGAATCACCGCGCCGCTTTCTTTGGCGAGTTCGATGATCCGCTTGCTTTGGGCAACGTTGGCGGCAAGCGGTTTTTCGATCAGGCAGGCGATGCCTCTCTTGAGAAACGGTTCGGCCAGTTCCAGATGCGCATTGGTCGGCACGGCAATGGTGACGGCTTTGACCTTGTCGAGCATCGAATCGATCGATTCGAATACACCGCACTCATATTCCTCGGCGGCTGTTGAAGCCGCGTCGGGGCTGATGTCAAACACCCCCATGAGCTTGGCCTTGGCGAGTTGCGAATACGCCCGCGCATGAAGCCGGCCCATTCGCCCGCAACCGACGACGGCGACGGGGAGGGGTGTTTGATGCGATTGCTCAGTTGCTGGATTCACAAGTTTACTCTCTACATTCATCAGGGTTGCGGCAATAAGGGTTCAAGTTTTTCAATCAGAGGCTGAAGTTCCTCGGTCGCGATTCGCCAAACGATGTCATAATCCACCGCAAAATACTCGTGAACAACCCGATGGCGAAATGCCGCGATCTTTTTCCACGGAACGTCAGCGTGCGATCGCTGAAATTCTGCGGAAGTTCGCCACGCAGCTTCTCCAATTACTTGCAGGGCTCTGACCAAGGCCAGTTGCAGCTTTTCATCTTGATCGAGATCCGGACGGCTCAATCCGTCAACGAGGCGTTTGGCGCGTTGTGCCATTTCGAGCATGTGTCCAATGAACAAAATGTCATCGGACATACTGCACCTCAGCCCCGGCCATGATGCGGTCGCGAATCCAGTGGCTCAGATATTTGGCCGGCACCAAATCGACTTTTCGACCAAGGAGGGATGATAATTCTTCCTCGATCTGATCAATATCCCAGCCCGGTGCAAATCCATCTTCGAACTCGTACAGCGCGTCCACATCGCTGTCCGGGCGAAAGTCGTTTGTCAAAACACTTCCGAAAAACCACAATTTGCGAATATGATGACGTTCGCAGAAGTCGGCAATCTGCTGACGGTCGATGGAAATGTTCGCGGGCATGACAACTCCGGTCATTTCGGCCGCAGGCTTTCGAGGTAGCGGCCGTGCTTGCCCTGATCGCGGCGGCGCAGGAACTCGATCATACATTTCACGTGCGGGTTCAGCCCGTTCATCGTATCAAATTCACGCAGGGCGGCAGCAAAGGTCTTTTTCTCCTTGCTCAGAAATAAATTGCGCGCTGCATCCTCGAGGGCTTCGATATCCGAATCGGTAAACCCGCCTCGGCGCAGGCCGATGTCGTTGAGCGAGCGGACCTTATTATCGGTTGTTTTCACGAAAGGCGGCACGTCGTGGTGCACGCGGGAATAGCCGTCGATATACGCAAAATCTCCGATGCTGACCCACGCGTTGATTCCCACGCCGCCGTTCAGATTGACCTTGTTGCCGATGACGATATGCCCGGCAATCATCACGTTGTTCGCCAGAATACACCCGCTGCCGATCTGGGCATCATGGCCGACGTGGGTGTTGACCATCAGCAGGTTGTCGTTGCCGATGCGCGTGACTCCGCCGCCAAACACCTTGCTGCCATAGACCGTGCCGAGGTTGACAGTGACGGCTTCGCGGAACACGTTGTTGTTGCCGATCTCAACGCCGGTGGGTTCACCCCGGTATTTGAGGTCCTGCGGAGGTCCGCCGATCACGGCATGTGAATGGATGACATTGCTCTGGCCGATGGTGGTGCGTCCTTTGACGACGACATGGCTGAGCAATCGCGTTCCCGCTCCGATCGTAACATCCGGGCCAATCAGACAAAAAGGCCCGACCTCCACGTCGTCGGCAAGGTTCGCTTTGGGATCTACCAGAGCTTGTGGCGAAATCTTCGACATAAATTAGTGGTCAGTGGCCGGTTGTCAGTGGTCAGTCAAATACTTAACTGACCACTGGCCACCGACAACCGATCACTTCCTACTTACGCTGGCTCGGCATCGACGAGCATGAATTTGATGTCCGCTTCGGCGGCCATCTTGTCTTGAACAAATGCTTTACATCTCACGTGGCCGGTGCGGCTTTTCACGCGCACGGCAACGGCTTCCAAAATCAACTGATCGCCCGGCACAACCGGGTGACGCATCTTCACCTTATCCATGCTGAGCAGGACCGCAAGTTTGCCGGTATGTTCCAACTTCTGGCTCAATAAAATCCCGCCCAATTGCGCCAAAGCCTCGACAATCAGCACACCAGGCATGATCGGCGTGCCGGGATAATGCCCCTGGAAAAACACGTCGTTAAACGTCACATTCTTGATTCCGACAGCCCGCTGGTCGCCTTCCAGTTCAACCACGCGATCAACCATGAGCATCGGGTATCGATGCGGCAAAATCCGTTGAATTCGCCGAATATCCAAGGCTGCTTCACGGCTGACCGAGGACGTCAGCGTTTCAGACTGCTGCTGCTCAAGCAATTTCCTGGCCATCAGATGGTTGAGATGGTGGCCACTCTTGTGGGCGACGAGCCTGCCGTAGATCGGCCGGCCCACCAGATACAAGTCGCCGATCAAATCCAATACCTTGTGGCGGGCGCATTCATCGGGAAACCGAAACGCGTTATCGATCGGCCCGGTCGGCGAAATCACCAGCAAATCCCTGGGAGACAAATGCTTGCCCAATCCGCGAGCGCGCAGCTCGGCGGCTTCGTGTTCGAAGACAAACGTTCTGGCGGGCGCGAGTTGATTTACGAAGTCGTCGTGGCTGCCTTTGCCGTTTCCATTTCCGTTGCCCAGATGAAACGAAATCGTCTGCCGACCGAGCGGTTCGGGCGCGATGAAATCGTAAATGATCTCCAGCCGATCGGTCGGGCCGGGCAATGCAGCAAGCGTCGCGTCGCCGATGCTCACCTGCACGGGTTTTTTGATGATAATGGGCCGGACCGGCGCATCTTGTTCGGTGACACCCGCTTGCGTGATGGCATCGACGAATTGTTTGCTGGATCCGTCTCCGCCGGGCACCTCGCCGCTGTGACCGCCGGTCAGTTTGACGATCGCGTTGCTGATCCCCATGCCGCTGAGCGCAGCCAGGCAGTGCTCGACGGTTTCGACGTATAAACTCCCATTGCGCAAGCACGTACGGCGCGGTCGTTTAAGAACGTTGGAAATGGTTGCGTGAATGACTGCCGACCGCGAATCGTCCTGCCGGAGAAAGGTAATCCCCGAGTCCTTCTCGGCCGGCGCGAAGGTCAGCGTGGCCGGTTCACCTGAAAACAGGCCCGGCCCATCCAGCGAGATTTCCCGAGAAATAGTCCTTTGCTGCAACGCCACGCTCATCCATGATAACCGGCGGAGGGGATTATATCACTGCCGTCCCGGTGGGGAAGAACCCTGGATGATGGGGTATTTCGGATTGCGGAATGTGGATTTTGGATTGAAAATGAGCAAACCCCCGCTGCGCTGCCAGCCTTCGCTGGGCGAACGATGCGGTATCCCAACGTACCTCCCTACGACTCCGATCGCATCTCTCGCCTGCATTGCGGCTGGCAGCGCAGCGGGGATTTGGGATTTTTGAGGGGTTTACACCGAAAAAGAAAACCCGCGGCTCTGCCGCGGGAGAATTTCACGGTCATCTTATTCTGGAAAAGCTCGCGGTTTATAAACCAAAAGCCGCATTGCGTTTAGGACGACGACGACCGTCGATCCTTCGTGAAACAGGACCGCAATCCCTAATTGGGCTGTTCCAACCGCAGCCAGCGGCGCGAGCACGCAGATGACCCCCAGCGCGATCAGGAGGTTTTGCTTGATGATCGTTCGGCAGAACCGGGACAGGCCGATGGCTTCGGGGAGTTTGCCCAGATCGTCGGCCATCAGCACGACGTCGGCGGTTTCGATGGCGACGTCGGTCCCCGCGCCGCCCATCGCCACGCCCACCGTCGCGGTCGCCATCGCGGGCGCATCGTTGACGCCATCACCCACCATCGCGACCGGCCCATCGGTCGTAAACGCGGAATGAAGAATCCTTACCTTGTCCTGCGGAAGCAGATCGCTGTAGTGATCGTCGATGCCGACCTCTTTGGCGATCGGATCCGCCACGGCTGCCGAGTCGCCGGTGAGCATGATCGTCTTGGTGATCCCCAGCCTTTTTAGATGGCGAAGGGTCAGCGCCGCGTTGTCGCGCAAACGGTCGGACAAACCAAACACGGCCGCCACTTGCCCATCGACAATCATGACGACCGATGTGCGCCCCTTGCGGCCAAGCTCAGCGACTTTTTCCCGCAAGGCTGTGTGGGCCGGATCATTTTTCGAGATCAGATCGACCTGCCCGACGATAACGGTCAGGCCGTGGACTTTGCCGACCACGCCTTTGCCGGGGATTTGTTCGATTTCCATCGCCTGCGGCAATTCGCGATGGTGGGCGCGCGCCTGTCCGACAATCGCCTTGGCCAGCGGGTGCGTGCTGCCGCTTTCGACCGCCGCCGCCAAGGCCAGCAGTTCCGATTCAGGTTTGCCGTTCAGGGGAACGACGTCGGTTAATTCAGGTCGTCCGCGCGTGAGTGTGCCGGTCTTGTCAAACGCGATGGCGGTGACCCTGCCGAGGTTTTCCAAGTGCCTGCCCCCTTTGACGAGCACGCCCGCCCGCGCCGCCCGAGCGATGCCGCTCAAAACCGTGGCGGGCGTACCAATCGCCAGCGCGCACGGCGAGGCAGCGGTCAAAAATCCCATCGCCCGCAGGAAAAAGATTCCCCAGTCCCCGCCTTTAATGAGCGGAGGAATAAAAATCAGTCCAGCCGTCGCGATCAAAACGATCGGCACGTAGTAATGTTCGACTTTGTCCGTGAAAACCTGGGTCGGCGACTTGGTGGTCTGCGCTTCCTCGACCATTTTCACGATCTTGGCCAACGTCGATTCGCTGGCGAGCTTGGTGACGGTCACGACCAGCAGACCTTCGCCATTGATCGTCCCGGCAAATACAGCCGAGCCGGGCGATTTGACGACCGGCACCGATTCGCCGGTGATCGGCGATTGGTCGATCGATGACGTGCCGTCCAGAATCGTCCCGTCAGCCGGCACGCGATCAAACGGATGCACGACGACTTCATCCCCAATTTTCAGTTCGGCAACCCGCAGTAGTCGCTGGCGTCCATCGGGCAATCGCACGGTCGCGGCTTCGGGCGCAAGTTTGGAAAGCGATTGAATCGCCCGGCGGGCCCGGTCCATCGCCATCTCTTCACCCGCCCCGCCCAGGGCAAAGAGAAACAGCAATAATCCACCCTCTTCATAATGCCCAAGCGATGCCGCTCCGATGGCGGCTGCGAACATCAGCACGTCGATATCGAACTGCAAATTCCAGAGAGTTTTGAGGGTATCCTTGAACGTGAACCAGCCGGTGAGCAGATAAGCGGGAACGATCAGCGCGATCCGCAACCACTGCAGGCTTGGCGGCGCGTACCAGTTGACGAGCAGCGCCGCAACCAGCAGCAAGCCCCCGATCACCGCCATGACAATCTTGTAATACTCCCGGCCCCATCGGACGATTTGCTGCGCGAAGGATTCTCGAACCTGTTTCACGGACGCCGGCGCGCTGCCGGACCTGAGGTGAAATCCGATTTCATCAAGGCGGCGAACGATTTCCGGTAAAGCGCACTGCGTGCGATCAAACTCAATCCGCAAGGACTTCGAAGCAAACGAAGCGCTCGCCACCACGCCCGGCAGACGCGACAGCGCGGCTTCGATGGCCTGCTCACTCTTTGGCGAAACCATGCCATCAATCCCCAGGACCATTTCCGCGCGATCGGCCAGCCGGCAGACGCCGATGCGCTTCATCTCGTTTTCAAGCTCGCCCAGCGTCACCAGTCGCGGGTCGTAATCCAGTTCGAGCATGGCCAGGCCCGGCGCGGTCGAATCGAGCTTGATCTGGTTGATTCCCGACCGCCCTGCCAGCTTGTCGCGCAGGCAGGGCCCGCACATTTCATGCACCCTCGAATCCAGCGGACAAGTCGCGGCAACCTTGAGTGTCTGCGTGGCCATAATAAGGTTAAGAAACCTCCAGGTCGCTCAATGCTATACGTAAAAACCCATCACTCAAGCACGGAGAGCAGATGAGATTGACTCGCACCGAATTCAACATTGGCCGTGCTTTTGAGTACCTCAATTGAACCTGAAACAGAGCAATGGGTCGGTTTGAGATTGGTTCATTTAGCCCCGTCGCTTGCGGCGGGTTTTCGAGCGTCAAACCCGCTGCAGGCGGCGGGGCTAAATGGCGTTGAAATTGTGGAAGGAACGGAAGGATGAAACGAGGAATCTTACTGGCGGCATGGCTGTGCGTGGCAATTCTCAATCCCGGCTGCGAGTCTTTCCGCGGGCAGGAGCCAAGCGCCTCCGCGCCGGTGCAGCAGCCGCCAATGACCGTCGAGCAGCGCAAGGAATATCTCGAAAAGATGAAGACGATCCTGCCCAACGTTCCTTCCTGGACGCAGTGGCAGGAGCAGACCGGCACGTTGCCGCCGGATTTCAACTCATTGCCCAGGATCAACACCCTTCCCGATCCACTGGTGTTCCTGGACGGCAAGCGAGTCGTGAAGACTCCCGCCGACTGGGAAGAACGCCGGGCGGAAATCCTGATGCTGTTTGAGAAGTATGACATCGGTCGCATTCCGCCCAAGCCCAGGCTAGGCCAGGTGATTGTCGTCGATCCTGCCGTTGCGCAGGCTGAGGCGGCGCGAGCCGGCGCCGGCGGCTTTGGACGTGGCCGCGGGCCGGCGACGGGACCGACGACCGGACTCGGGCGCCGCGGCGGTCGTGGCCGTGGTCGTGGTGCCGCCTCGCAGCCCGCACCGGGAACCATCACACGCTATGTCGATCTGAAATACGGACCCGACAACCAAATCACCACGCGCGTGATGCTCAGCATTCCGCCCGGACCCGGTCCCTTTCCTGTTTTCATGAATAACGGCAGCCCGGGCATCACCAGCCGAGGCTACATTGCGTGCGACATTGAAGGAGGGTTGAGCGTCGATCGTCCGCCCGATATCGGCAAATACTATCCCGATTACGACTTCGGCTCGATGGGAAAAATGGCCTTCACCTATCAGATGGTCATTGATTATCTCTACACATTGCCCGAAGTGGACAAGCGGTACATCGCCATCACCGGTTATTCGCGCATCGGCAAGATGGCGGCGATCACGGCGATGTTTGACAAACGGATCACCGCCTGCATTGCGGGCAGCACCGGCGTGGGCGGCATTCTGCCGTGGCGCTCCGGCAGTGAGCGCGGGGCGGCCGAGGGAATCGAATCAACCACCCGCAGCTTCCCTATCTGGTTTGCCCCTCAGCTTCGCTTCTTCAGCGGCCGCGATGATCGGCTGCCGGTCGATGGCAATCTCATCCAGGCCGCCATCGCGCCGCGGTCAATCATCAGTCTTTACGGCGAGGAGGACGAAGTCGGCAACACCTATGGCAACGAAGCGGCGTATTACTCCGCTCAGAAAGCGTTCGATCTCCTCGGCGTGCCCGATCACAACGCCATCTTCCACCTGCAGGGACATCATGGCTCGAATGATCCGCAAGCCACGCTGCACTGGCTGGACATTCAGTTCGGCAAATCCAACGACAAGTGGACCAACGACTACCTCTACCCCTGGGATTACAGGAAATGGCAGGCCCAGAACAGGAAGGCTGCTGACGTCGGCAAGTCCTCGGCGGGCGATGCAGATGCGCTGGCCGGCGTGACCTCGGCCGGCGAATGGGAGAAGAAAACCCCCGACGTTCGCAAGGCCGTACAACGAATGCTCGGCACGAAAGAGGGCGGCAAGGGTGGACCCGATCCAGCGCAAAGACCTCGCGGGCCGGCGAGTGACACCTCCACCATCGTCGATTGGGCGATCGAGCGCGGCGGATCGTTCGGCTGGCTTGAGCCGGAAAAGAGCAACACCGAGTATCGCAGTTTCACCTTCGGCCAAGGCACGCGCGCCGAGCTTTATTATCCCAAGGGCACGGAGGAAAACGCCCACCTGCCGACGGTGGTCTGGCTGCATGGGTTCAGCTACCCGATGGGTTACATGTGGGTCTATCGCCAGAAGCCGGACCTGCATCCGATCCTGGCGCTGGTTCGCGCCGGCTATGCGGTCGTCGGCTTCGATCAGACCGGCCACGGCAGCCGCACCGATGAATTCGCGACGTTCTATGATCGCTTCCCGCATTGGTCGCGGCTGGGCCGGATGGTTGCCGACACACAGGCGGTCATCGACGCCGTCTCCAGGGACGGCATGGTCGATCCAAACAAAATTTACCTTTACGGCTATTCGATGGGCGGAATCGTCGCGCTGCATACGGCCGCGCTCGACAATCGCGTGAAAGGCGTCGTCTCCATCTGCGGCTTCACGCCGATGCGGACCGACACGACGGACAAAGGCACCGGCGGATTGACGCGGTACAGCATCGACCTGCCTCTGCTCCCGCAATTGGGCGCATATGTCGGCAATGAATCGAAGCTGCCGTACGACTATGATGAGCTGATGGCGACCATCGCGCCGCGGCCGGTTTATGTACTCCAGCCGATGCTGGACCGCGACGCCACGCCGGCCGACGTTCATGCAGCCGTCGATCGCGCCAAGAAAGTGTTCGGCTTTTACAACGCCACCAACAAGCTCGTTCTGGATGAACCCTGGGATTACAACCGCCTGCCCCAAGCCACACAGGATCGGATCATCGATTGGATGAAGGCCAATATGAAATGACCTTCACCGGCCCAGGACCAATGAAATGCGCGGCCTCGAATGGTGCCCGGACACGTGAAAGACCGATATTTGTCCAATGGATCGCCCATTGCCGCGGTGAATGGTCTCTAGTCTTGACTAGCAGGCGTATTGGACGAATACTTATCAGGTCCCGTGAACAAACCCGCACGGAAATTTCTGGTGATCGCGCTGGTGGCGTCGGCGCTCTGTGCCGATCAAGCTGTCGCTGCGCCGATGGTTCGCCAGCAATCCAGCGCCTCCACCGGCGGTCTGGTCACGCGATTAAGCGTCAGCCTGCGACGCACCGTGCCGGCTGTTCGGGTCGTCGAAACCCGCCGGCTTGATCAGGTCGAATCGATCGTTCCCTCCCAGGTTGATTATCGGACCAGCCCCTGCGTCCGATCGATTTTGCTCGCTTCCCAGTTTCCATTGCCCCCGCCTGCTCTCTGATCGCAACCATTTGCTGTCCACTTTTACTGATCCTGCGTTCAGAGTTCTGCGTTTGACATATTGAGGTTTCCCCATGGCTTTGACGGTCTCCAAAGTATTGACCAAGGTTTTCGGCAGCCGCAACGAGCGTCTGCTCAAGCGATATCTGCGAATCGTCGCCCAGATCAATGGGCTGGAACAAAAAGTCGGCAACATGACCGACCAGCAGCTTCGCGATCGCACGCAGGAATTGCGCCGCGACCTTGTCGCCAAGAAGGTTCGCACCGAGGAAATCATCCCCGAAGCCATGGCCATCATTCGCGAATCGATGGACCGGCACATCGGCATTCGTGAAATCTTCAACCCCGAACAGAATTTCAACCCGGACAACTACAGCAAAGAGCAGTTCGACGATGCCGCCTATGAGGCTTACGACTCGGTCGAGCGCATGATGATCGCCAGCGGCATGACCTGGCAGCAGGTGCCGATCCCGCTGAGCGTTTACCAGGCCATCCGCAAGCTATTTCCCGAAAGCCGCCCCCCCTTCCGCGCCCGCTGTTTCGATGTGCAGCTCATTGGCGGGCTTGTCTTGTATGAAGGCAAAATCGCTGAAATGGCGACCGGCGAAGGCAAGACGTTTGTCGCGCCGCTCGCCTGTTTCCTGCGGGCGCTGGAAGGCATGCATTGTCACGTCGTGACGGTCAACGACTATCTTGTCCGCCGCGACTCCATGTGGGTCAAGCCGGCGTTTGAAAACCTCGGCATCACCGTCGGGTACATCCAATCCGACATGGACCCGGGCAGCGATGCGCGTAAGAAGGCGTATCAATGCGACATCACCTACGGCACCAACGCCGAATTCGGCTTCGATTACCTGCGCGACAATATGAAGGAACGTCGCGATCTTCAGGTGCAGGGCCCGCTCGACTATGCAATCGTTGACGAAGTGGATTCCATCCTGATCGACGAAGCCCGCACGCCTCTGATTATTTCCGGCGCTGCCCACGATGATGCGCCCAAATATCGCGCTGCCGACGAAGTGGCCCGCAAGGTCATCGAACTCAACAAGCCCTGGGATGCCGTCGAGCGCGAAGTGGACCAGTGGAAGCGAGCAATCAAAAGCGCGCAAGGCGATGAAGACAAGGCTCGCACGAAGGAGGAGAAGGAAGCCGCCCGACAGCGCGAAGAGGAAGCCGTCAAGAAACTCGCCGAGGCTGAAGCCAAGAAAACCGGATTGGTTCAACATTACGAAGTGGAATTGGATCGCAAAAGCGTGCATCTGACGCATGAAGGCATTGCCGCTGCGCAGGAATTTGCCGGAGTCGGCTCGTTTTATGTCGGCAACAACATGGAGTGGCCGCACCTGATGGAACAGTCGCTTCGGGCGCACGTTGTATACGAGCGTGACAAGGATTACGTCGTCGAGCGCGGCGGTCGCACCGGCGAGATGGAAGTGATCATCGTCGATGAATTCACCGGCCGAAAAATGGTCGGCCGGCAATGGTCCGATGGCCTGCACCAGGCCGTTGAAGCCAAGGAGCGCGTGCAGATCAAACAGGAAACGCAAACGCTTGCGACCATCACCCTGCAGAATTTCTTCAAGCTTTATAAGCAAATCGCCGGCATGACCGGCACGGCCCAGACCGAGGCCGAGGAATTCAGCAAAATCTACCGGCTTGAAGTGGTCACCATTCCGACCAATCGCCCCTGCGTCCGCGCCGACAGCGAGGATCGGGTTTATCGAACCGAACGGGAAAAATGGGTCGCCATCATCGACGAGATCAAGCAATACAGCGATGCCGGCAGGCCCGTGCTTGTGGGCACAACCAGCGTCGAAAAGAGCGAAATGCTCTCCAAGATGCTGACGCACAAATATGGCGTTAAACATGAAGTGCTCAACGCCAAGTTTCACGAGCGCGAAGCTCAGATTGTCGTGCTCGCCGGCCAGACGCACAAAAACGCGCATGGTCAGATCGTCGGCAACGTGACCATCGCCACCAACATGGCCGGCCGAGGCACCGACATCAAACTGGCGCCCGAGGCGCTTTTTGAAATCCAGAAGGTGGAAAGCGGCACATACAAATTGATTCAGGGCGGCACGCGGAAGGAAATCATCGTCAACCCCGACAAGGAAGACGACCAGATCGCCCCGGCCATGCAATTGTCATCTCCAACCAAAATTGCAGGCGGCCTGCACGTGATCGGCACCGAGCGCCACACCGCCCGCCGAATCGACAACCAGCTTCGCGGGCGCTCCGGCCGCCAAGGCGATCCGGGCTCATCGCGTTTTTACGTCTCACTCGAAGACGAGTTGATGAAACTCTTCGCCGGCGAATGGACCATCAAGGTGCTCAGCTTCCTCGGCATGGAGGAAGGCATGGCCATCGAAGATCGCAGAATCTCAAAAGGCATTTTGCGCGCCCAAAAGAAAGTCGAAGAGCGAAACTTCCTGGCTCGCAAGAACCTGCTCGAATACGACGAAGTCATGGACGTACAACGCTCCCAGTTCTATGGCATGCGGCAAAAAGTTCTCGATGGCGAAGATATCGACAAGATCATCTGGGGAATGATCGGCGAATCGATCGAGGACGCCGTCCAGAAATACATCGATGAGGATTACGTCGCTGCCTGCGTCGCGGAGTGGGCACGCTCCAACTTTGATGTCAATGTCGATCCGGAAGATGTCAAAGGCATGCGACGAATCGACGATCTCGAAGATTACATCAAAGGCCAGGCCCGCGCTGAAGTTGAGACGAGCCTGTCATCCACGCTCAACGAATTCATGGGCGAGGAGCGCGGCGATTCATCGCAATGGGATACGAAATCGCTTCAATCCTGGGCAATGAGCCGCTTTCAGGTTCAATTCTCACAAAGCCAGATGAAGAAAATGACCGCCGACGAAGTCGAGGACCATCTCAAGACAGCGGCATTGGAGCAAATCGAAAAGCGGGATTGCGCCGGCTTGATGAAATACCTCGAGCCGAATTACCAGCTTGCGGAGTTGAGCAGTTGGGCCGAGTCGAAATTCGGCATCAAGGTTCCCCCCGAGGAAATGCTGGCCGATGTCGAGCGCGGCATTCCAAAGAATTCACCTGACATCATTTCACTGGTCGAGAAGCGCGCCCGCGATTCGTATCAGCTTCGCGAAATTGAATATCCCGTCGATACGATGCTGCTTTACACCTTTGGCCAGGACGGTCAGGACGTCACCAATCCTTATGCGTGGGAGCACATCGTCAAATGGGCATGGATGAAATATCGAATCGAATTGCCCGTGGAAAAACTTCGCGCCGAGCCCATTCGAAAGCTGCGCGATGACCTGCTTGCAGAGCAGGAAGCGTTCCTCGAAGACGGCAAGATCGAAGTCGAAGTCGATGCTTTGATCAAAGCCAACCCCCAGCCCGATGCGCTGGTCAAAGCCGCCAACCAACGGTTCATACTCAACCTGACTATCGACGATTTAACCGCCAAACCGCGAGCGGAAGTTCGCGGCCCCGTGCAGGCCAGCAACGACGCCCAGCCGGTCAATATACGCGAACTGCTCATCTCGCGCGGCAAGCAATTCATCCGTCGCGAACTGACCGAACTCGAACAATTCGTGCTGATCAACATTTTCGACCAAAGCTGGAAAGACCACCTGTATGCGATGGACATGCTCAAAGCGGGCATCGGTTTGCAGGCGTTTGCCGAACGCGATCCGCGAATCGCATACAAGCGCGAAGGCTTCCGCTATTTCCAGGAGATGATGGCCGGCGTGCGCGACAAGGTCACCGACCTGATTTTCCGCGCCCGCGTGGTCGGGCAGGCGCAGGCGCGAAACGCGTATCAGGTAACGGCTGCGACTCACGAAACCAACAACAACTACGGCGTCAGCGGCGCAGCCGAAGGCGGCGAAATGCGGCAAGCCGCCGAACAAAAACAGGGTGAAGGCGCCAAAGTCAAAACGATCACCCGCGACACACCCCGAGTGGGCCGCAACGACCCCTGCCCCTGCGGCAGCGGTAAAAAGTACAAAAAATGCCACGGCGCCAACGCGGCGTAATTCGACATTCCTTCTTCTGTTTAGCGGCGGCCCGCAGGGCCGCGTTGCGTTTTTCCATGAACATCGGCCCGATCCAACTCCCCATCCCCTTCTGCCAAGCCGGTCTGGCTGGATATTCCGACCGCGCCATGCGCGTCGTCGCGCGCCGGCGCGGTTGTCCTTACGCGGTCACCGAAGCTTTGCTCGATACCATCATGCTCAGCGGGGGCATGGGGCTGAAGAAATCGATCGATATCGATGATGAAGATCATCCAGTGGCCGGGCAAATCATCGGTTCAGAGCCCGATACGATGTCTCGCGCCGCGATAATCCTGGCGGAACGCGGTTACGATGTCATCGACCTGAACTTCGCCTGCCCGGTCAAGAAAATCAAAAACAAATCGCGAGGCGGGCATATGCTTCGCGACGTGGAGCGAGGGATTTCAATTCTGAAAGCCGTTCGCGATGTGTTGCCGCCAAATATTCCGACGACCATCAGCATTCGTCGCGGTTTTGACGATTCGCCGGAATCGGTCGATCTGTTCCATGAAATCATCGAATCCGCATGGAGCAATGGGTACTCAGCCATTCGGGTTCACGCGCGTACGGTCGAGCAGAAATACGCGGGCCTCAGTCGCTGGGAATTCCTGCGAAAGCTGAAAGCGATGTATCCCAACCGCACGATCCTGGGCAGCGGCGATGTCTTCACTGCTGAAGATGCGGTCCGAATGCTCAAAGAAACCGGCGTGGATATCGTCTGGATCGCTCGAGGCGCAATCGGCAACCCGTGGATTTTTAATCAAGCCGCCTCTTTGCTTGCCCTTCGCCCCTTGCCTCTTGCCCCTCCGTCGATTCACGAACAGCGCGACGCATTGCAGGAGCATTTCGCCATTGCCATGCAAATCCATGGCGAGCAACTGGCCGGCCGACGCATGCGAAAGATGGGAATCAAATATGCGCGATTCCACACCAACGCGGTTGATGTAAAAACCGAATTCATCAACGTTCGGAGCCTGCGCGACTGGAATGATGTGTTAAATAAGTGGTACGCCAGCGATGGCCGGGGACTGTGGCCTGACCCGCGAGCTGCCGATGAGGTCAATGATGCACTCGAAGAATCCGCCGCGCAACCGGCTTGCCAAACCTCTGCCTAAGGAATGGCGCGAAGTGCTTTTAACGCACGGCGTGCCGAAGCGCAAATACACGGCTGTGTGCAAAGTCTCACTCGTCGGCGGACGAGTGATTGATGAACTGATCGTCGAACAAGGCTGGATCATCGCGCTGAACAAGGAGGGCCTGGCCGGCGAATTTGAACAGCGCATCGACTTTGACCCAAGGCAGATCGTCGAATTTCAGATCGTACAGGTGGTGTAGAGATATCATCCCGGGTTGCGTCTTGGAACGCCGCTGCGCGTGACATCTGCGTTATAGGTCTGGTTTTGACCAGTCTGCTTGAAGAAGGAGTGATCTTTGGAGGACTCAGGTCCCTGCGATTTTTCGAGAACATTGGACATGGTGGCAGCATGCGGCTTGTTCAAGCCGGCCTTGAGCTGTTTGAACATCGCGCTTTCAGGCGAGGGCGCAGCGCTGTTGCCGGACGAACTGTTCTTTCGCGCCATCAACATGCGCGCGGCGGATTGAGCGGCCAGATCGGTATCGACCATCGGCATACCGGCTGGCGCTTTAGCAGCGGGCTTGGCTGACTTCTTCGCAGGAGCTTTTTTCGGGGCGGATTCGGACTTCGTTTCGCTCTTTTTTGCTTTTGCCATGACACTTACACGTTAGCGGCATGAAACCCGTTTGACAATCCGGCTTGCCTATTGGGCGTCCCAATACGTCGGCGTCATGATTTCACGCGCCTCATCCCAATTGCAAACATAAGTTCCCGCCCATTGATGTTTTCGTTGCCGATGAGCAGCGAATCCGGACCCATGCTTTTTGGTCAATCGATCAGCATACTTTGACCAATTGGGGTCGGCATAATCTCCGCGAGAGGAGTGATAAAGATGGATATCGTTTCTCACGCAAAGCTTCCTGCCGGCAAGGAATGCGCTGAACGAGAAATCGACATCGTAAATATGAAAGCCGTCAAAATTGATTTCGTCGAACCGGATGGTCTCCCAAACCTCGCGTCGCATGGCCATGAACACCCCATCCAGCGCCTGAATATTGCCCACGCATCGGCGAGGTGCGCCATAAATATTCAACGAATAGATGCCAGGTTCCTGGGATGCATGAATGATCTGCCCGAACAAATGCGGCGGACCGGCGTTTAGCCATTTGGGCCCGACAAGCTTATCCGTACCAGCCACTCCCAGCAGATCATATTCTTTCAGGGTTGCCTCTACGATCCGGGCAAAGTCGGGCGAAATGATTTCGACATCATCGTGGGAGAAGATCAGGATATCGCCCTTGCTGTTCTGGGCTGCGCAGTTGTAACCCTCGGCAATCGAAGGTGGATTCCTGGCCCCAATAAATTCCATTTCCCCTGGAATCGCTCGGCGATACATTTCCTGAACCGCCTTTAACTTGGCGTCGTATAAGCTGCAAGCGACGACGGAGATCATGTCTCCATTTTCAACAGGCCGGGGAAATTGGCAATCGTTGGAGGCAATTCAGGATTTTACTTGTCTATCGGGCGCAGATATCGTGATAATGTTGCCGTGGGCGATACTCGTGACCATTCTGAGCCTGAATCGGACCCTCAATCGTGGGATGCCGCCGACCCTCGTCGCCGTCACGATCCGATGGCGCCGCCCACCGAGCCCTGCGAATGCTATTGCCTGCATTGCGGGCGCGTCTTTATGAGCGACCAGATGTGGTTGCAGCGGATTGTCGGCGCGCGCGACAGCACGCTGGACGGCTTTTGGATGTGTCCCACCCCCAACTGCAGCGGCGCGGGTTTCACGTTCGACATCTTCCCGACCGATCCCACTCATCCCGCCAACGCCGGCTGGTATGAAGATGATGACGATTACGAAGACTACGAGGAATTCAACGATCTGGAAGAAACGGCCGCTGATTGGGACCCGGATGAATCCAAATACAAGCAGCTTGACGCGGCTTTCGGCAATGACGATGACGATATCGAAGGGGAAGAATGGAAGTATGGTTTGACGCCTGGCGAGCAGCTACCCGAGCCGGATTGGCACCAGCAGGCGCGTCGTCAACGCGAAGAGGAAGAGCGTCGCTACAACGAACCCGACCAGCGCCCGCGCGAGCTGGACTGGACCAACCGGGATGAACGCGAAACGGGGCTGACTGAGGACGACATTCCGTTCTAAATCAACTTTCAATCTGTTTGGTAATGGGTCAGTTTGAGATGGGTTCATTTAGCCCCGCCGCTTGCGGCGGGTTTTCAAGCGCCAAACCCGCCGCAAGCGGCGGGGCTAAAT
>DASZXJ010000194.1:0-4734 GCA_035545895.1 Tepidisphaeraceae bacterium | reverse complement strand
GAGATGAATTTCACTCCACAATTCAAGTCCCACGATCTTTCAACCGTTCTCTCTTTTTCCCCCTTCATTTTCTTAATCTGTGTCATCTGTGAAATCTGTGGATCAAATTCTTGTCTGTAGGCTCCATGAAACTGCACAAAATTGCGCGCCATGTGACGAGTCGGACAAGCCAATTTTCGCGCCATATTTGCGCTTTTTGCTGGTTTCCATCAGTTTCCGCACGGTTTCAGGGGAAGTGGGTCTAAATACCGGTGCAAAATTCTGCTTTCACTTGGTTAACCTGCCGACTAATATGGTGAGTTCGCGGAGGAGCAACCTTGCTAAACTTTCGAGTTCGCTTGCAGTTGGCTGAGGCGCTCGGCCAGACAAATCGCTGGTACTGTTCGCAATATCACGGGCGGAAGATCGACGACCCGGAAACCCTGCTCGCCTACTTCATCAAGAACGGCGGCGCAAGAGATTTTGCCGAACGATACAACCAGGCCATGGGCGCGGAAAACCGCTGGTACTGTTCCGAGTTTTATCAAAAAGAAATCCGCGATCCCGAAACGCTCTGGAACTATTTCACGACTCACTTCCAATCGCGCCAAAACAAAACGACATCGCCAGCAGCGTCCGGCCAACTCAGTCTCGCATGTTGAAATGATTCAAGATGTCTTTCACGTAAAGCCGCCGATGGCATCGGCGGAAAAATTTCTCTCTCAATTCGCCAGCGAGAACCGTTACATTTAGATAGAGACTATTACAATTTTGGCATCTCGGTACGCAGCCTCCGGATCCGGACGATCGATGCGACGACCTTGTCTGGTCAACTCTTTATCTTCCTCTTTAAGGATCCAGACAACGAGAATTCCTTTTTTAAGAATTTCAAATATCTCTTGTTCCGATTTGGCATGGCACTTCTCACGTATCGCAGACACCGGATTAAAGTGCTCCCACCGAAATATCTTTCTACCAGGGTCGAACTTCGGCTGATCGTGCCAATCTTTGTCCTGAAGATTCTCGATGCCTAATGCTTTGCATTTATCCAACGCTTTTTGGCTAATTCTTGGCCTGGTGAGATTACTGCATTTCTTGATATCGTCAGAAATCGATTCGAGGAGCCTACAGCGAGCTTTCGTATCTCCCGGCGAAAGCCGCTCGAATGCGGAAAACTTTACACAGATTGATGCTGCAAATGCTTCAAATGCGATGTCGCGATCTGGAATGAGCACCTTCCCTTTGAGTTCAATTGTTGGCTCCGTCCTCTCGAATCACGCGCTTTTACGTCGCCTCGATCCCCTGGTCGGCGTGATGTTGCCCAATTCCATTTCGGCTTCACGATTGAGATATTCCACGACAACCGTGTTAAGGCTTTTTCCCGTGGCCTGCGCGATGGCGACTAAATTGCGATGAAGCTGAGAACCGGCTCGAACGACAAACTGGCCCGAATACGGCTTCTCGGGTTTTTCGCCTCGTCGGCGGCAAAAATTGAGATAATCATCCACTGATTCGCGAAAGGCCTTTTCCACACCGGCAGCCGAATCGGATTGAAACGTGATCACGTCCCGCAACCCCGATACTTCGCCATGCAGGATTTTGGCGTCGGCATCATATTCGACCCGTCCAAGATAACCTTTGTAATGCATCATGGCATGACTCCAGCTTCGATCAGGAAACGGCGCATCGACTTCACCGCTCCTTTATCAGTTTCCTTTCGCGGATGCGGGCGATGAAATACGGCCCGCACTCCGTTTAATGCAATTCTCACGCGTGAGCCGGAACCTTCTGATATCTCGGCCCCCAAATTGCTTAAAAGCGATTCAATATCATTCCAGACAATATTTGCCCGTATGGGATTGCCGAATATCGCCGCAAGGGTTCGATCGTGCTTGCCCACGGGTTCAATAGTATCAGATTATGATACTACAGTCAAATGCGGATGGGTTGTCGCCGCCGCCGGGGCATGGACAATCGCTTCAATCCCTCAGAAAAATACTGTCTTCCTGAAGCGGGAACCCATCGACCGGGCTGGGCTGGCGGTCGATGCTGCCGCAATAGCGCAGGCCCAGCTCGTTGACCAGCAACTGATAGACATCCCCGAAGAGCGGCTGATCCTGATAAATCCGCTGAAATGATGTTTCGACAATGACCAGTTTGGCGCGCAAAATGGTGGATCGGCCGCCTTTGATCACGCGCGTTTCAAAACCCTGAACATCCATTTTGACCAGCAGATTGTCCTCAATCTTGAGCCTGGCGGCGATTGAATCGAGCGTATCCACCTGTACATTCACGGATTTGGTGCGGGCGGCGAAAGGCATCTGCTGTTCCATTCCTTCGCTTGGCGGCAAAAGAGACGATGCGGGGCTGAACTCGCTTTGGTGCATCGTGGTCTGGCCGGGCGTTTCTCCAATCGCCAGGTTGAAGCAGCGATGATTCGGCAGCGTCTTGCCGACTTCCTGTAATTTAACAAAACAGTCGGGCTGTGGCTCGAACGAAATAATCGCGGCCTCGGGCAAAATGGCATGGATATATTTTGCGAATTCGCCTTGATGCCCGCCGATGTCGATCACCGTCCGCAGATTCAGTTTTTGCATCCAGAGGTTGGTTTGATGCGCTTCTGGAATACATTTTTGTGGATACCCAATGACTCGGCCCGCGAGTTTGCTGTGCGACATGACCCAGCCGAGCGCGCCTTCGCCGGTCTGCGCAATTCGAATTCCAAGCAATCCAAGACCGCGATGAACACCCTGCTTGATCGTTCCCATTTGAATCTCCCGCACCTGTCTCGAATTACTTTCCGTGTGCGACTGTAATGATTCCCTTTGTCCCGCCGCGCACCGCGAAATCGCCCACCACGGTCATTTTTCTGGGTTTCAGCACCGCGACCAGATCATCAAGGATCGTATTGACGACGGCCTCGTAGAAAATGCCTTTGTTGCGGTACGCGAAGAAATAGAGCTTGAGGCTTTTCATTTCGACGCAGAGTTTGTTTGGAACATAGGTGATCGAAATTGTGGCGAAATCGGGCTGGCCGGTGACCGGACACACGCTGGTGAATTCGGGGAAGATGAATTGAATTTCATAATTCCGGTTCGGGCGCGGGTTGGGGAAAGTGTCGAGAATTGATCGCGGGCGATCGATCTGGACAGACGTCAGGATGGATTTTTTTCCGAGTTCGCGCGGAGGCATCGCTTCAGTTTAGCGTAATTGAATAAAAATGCCCCTCACCCCGGCCCTCCCGGAGTACCGGGCGAGGGAGTGCGCCGGCTTGTCATTGCGGCGTCATGGGGAAACCCGGCGATGGCATCGTGGGCATCGGCGATGGAGTTGGGGTCGAACCTTTGGTGAAATCGGTGGTCAGGCGATCCGCAAGGAATCGCGAGATTTCAAACGTCAGGCCGTTGTATGAACCAACCAGCGGCTGCGAACCGCCCGGATCGGTCAGACGAAGTTCGTGCGTCGCGTTGGGCGTTTCGAGGGTCACAACATACGTTGCAGCCGGCTGGGTCGCGGGGGCGGATTCCATGTACTTCTCGGCCCGCAATGGATGAAGTTCCGACAAGAGCTGATCGACCTTGGAATCCTCGGCCTGCGAATTGTCCTTCGAGGCGATGTTCCACCTGGAAGGCGGCGTCGCGGGCTGGGTCGCGGCGACGGTGGTGGCGGGTGAAGTCGCCGGCTTGGTCGGGCCCATCACGATCCTGGCGCGCTCCAGAACCACCGTTTGCGGCGAAGAAGGCTGTGAGGTCGGTGCTTTTTCGGAAACGATCGTGATCTTGCTCACCTGGTCGGCTTCGATCGACATCACCTTGCGATCGCGCAAATCCAAAGGCTTTTTCTTAAACGGTTCGAGCGACGAAACGGCGACGGTGACGACGCTCGGGCTTTGCGATGTTTCAGCAAATACGTTTTTCTTGAGCAGGTCGTCAAATCGGCCGAACTTGACGGTCGTAAACGCCGGCTGGGCGGTGCTGGGCTGCGTCGCGGGCGCCTGCGTGCTGAACGAAACAGTCATCGGCGCCTGGTCGAGATTGTATTTGCGCGGATCGGCGTCGTTTTCAGCGACGTATTCGACCGCCCGCAGGTTGGCAATCGCCATCGTGATATCCGAAACCGCGATGGCTTCGGCGGGCATGGTGGCCGGGCCGGCGTTCACCTGCCACTCAGCGCCATGTTGTGCAATTTCGTAAGAGCCCTGCGTGGTCGCAATCCTGACCTGCTTGATTTCCATGCCGGGCGTGTCAAACAGTTTCTCGCGGCGCCACTGTTTTAACGGCTTGTCGAGTTGTTCATAAACCGCGGCGTTGACGACATCGGCTTTGGGTTGACCTTCACGATGAATGTAGAGGTTGTCACCGGCACCGGACCGCCCGCCCACGTCGAACTTGATGGCTTTATCGTCGTTGGTGGTGAGTTCGACCTTTCGGGCGGCGTCAAATCCGCTGGTCGAATCCGCCATGATCTGCCCGCGCGACTGCATGGAGGTGATGGCTTCGAGAAGCGACGCAACGGCCGAGTCCTCGGCGGGCTCTTTCACAGGCTGAACAAGCGTCCATTTACCGCCTGCTTTTTCAAGCACGATACGACCATCATCCGAATCGAAGGCCACCTTTTTTACATCCGATGGCGCGATCGAAAGCAATTTCTCGGCGGCGGGTTCGGTTGTCGTCTGATCCGATTTCTGCGGAACCAGCAGCACAACCAAACCGATGGCCAGCACAACAATCAACAGAACAAGAGTCGTTTTGAAGT
>DASZXJ010000193.1:0-43187 GCA_035545895.1 Tepidisphaeraceae bacterium | reverse complement strand
CGCCCAGGCCGGCAATGTATTGGAAAGTAAAGGTTCCGATCTTAATCAGGTCGTTTTCGACCAGTTCTGCTTCGCGAACCTCATCGCCATTGATGTAAACCTTGTTTCGGCTGGCCAGGTCGCGGATGTACGTGCGGCTATTGGAGCGGACGATCAGGGCGTGGGCCTTGCTGACGCTATTGGAAACCAGGTGCAAACGGGCATTGGCTCGCGACCCGACGACGTAGACCGGGCGCGTAATTCGGATGGGCGGCTTTCCCTGGTGATGTCCCAAAGGAAGCAAAGCCGGTCCGATGTTGGATGCCAGTTTGACGGGCGTCGATGCGGCCATTCAGTAAACTCTGACCCTAACCACCCATGGAACGACAAAAGGTAACACCGCGCCACCATACGCAGTGGAACCCTTACAATTGCACCTCGCCTGGGGTGCATCCCTTGATCACACTTAGACTTTCATTCTAACAGCAGATCGGAGGGCTAAGCCAAAAAAATGCGCTGTTTCGCCTCTTAAACAATTATCGGACGCAAAGCACGATGTCAACTCCCGCGTCACAACGTAAAGCGATGTTAATAAGATCGTTATAAGCGTTTTTATCGGACCTGACTTTAGCGCGTTTTTGACCGATTGTCATCTTCCAAATCAGCGATGCAGAGTTTCTCAATCCTGTGAAAAGTAATCCAGCGATTGATAAGCACCGGCGCGCTCCTTGGTAAGCTGCATCAGGATATCATTGGCCAGCCGACTGGCTCCAATCCGAAACAGGTTTGGGGTCAACCAATTATTCCCGAGGGTTTCCCGGACGAGTACCAGATACTGAATAGCCACCTTCGCGGTGGAGATGCCGCCTGCGGGTTTCATTCCGACTTTCCGGCCTGTTTTTCGATAAAAATCTCGGATGGCATCAAGCATGACCAGCGTAACAGGCAAGGTTGCGGCCGGCTGGATCTTGCCGGTGCTGGTTTTGATGAAATCCGCGCCCGCGTGCATCGCCAGGTCGCTGGCCTTTCTTACGTTCTCCAATGTGCCAAGTTCGCCGGTCTCAAGGATGACCTTGAGATGGGCAGGCCCACAAGCGGCTTTGATTTCAGCGATTTCGTCGAAAACGTACTGAAAATCGCCCGCGAAGAAGTGCCCTCGCGAAATGACCATGTCGATCTCATCGGCACCGGCTTCGACCGCGAATTTCGTCTCCTCCAGTTTCGTCGAGAGCGGATACTGACCCGACGGAAAACCTGTTGCAACCGAAGCAATCCTGATTGAAGTGTTCTTGAGCGCGTCTTTGGCGATCTTCACCAATGTCGGATAAACGCAAACCGCCGCTACTGTGGGCAGATCGGGCAGCGAATCGTTGAGATGGGCGGCTTTATAGCATAATTGCCTGACTTTTGCGGGTGAATCGGCCCCTTCGAGCGTGGTCAGGTCGATCATGCTCAGCGCCAGTTTCAGCGCTACGACCTTGGACTCTTTCTTCACACTCCGTTTGGAAAGTCGATCGATTCGCTCTTCCACACCGATCTGGTCGATGGGCGGCGTGCTTGAAAAATCGGGTAAAATGGAGGCTGTTACACCCATCGGCCTGGATTATACCTGCGAATATGCGTTCGACGCGCGTATGATGTATGAGAACGTTATGCCAATATCCGGAATTCCGCTTTTTCAACTATTTGGTATTCAGGTCTACCTGCATTGGACCTGGTTTATCGTTGCCATGCTCGAATATCAGCGAACCAAGGCTTATGGATCGCCGATCTGGAACATGGCTGAATACATTGCTCTGTTTGGGATCGTATTAACCCATGAATTTGGTCATGCGCTGGCGTGCCGATCCGTCGGAGGAACTGCAGATCGCATCCTGCTCTGGCCATTGGGTGGGGTTGCATTTGTCAGTCCGCCGCAGCGCCCGGGCGCGACGCTTTGGAGTATCGCTGCCGGGCCTTTGGTCAACGTCATTCTTGTACCGGTCACTCTTGGGTTGGCATATTTCAGCGGTACTTTGCACGAAGGATTTCCTTTCAATCCGCCTGTGTCCAATGGTCAATCGTTCGCGCAAATGCTGTTTCTGATCAACCTTACTTTGCTGATCTTCAACATGCTTCCGATCTACCCATTGGATGGCGGACAGATTCTCAGGTCGATCCTGTGGTTTTTTATCGGACCTATCCGCAGTTTGCTGATTGCCAGTGTCATTGGCCTGGTCGGCGCCGGCCTGGGAGTTTTGCTCGCGCTGTTCCTGGGTGACATGTGGCTGGTTGTGATGGCGGCATTTGCGGCGATGCAATCCTGGGCTGGTTTTTTGCGAGCGCGGGCGATGGGAATGATGGATCGGATGAACCGAATGAACAGGCCTCAACCTGATTTTGTTTCGACCCAATACCCCGTGCAATCCGATTCTCAGCCGCTATCATGGCGCGACCCTAATCAGCCATGATCATTGCAGTTCCTACAGAAATTGGTGCGGGCGAAACCCGCGTGGCCCTGACTCCTTCCGCTGTCGCGCTGCTTGTAAAAGATGGGCACGAAGTCCGTGTGCAACGTGGAGCTGGATTCGCCAGCGGATTCACCGATTCCCAATACATCGATAAGAAAGCGACGATCGTTGACGATCGCGGCGCCCTCATTCATGAAGCCGAGGTCATTCTTCAGGTCCGCGTCGATGGCCAGCAGGATTCGCAACATTTCAAGGCGGGTCAGATCGTCATTGGTTTTGCAGATCCATTGAGTTCAGCGGTGGCAAATCTGGCGCTGGCGGAAAAAGGCGTAACGCTACTGTCGATGGAGTTGATTCCCCGAATTACCCGCGCCCAGGCCATAGACGCCCTTTCCAGCCAGGCCAATCTGGCGGGGTATAAAGCAGTCATTCGGGCAGCAGACATTTTGGGCAAAATTCTTCCCATGATGATCACCGCAGCCGGAACCATTCAGCCCGCCAGGGTGTTTGTCGTTGGCGCGGGCGTGGCGGGACTGCAGGCAATCGCCACCGCCAAACGCTTGGGCGCGGTTGTCAGTGCCATCGACGTTCGACCCGAAGTGGCTCAACAGGTTGAATCCCTCGGCGGAAAATTTGTCATGCCGCCCGTCCAGGCCTCCGGTGAAGGAGGATATGCCAAAGAATTGACCGAAGAACAAAAAGCGCTTCAGCAAAAGATGATGGCTGACACCGTGGCCGATTCGGATGTGGTCGTCACAACCGCCCTGATCCCCGGGCGACCCGCGCCAAAACTCGTCAGTGCCGAAATGGTCGAACGCATGCGACCCGGAAGCGTAGTCGTCGATATGGCGGCTGAGCGCGGCGGCAACTGCGCTCTCACTGAGCCCGGAAAAATCATCGTCCACAACGGCGTGACCATCGTCGGCGAAACCAATCTGACCAGCCAAAGCGCCCACGATGCCAGCAGCATGTACGCAGGCAATCTTGTTAAATTAATCCAGCATTTGACCGGAAAAACCAGGCAAATAACGTGGAACATGGCTGACGAAATCACCGCGGGTGTGGTCGTCTGCAAAGACGGACAAGTGGTGCACCCCCAGGTGAAAAAAGCGATGGGAATCGCGCAATGAAAACGCCCACGGCGCCGCCGTGTGGTTCGTAAACAAATAGTTGAAGGTCCGACTCTATGGAACTCGAATCCTCCTTTTTCGTATTCGTTCTGGCGACGATGCTCGGATTGGAAGTGATCCGTCGCGTCTCGCCTCTGCTTCATACACCATTGATGTCGCTCACCAACGCGATCTCCGCGATTGCCGTGGTAGCCGCCATCGAGGTGACCGGATCTCGCGCATCGGGCTTCAACACATTTCTGGGAACAGTCGCAGTCGCGGCCGCAACTGCAAACATCGTCGGCGGATTCTGGATCACCGATCGCATGCTCAAGATGTTCAAGCAGCGGGAGCCGCGCAAGCCATGAACGATTCGACGACCTTGTTTGTTTCCGCGAGTTATATCGCAGCAGCAGTGCTGTTCGTGCTCTCATTGCGCTGGCTGAGTCATCCCAAGTCCGCACGTCGCGGCGTCAAGGCGGGCGAAATCGGCATGCTGCTTGCCATCGTCGGTACACTCCTCAAGCACGAAATCATCAGTTACGAGTGGATCATCGTTGGATTTGTCATTGGCACGTTGATCGGTGCTCCGCTGGCCATCTGGATGCCGATGACCGCTGTTCCACAGCGAACCGCCCTCTCGCACGCGTTTGGCGCTTTGGCGGCTACTCTTGTAGGTATCGCGCATTACTATCTGCAAACTCCGCATATCGATCAGTTCCCCATGGGTGTTCTGGCGCTGGAAGTGTTGCTGGGCAGCCTGACATTCACGGGCAGCCTGGTTGCCGCGGGAAAACTGCAGGAAATCATTCCAACCTCTCCGATCGCGCTGAAGGGCCAAAACCTGATTAACTTCGCCATCCTGGGACTTGCGCTGCTTTGCGGAATCGGTCTGATTTATTATCCCGGATACATCTGGCTGTTCATCATGCTGCTCTTGCTCGGCACGATGTACGGGGTTTGCCTGGTTCTTCCGATTGGCGGCGCGGATATGCCGACGGTCATTTCGCTGCTCAATTCGTATGCGGGCTTGTCCGCGAGCATGATGGGCTTTGTGTTGGGCAATCGCCTATTGATCGTTGCAGGCGCGCTAGACGGATCTTCAGGGTTGATCCTGTCGATCATCATGTGCAAGGCGATGAACCGCTCGTTTTTCAACGTGTTGTTCGGGCGAATCGATGCAAGCAAGGCCGCATCGGCGGACGACGTTTATCAGGGCAAGGTCAAATCCGTCACACAGGAAGACATCGCGATGCTGCTGGACGGTGCGCAGCGAGTGGTCATCGTCCCCGGTTACGGAATGGCTGTGGCGCAGGCACAACATGCGGTTCGGGACCTGTATCAGGAATTGGTTGATCGTGGCACGAATGTAGAATTTGCGATTCACCCGGTCGCCGGCCGAATGCCCGGGCACATGAACGTGCTGCTGGCCGAGGCGGATATTCCTTACGACAAGCTCATTGAGATGGATGAAATCAATCCGCAAATGGCCCAGGTGGACGTCGCCATCGTGCTGGGCGCCAACGATGTCGTTAATCCCGATGCCCGCAACAATCCGCAAAGTCCGATCGCCGGCATGCCGATCATTAACGTTGACCAGGCTCGGACGGTCGTAGTCATCAAACGTAGTTTAAGTGCCGGCTTTGCAAATATTCCCAATCCCCTGTTCGCAGCCGACAATTGCGTGATGTATTTCGCCGACGGCAAAAAGGCCGTGCTCGACCTGCTCGCCGCCGTAAAGGCGGAGTGAATTACGAGCCTATCGCCAGGCACCTATTGCCAATTGCATTGCAAAACCCGACCGTCCCTGCGGTTTGCTGCACACCAAAATCATTGACAACAGATGCAAGTTGAGCGCGGCGTCAACTCGCCCCACGCAGATATCGTCTCGACCATAACATAAATGGCGAAGCGGTTGAACCGAAGGTTCACGCCTTACGAGGCATCTTTGCCCCAGGGGACCTTTGGTCCACCCGCTCCGCGGAATGATGGGTGAGCAACATTCAGATCCGGATGATCGTCCGCATATCTCCATCACCAAAATATGTGAACGCCCATCTTTGACTACATGAGTAGTTATTCCATCTTCACGCCGATGCGTCGCATCAGTTCGTCAAACTGATCCAGAGAAGCGTAATGGATGGTTAGCCGCCCTTTTCCTTTCGATCCGCTTCGGATTTGAATCCGCATTCCCAGTTCGCGGGCAATTGTTTTCTCCAGGTCCATCAAATGAGGGGTTTGTTTGGTTTCCCGCGCCTGCCTGGCTTGAGCGGAGTCCCCTGCCAGCAATCGCTCCAAGTTTCTCACCGAGAGATCCTGGGCTTGACACAGTTCAGCCAATCTCTGCTGTTCGATTGGGTCTTGAACACCGGCAAGCAATTTGGCATGGCCTTGACTGAGTTTGCCGGACCGAACCAGTTCTCTGACCGGCTCTGCCAGTTCAAGTAGTCGAACATAGTTGGTAACTGAACTTCGATCTTCGCCCAGACGATTCGCCAATTCCTGGTGAGTCAGGCCTAGCTGGCCAATCAGGGCTCGATATGCTTCGGCCCGGTCAATCGGATTAAGATCCTCGCGCTGAATGTTCTCGACCAAGGCCATCTGTGCTTGGCTGAACGCATCCACCTGGCGAACTATCGCGGGAATCGTGGATAAGCCAGCGATTTTGGCTGCCCGAAGCCTTCTTTCACCAGCAATAAGCTGATATCCTTGGTCTACCTTTCGAACAATCACGGGCTGAATAAGCCCTGTTGTTTTCAGGCTGGATGCAAGCTCTGCCAGCGCCGCCTGGTTCATCTCACGGCGAGGCTGGTGGGGATTGGGAACGATCTGGTCGACAGGGATTTGCGCCGGCCCTTGTGATTGCTCGGTTGGATTTGCATTCGAAACGGGAGCAGATGCATTTGAAATCTCGGCTTCCACGGGTAACTCTGAAACGGAAAGTAGACTGCTCAACCCCCTACCTAGTCTAGATTTTTGCTTTTGCGGAATTGCTTGCGGATTGGTTGGCGGGGTCAGTGACATGATTAGAATCCTTTCCAGTTTCTCATCAAATTGTTCCATGTTCCACGTGGAACATCATAATGCGAAACGATACGGTACCTTTTGATTGAGAATCTTCAAGTAAGTAAGGCGCGCCAATTTAAGGATATTGACCAACGAAAGTGGGTATTGATGCAGTTTGATGTGACACGGCCTTTCCAGGCCATGCAAAGTACCGCATGGGCTGGAAAGCCCATGTCACAATAAACTCTCCTTTTTTCTTCAAACTGCACCAATACCCCAGTACCCGAAAGTGACTTATTTCAGTTGATTCGCCGAGCATTGGTCTGAGGCATAATTGGTTCTGAACTGAAATCTCCTCCTACAAATAATAATGTTTTATGAATATTAAATATCAGACCGTATTACGTTCTTGATTTCATTCACAACTGCCGCGACAGTTGTCCGACATTCCGGTACTGAGTCGGTTTGAGATTAGTTCATTTTAGCCCCGCCGCTTGTGGCGGGTTATCGAGCGCCAGCGGCGACGCTAAATGACGTTGCTTGTAACTGACCCTGTATCGACATTCTTTTTAGCTTGTTCAAGGAGGAACAGCTCATGTCCGACAAATGGATGACCGTTGCCGAAGCTGCCACAGCACTTAAAGTCCACCCTCGCACCATTGAAAGACGTATTGCCGGGGGAAAGATACAGACTCGCCGGGCGGATGACGGGCTTTTACAGGTGCTTGTCGAAGTGCCCGACACGCCCGACACGGCATTAGAAACAGTTAGAGAGCTTGCAGCCGATCAGGTATCACTGGCAACGGGTAGCGCGTCAGCCCTGGTGCATTTCGCCCAGGACGAGGCAACCCGCGCCCGGCAGGATTTGGCGCTGGTCCGACAGGATGTCGGGCGCGCCCGGCGGCATGCAACAGCGGCGTGGTGCATGGTTGCGGTTCTTGGCATCGGAGTGACCATTGCCGTTGGATGGACTGCGTCAACCATCACACGCGCAAATTCGGACGTGAAACATCTGGCGGAACGAACCCAACAGGCGGAAGCCCAAGCCAAGGTTTTGGCTGAAGAGCGAGATGCCGCCCGACAGGAAGCCGAACATGCCCGGCTTCAAACCGCCGAAGTTTCCTCAAAACTCGCGATTTATTTGGAAGAGGCCGCCAAACGCCCGACAACCCGCCCGGCAGGTTTACTCGAGCGCATCGCAACTGCCATCGCGGAAAATCAGGTGAAACCGGAGTAAAGCGTCGTGAGTGGGGAGGTGCAACCGAAGAATGCGAGCGATTGTTTTCTCGGATTACGTGTTCGCCTAATTTAGCGGCGGTGCTTGCACCGCGTTCACGCCTCGCAAGCAACACCGTTAAATATGGAAACATCGAATCTTCATAGAAATCCTCCTTGAGCTTCATCAGTATCTCTCACACGCCTCTGTCCTGATCTCACTTGGCCGCTATAATCCGGCCCCATGCCTTATACTTTGTCAGAAACGACCTTGGACCCCGGCGAAAAGCAGGGGGGCGAAGGCGGCAATCGCTGGACCCTGAATTTCGGCCCTCAGCATCCAGCCACCCATACGACGTTGCGACTGGTGCTGGAATTGGACGGCGAACGCATCGTCCGATGCACGCCACATATTGGCTACCTGCATAGCGGCTTTGAAAAACTCGGCGAACATCTCAACTACAATCAATATGTCACCATCGTCGATCGGATGGACTATTCCGCTCCGATCTATAACGAACTCGCCTGGCATGGCGCGACTGAAAAACTGATGGGCATTGAACTGACGCCTCGCTGCAAGGCGTTGCGGACCATCGCCGGCGAGCTCGGGCGGATCCAGTCGCACCTGCTTTGTGTGGGCGCTGCCGGTTTGGACCTGGGCGCCTTCACCGCATTTCTGTATGGCTTCAACGAGCGCGAATTGATTTACGACATCGTTGAATACATGAGTGGTCAGCGGTTTCACACAAGCTGGACCCGGGTGGGGGGCCTGAACATGGACCTGCCCGATGAAGAAATGTTCAAGAAGATGGTCCACAATCTGGTGGACAATTCGCTGCCCCGCGCAATCGAAGATGTCGAAAAGCTGCTCAACAAAAACCGCATCTTCCTGGATCGCACGCGCGGCATCGGCACATTGACGCGCGAGGAAGCCATCGCCTGGAGCATTACCGGCCCAATGGCGCGGGCCAGCGGTGTCGCCCGGGATATTCGCAAGGACGAACCTTACTTATGCTTTGCTGACAACTGGGATGGGAAGGGCGCAGCTGCCGTCGACTTCAAGGTCCCGATCATGAAGACCGGCGATGTACTGGCGCGATATCTGGTGCGCGTTGAAGAGATCAAACAATCGTGTCACATCATCCGGCAATTGATCGATCAGCTTCCCGCCGGCCCCGTGAACGTCAGCCCCGAGGGCAAGGACGTGTTGCCGCCCAAGGAACAGGTCTATTCGAGCATTGAAGGATTGATCCAGCACTTCGAATTGATTATGACCAATCGCGGCTTTATCGCACCGAAAGGTGAAGTCTACAATTGCATTGAAACCGCCGGCGGCGAATTGGGATATTACATCGTCAGCGCCGGCGACACCGTGCCTTGGCGCGTGCGAACCAGGCCGCCTTGCTTTATCAACTATCAATCGTTCCCCAAGCAGATCGAAGGGCACATGATCAGCGATGTGGTCGCGGTGCTCGGATCGATCAACGTCATCGCGGCAGAACTGGATCGATAATTATTGTTTCTCTGGAGATTGGAATGAATTCTATCGAATTGCTTGTCAAGCAACTGAACACCGGCAATGACTGGCTGAAAATGATCCTTGGCGATTTTAGTGATGCTGATCTTCTCGCCCGGCCCGCGCCTGGCGCGAATCATGTCCTGTGGCAATTGGGCCATCTGATTTCAGGCGAAGTCATGATGATGAACGCGGTGAAGCCCGGCGCGATGCCTGAACTGCCCGCGGGGTTTGTCGAACGTTTCGACAAAAAAAACGCCGGCGTTGATGACACCAAACAGTTTGGCAACATCGTAAGCAAGCAGCAACTGCTGGATCTGAAGACGAAGGTTCGCGCTGCAACGATTGCCATTGTCAAATCATTCAAGCCGGAAGACCTGGACAAGCCGAGCCCGGAAATGATGCGCTCGTTTTGTCCGACGCTTGCCGATTTTCTCGGATTGCATTCGCATCATGACATGATGCACATGGGGCAGTTCCAGGTTGCTCGCCGCAAGCTCGGCAAGCCGGTTATTTTCTAAACCTTGTTGTTTGGCGGCGTCGCTTGCGACGCGCTTCGAAAACAAAACACGCCCCGCAAACGGGGCCGCTAAACGGAAAGAAGATTCATGGCCTGGCTGGTTGAAGATCGTCGTGCTGATAAAGTGGCTGCGGGTGAGCCGCTGCTGACCGAAGAGCTTAAAAAGCATCTTCGCGAAACGTTTTTCCCACGGTTTCCCACCAAGCGCGCGGTGACGTTGCCCGCGCTGCATCTGGTCCAGCACACATATGGCTGGATTCCAACGCAGGCCATTCAGGAAGTGGCGGAATTTCTCGAACTCGCGCCGGCCGAGGTGCTCGACACCGCCAGCTTCTACGAGGAATACTGGCTCAAACCCAAGGGAAAATATCTGCTCCAGGTTTGCCGCTCGCTCTCCTGCGAGATTTGCGGCTCGCGCGAACTGACCGACCATCTTTGCAAAAAGCTGAACATCGAAGTCGGCCAAACAACCGAAGATAAAAAATTCACGCTTGTCGAGTTGGAATGCCTTGGCGCCTGCGAGATGGCGCCGGCCTTTCTGTTGAACGAAGTCCTCTACGCCAACATGACGCCGGATAAGTTGGACCAGACCCTGAATCAGTTGCCGGATGATCCGCACGATTACAAAGACCCGACAATAACATGGGAAAACAACCATTAGCCCCCGGCTTTGCCGGGGGACACACAATGAACAAAATCGTAATCAATCTCCCCAATCCCATGCTCGCCAGCAACGATTGCTTGCCGCATGCAGCCATGAATCTGGGCAGCGCCCGTGGAGTTGGATTGCAGCCAAGGCCCGGCATGGTCAGCCGGCTGGTGATTCAATCGCAACTGGATGCCTGGTGTTTTTTTCGTCTTGATAAGGATGGCGGATTCGTCGGCGAGTCGTGGCATCCAACAAAGGAAGATGCGCTGTATCAAGCGAAAAAGGAATTTGGAATTGAATCCACGAATTTGCACGAATGACACAAATCATATGAATCGATTTATTTGTGTTCATTCGCGTCCATTCGTGGATGAGTGTTGAGAGTTATTATGGCATTCAACGAACCTGTACTATTAAAACGAATCCCCAGCGAACCCTCTCAGCGAAAACTGATCGGTTATGATGACTACGTCAAAACCGGAGGTTATGTCGCCCTGCGCCAGGTATTGGAGATGAAGGCGGACGACATCATCAAGACCGTGACCGACAGCGGCCTGCGCGGGCGCGGCGGGGCGGGGTTCTCGGCGGGGCAAAAATGGTCGTTCATCCCGAAAGAAAAGAAGGGGCCACACTATCTGGCCGTCAATGCGGATGAATCGGAACCGGGCACTTTCAAGGATCGTTATCTGCTCGATCACGATCCGCATCAGTTGCTTGAAGGCATTGCGATCGCGTCAATCGCCACGCAGTGCGATATCGCCTATATCTTCATCCGCGGCGAATTTCATCGCCAGGCCAAGGTGCTGGAACATGCGCTGAAGGAAGCCTACGCCAACAAGGTGTTCGGCCCGCAGGGGATCTTCGGCAGCAGGCACAAGGTGGAATGCTACGTTCATCGCGGTGCTGGCGCGTATATCTGCGGCGAAGAAACGGGACTGCTGGAAGCGCTGGAAGGCAAGCGCGGCTGGCCTCGCAACAAGCCGCCGTTCCCGGCGATTGCCGGCGCGTTTGCGCGGCCGACGGTCATCAACAACGTCGAAACACTTTGCTGCGTGCCGCACATCATCACGCGCGGGCCGCAATGGTTTAAGACCATGGGCACACCCAGTTCGCCCGGGCCGAAACTCTTCGGCATGTCGGGTCACGTGAACAAGCCGGGTGTATACGAAGAGGAACTTGGCATCACCCTCGACTATGCGATCAACAAGCTCGGCGGAGGAATGAAGGGCGGCGCCTACAAAGGCAGCATCTGCGGCGGCATCAGCATGGGCGTGCTCGGGCCAAATCAGCTTGACATCAAGCTCGATTTTGACGATGTCCGTTTTCGCGGCGGCTGTCTCGGACTCGGCACGGCCGGCATGATCGTCATGAATGAGCACACCGATATGGTCAAGGCGCTTCGCAATTGCGTGCGCTTTTACGCCCACGAATCCTGCGGCCAATGCACGCCTTGCCGAGAAGGCAGCGCGTGGATGCTCAAGATTCTCAATCGAATTATCGACGGCGGCGGACGTGCGAAAGATCTGGAAATGCTCCTCGAACTGGAAAAAACGATGGGCATCATGCCCGGCACCACGATCTGCGGCCTGGCCGATGGCACCGCGTGGGCCACGCGAACGTTCATCAACAAGTATTACTCGGAGTTTGCCGCGCGTTGCCCGGAAGATTCATTCAAGACAGTTCCTTTGCAGATTAGTCGTGGCAACTTTAATGTGCTTCAACCGATGGGAAGCAATACGCGATAATTCATACGACATGAGCGGGGAAAATGAAAAGCGTCGTATTGTTCAGTTGGATTACGCGGGCCCACAAAATAGAAACATAGGAAATTGGGATGAAGTCATGACCTGCTTTATGGCGGGCATGATGATTTGTGTGCTGATTCTTCCTGCAATCATTTCCCTCACTTTTGGTCGTTCTGTTTTTCGTCAACCTCGCAGGGCTGTACAGGCGGCTTTCTGTGTCGCGGGTATGACGTTTGCCGTGATTAACGTTCTATCGTGGAGTTTTCTTCTACTCTTTGCTTGCTACACGCTTTATCGAGATTTCTGATTATTTCGTCGTCCACGCCGGCGGCGGGGCGATTTGAACGGCGGGGCGGTTGCCGGCGTTGGCGCGGCCGCTGCCTTGCAATCGCGAAATCGCGGCTACTTCCATATCGTGATCGCAAAGAATCTGACAGCTTAAACGCACGCCAGGCATACTGGTCAGTCCCTTGGCAGCCAGGACATTCTTCTCCGCTTCGGTGATTTTCTCCGGTTCGCCGCTGATGAATTGCACCCGGCAGGTCGTGCAGCGAGCGTTGCCTCCGCAGGCGTGAAGCTGGTCGATTTTGCACTCATCGATCAGCGCCAGCACCAGGCGTTTTCCATCGAGAATATCGAAGGTGCCAACATCTTTTACCACAAGCTTTGCCATTTTGATTTCTCCAAACCCGATTCTATCGAAACCTTCGGGCAGATGCGCGTTGTGTAGTATGGGCTGAGGAATTAGAGTCATCGGCCTGGGAGTTTTCATGCGCTCATGGATTGCAGCCTTGATTGTGGTGATGGCGATCGTTTCGCCCGTGCAGGCGGTCATTCTTTATGAATCGCCCAATCGTCTGGCCAAGCCGCCCGCCGGCAGCCTCGCCGGTTCGGGTTGGCAATGGCAGGGTAAGTGGGAAGGATTTTTGGGCACGGTCATTTCCAAGAACACATTCATCACCGCCGGCCATGTCGGGGGAAATGTCGGCGATTATTTCAACCTCAATGGCGTGAACTATAAAACCGTCGCCACCTTCAACGACCCGCAGTCCGACCTGCAAATCTGGAGCATTCACGGTCGATTCACCAGCGCCGCTCCACTGTTCACATCAGCCAACGAGACCGGCAAGGGCGTTGTGATTTTCGGGCGCGGAACCCAACGCGGCGATCCGGTCGTCGTCAACAACCAACTCAAAGGCTGGCTGTGGGGAGCGAACGATGGCTTGCAAAGTTGGGGGAAAAATATCATCACCGGATTCGCGCCGTCCCAATCCGACGCATCGGCCGGCTCGAAGACCGTCAAAAATGCGCTGGTCGGCTGGACCTTCGACGCCAACGCGTGGGCCCACGAAGGCACGGTGTCCGGCGGGGACAGCGGCGGGGGAGTTTTCACCAAGGTCGGAACCACCTGGGAATTGATGGGCGTTAATTTCGGCGCAGAATCCGATTTCACCCTGCCGGGCGAAAGCATCGTCAAACACGGCGCGATCTTCGATGCGGGCGGTCTGGTTTTCGATGGCAAAACCGTGGCCGATACACTGGCCGACATTCCCACGCACGGCTTTGCCACGCGAATCAGTACGCGAATGTCCTGGATCAACAGTGTTTTATCGGGAAAGATCGCGCCATCGGTCAATGCAACTCAATCCTTGTCAATTCAGGGTGTTCCCGAACCCATTTCGACCACGCCGCTGTTTGGAATCGTCGTGTTTTTGCGACGACGAGACCGAAAACCCGCTCGTCCTGGTTGGATTGCCCGATCAGAATCTCATTCCGTTTTTTCCGGGGCAGGCGTGGTGATTTGCTGATATTCGTGCTCCAACTCATCGATCAGCCGCTGAATTCGATCCGATTCATCCACCAACCTTTGCTGTTCGCGGCGAAGCGACGAGATCACCTCGTACTGCGCTTGTGCAGCCTTGCGGACTTCCTGTGCATGCGGTCGAACTTCCTGATCCCACCGTTGCCGCAGCCGCTCGATCAGTTCCTGATTGGCGGTGACGTTGGACAATTGATCGGATGGGGCAGTCGCCGGTTCCGCCGGCCTGGCCGGTGAATGATCCGCGCCCAGGGGCTGAAGAATCATCGTCATCGGCGATCCCAGAGGCGGCAACAGATCCAGGTCGGCTTCCCATTCCAATGTCTCATTCGCACTGCTCACCAAGGCAGGCACGTCGATCAGCGTCAATTCAAAATTCACGATGCTGACGACGTATCCCTCGATGTCGGCTGCGTATTTCCCTTCGCCCATCACGCGCGATCCGACGAAAACCCAGCTCATCGAAGGCATCGGTTTTTTCGTCTTGATATCGCGCATCAATCGCGTGGCAGGCACGGAATAATGTTTGCCGGCCTTGTCGAATTCAAACGAGATATCCACGGGCGGGCCGTGCGGGGCGAGCCATTTCTTCGTGCCGGGGATGAATTTCAGGGGTTCGCCCGGCTCCATGCCGAGCATCAGCAGGGCTGCATGGATCTGCGACGGCTTGGCGCGTGTGCGAATGACGGACTCGTGCTCGCTGCCACCCGCGGTGACACACAAAAATTCAAGCGGGGCTTCGCAGTGCAGGGCTTCGCATTCGACGCGCACCTGTTTTTGGGGGATATCGATTTCGATATGCGGAAATCGTCCCACGCCTGGCTGGCTCGTGGGCTGGGCGCTGGCCAGTGTCGAAATCATCAGACAAATCACCGAAACAATCGCGATTCGGATTTGCATCGCGAAATTGTACCATAAAGACATCACTGTTTTGGACTCAAAACCGCGATACCTCGGCTGCGCTGCCAGCCGCAATGCAGGCGAATGCAGCGGTTTTCCACGTAGGGAGGTACGGTGGACCTCCGCATCGTTCGCTAGGCAACCAGTGGCGGGGGTTGGCGTTGAAGCGGGGATTAAATGGTCAATGGCCAAGTCCCAATGACCAACAAAGTTCCAATGACGAATGACCAAACCCGAATGACGAATCAATGACGAAATCCGAATGACGAAATTCAAGTGACGTCGGTTTTGCGCCGATTCTTTCTTTTCTCATCTGCATAATCCGCGAAATCTGACTTCGACCAGCTCAGTCCAGGGCGGTTCCAAAATCCGTGTTTATTCCCGGCGCGCCGGGATTCATCTGCGGTTCCAAACTCTGTTCTTTAGGCTCTACGAAACTGCATGGAATTGCGCGAAATTTGAGTAGTCAGAGCGCTGATTGTGTCAATCCATTGCGCGAAATGTTCGCGCATCTGTCTGTTTTCCGCAGCGATCCTGTCGTTATCGCGATGGCGCAAGCGGATTTCCGACATCGCTTGCGCCATCGCGAGGTTGGTGTCTATGATTGGGATATGTCCAAGACCATTTCATTGTCGCTTCCCCACGACCTGACCCAGGTCGAAGCCCGCGCTCGCATCGAGAAAGGCATCGCCAATGCCCGCGCCACTTACGGCTCGCGGCTGGGCGAGGTTCAGGAAAAGTGGACGGACAATCACCTGGACTTCCACGTCCGCGCCGCCGGCCAACAAGTCACCGGCCGACTCGACGTCCTGCCCCACGACGTCAAACTCGAAGTCGATCTGCCCTGGATGCTGGCGCTGCTGGCTGGGAAGTTCACCCAGCAGGTGGAACAGGAGGGACAGAAGCTGCTGGAGAAGAAGTGACAAAACTGCTAATTATTGGGTCAAGAATATGGTACTAAAGTGCATGCGATTCCCGAAGCCAGAATCGCATGCACTTAACCGATTTGCTCGACTGCACCGATCACACTTCAATACTTATTAGAGTATCCAATGTGCTATCCCATGAATTCTTCGTGTCTGTTCCGGAGCCGCCATCAAGCGTGTCGTGGCCACCATCACCGCCTGCAAAAAAGTGATCGTTTCCAGCTTCGCCATTGAGGACATCATCCCCCGATCCTCCGGTCAATGTGTCATCACCACCATCGCCATAAAGTGTATCATTACCGCCGCCTCCGAGGAGAGAATCATTGCCAGTGCCACTCCCGATTGGATCGCCATATAGGCTATCGTTACCGCTTCCACCCGTCAGAGTATCGTTTCCAGCGCCACCCTTCAGTTGAACAGTAGTAGAGACACTGGCCGCGCTGAACGTGTCGTTACCGCTGCCTCCCCACAAAGACTCAATGTCCGCATTGACGTTGTCGGTTTCACTAGCTGCACCATCGTTGGCACTCCCGTCCAAAGTAATCGTCAATGCAGCGGTTCGTGCTGTGTAGTCGGCGCGATCACTACCATTCCCACCGTTCATAACATCGGCACCGTCTGACGAGGCTCCAGCGTAGAGAGTGTCGTTACCATCCTCACCGTTCATGGTGTCATTGCCCAACTGCCCATCGAGATAATCGTTGCCGCCATCACCAAATAGCGAATCGTTGCCGCCGCCTCCAAGGATTGAATCATTGCCCGTACCGGCTCCGACTGGATCCCCGTACAAGCTGTCGTTGCCACTTCCGCCGATCAAGGTATCGTTCCCAGCGCCACCTTTGAGTTGAACAGTGGTGGATACACTAGCTGCGCTGAAGGAATCATCGCCGGTGCCGCCCCAGAGAGATTCGATGTCAGCATTGACGTTGTCGGTTTCGCCGGCGGCACCGTCATTGGCGCTGCCATCGAGCGTGATGGTCAACGCCGCGGTTCGAGCTGTGTAATCGGCGCGATCATTGCCGTTCCCGCCGTTCATAATGTCAGCGCCATCAGACGAGGTCCCTGCGTAGAGAGTGTCGTTGCCGTCTTCGCCGTTCATCGTGTCGATGCCGGATTGGCCGTCGAGATAGTCATTGCCACCATCGCCGAACAGCGAATCGTTGCCACCGCCGCCAATTATAGAATCATTTCCTGTACCCACTCCGACTGCATCGCCGTACAAACTGTCATTACCATTTCCACCGACAAGAGTATCGTTCCCGCCAACACCTTTCAGCTGAACACCCGTAGAGACGCCTGACGCGCTAAAGGAGTCATCTCCAGCGCCACCCCATAGGGATTCGATATCCGAGTTCACGTTGTCGGTTTCTCCCGATGCGCCATCGTTAGCGCTGCCATCAAGAGTAATCGTCAAAGCGGCAGTTCGAGCCGTGTAATCCGCGCGATCGCTTCCGTTCCCACCGCTCATGACGTCAGCGCCGTCAGCAGATGTTCCGGCGTAGAGAGTGTCATTGCCGTCCTCACCATTCATGGTGTCGTTGCCGGATTGACCATCCAGGTAATCAGCGTCATTGCCGCCGAGAAGCGAATCTGTGCCGTTCCCGCCCAAAATCGAGTCGGTGCCGTCCTGTCCATTTAACGTGTCGTTGCCACTTCCACCGGTTAGCGTGTCATTCCCGGAGCCGCCTCTCAACTCTATGGCGTAGGAAACACTTACAGCGCTGAACGTGTCATTTCCGCTTCCACCCCATAACGATTCAATGTCTGCATTTACGTTGTCGGTTTCACCAGAGGCACCATCATTAGCGGTACCGTCCAAGGTGATTGTTAACGCAGCGGTGCGACCTGTATAGTCGGCGCGATCGCTATCATTGCCACCGATCAAGACATCAGCGCCGTCAGACGACGTCCCGGCATACAGTGTGTCGTTGCCATCCTCGCCGTTTAGCGTGTCGTTGCCGGCTTGGCCATCCAGGTAGTCGGCACCATTATCGCCCAGAAGTGAGTCTGTACCGTTGCCGCCCAAAAGCGAGTCGGTGTCGTCCCCACCACTCAGTGTATCGCTATCATCATCCCCGCTCAGCGTATCGTTGCCGGATTGGCCATCAAGAAAATCGTTACCGCTGCTGCCGAGGAGCGAGTCATTTCCATCTTCGCCGATTAGCGAATCGTCACCAAGGCCGCCGTTAACGGTGTCGTCTCCATCGCCGCCATCTAGCATGTTTGCGCCGCTGGTTCCAACCAGCGAATCATTTCCCGAACCACCATAAGCGTTTTCGAACCCCGATATCGTATCCAGTTCGGCGCTGGGTCCGGCAGTTCCAGAGCCAAGGTTGACCGTCACTGCGCTCGAAATACTACTAAAATCAAGTGTATCAGTGCCGTTTCCACCAGTTAACGTGTCTTGTCCACTGCCGCCAGCAAGAAAATCATTTCCGTCATTGCCGCTCAATACATCAGTTCCCGCCTGTCCGAGCAGGCTGTCGTTCCCGGCACCTCCGCTAAGCGTGTCATTATCGTTACCGCCAACTGCGATCAGGTCATACGTGTCGCTCGTATTTGAGAATGTGATACTGTCGTTTCCGTCCAAACCATAAATAATTGCGCGGCCTTGGTAGGAGAGTGGACCCTCCGGAATCGAATCGGAGTTGAGACCGTAATTTACAACTCCGGCACTGCTAACAGTCGCGATTGAAAAAGTGTCGGCTGATGAAGTTCCCGTGATGATTCGGTCAAAAGCGACCTGCCAAGATTGCCCTGTAAGCGTTGTAATGTCCTCGGTCGAATCCGATTGTGCAGACTCGTCTAAATTGGCAGCATTATTACTTTGGATACCTTTTGCATCGATGTTATTTTCAAAGTCGTACCATTGAACGATTTGATTGTCGTAAATCGCGATGTCAGAGTTGGTTTCTGCGAAGATCGGGACATGAGTTCCAAATATTTTATTGTCATGAACCTGAGACCCATGGCCCGCAACCTCAATTCCGTAAACTACGCCCACTCGCGTACCATCCCTCCAATTTCCTATATCCGAGATTTCGTTGCCAAATATTTCTGTTCCGCTTGTGTGGGTTTCCCCGTTCGTCACAATCGACAGGGCATAAAGTGAACCTTCGCCATAGTTTCGAAAACTACTAAATTTATTATTCGATACAGTTAAGTCGATTGAGCGATCTCCCTGCACCTCAATGCCAACACGGGCGATTCCTACGAAATTGTTACTGTCAAATAAAATGTCGCTGCCCCAAGTTGAGTTCAGCGAGTCGTAATCGTGGGTATCGATATGAATTCCTTCGCCAACATTGCGAAAGTTATTTCCGGTAATCGTTACTGCGTTGGGCGAATCCAGCCACAAGCCGGTGTCACCGCCAAAATCAATGAAATTGTTATTGGTGATCGTGGTGTTGTTAACCCCGCTGGCCGATCCCATTTCAATCGCGTGGTCGTGATCTCCAGCGGCAACAGCACCTGTGAATGTGCAGCCGTCGATATTCACGTCAGTCAGTCCGTCAGGTGCAAGCCCCCAAATACCGCGGCCTGAAAAAGTTAGGCCGCTGATATTTAGAAATTGAGTGTCGTTAGTAAGCTGAAAAGAGGCTTCGGCGTTAGGCTCCACCAGGATTGCAGGACCTGATGGACTGGATTCTAACTGATACGTGATAGGGTGGCCTGCGGTCCCGCTGGTGAGGAGAAGTCCATCAGTCAAATTATAAGTACCGGACGCGAACTCGACCACGTCGTCCGCTGCGGCATTAGTGATAGCTGTTTGAATAGCACTCGTTGACATCGAACTGTTGACAGAAATTGTTGCGAGAAGCTGACGACTTTCCAATTGGTCTATCGCCGGCAGGCACGCTTGCCGCCTTATGCGTTGACGCATTTGGTCGGATAAGTGCCGCTGGATAGAAGAACGCCGCCCTGACTGCTTCCGTCCCATGGGAATCCTTTCCAAGGCCGAAACCATTGCGGAATGGCTTTAGAACGCCTGCTTCACCATATGTCGCGGAGGTTTCTGCCTACAAAATGTCAATTTGATGTCCCATATTCGCTACTTAAGAAATACTACTCTTACACTTCAATTGTAAAACACGCAAGTGTTTTTTCGAAAAGATTTGTTCAATTTATTTAAGCAGCAACAAAATTGATCTAATCGGATCGTCCAAACGTGATTTCTTTGTGTTTTACGCGCACTTAGCTGACGATAAGATGAGATTCAGATTATCTGCAAACTGCAAACTAAACGCACCAGTATTGGTAATTTTGAATTAAGAATGGCCGACGAATTCAAAAAGATTTCGAAAGAGGAGAACTTGAAAGATCCTTTCGCCTGGCCACTTCTCGTTACCGCGGTCTTTCTAGCGGCGCTTACATACAAGCCCGTAGCCCAGCGATTAGCCGCCCCGTTCCCTCTGTCCCCTTGGGAATCGACAATCGTTCGAGATGGTTGGCGTGTTTCAAATGGCGAATCGATCTACGTTTTGCCGGATCGTGGCCCAGCTACGCATATGTACGGGCCTCTGGTCACATACATCAGTGGAACAGTTTTTCGATTGACCGGTCCATCCATCTGTGTGCCTCGAGGCGTTGCATTTGTGTTTGCAATGCTGACCGTTATTGCGTTTCCGCTGGTTCTTCTCCGTGGCGTTGATTGGTCATTCGGCAATTCCTGCTTGAGGTTATTCGTCGCGGCCATGACTTTTGCGCAATTTTTCCGCTGCCGGGCTCTTTACGCAGAGGCGAGGCCGGACGCGGCTGCTGCTTTTTTCGCGCTGGCGGCAATTGCAATCCTATTTATGGCGCATAAAAATCGCAGCGTTTTTTGGTTGTCGATGGGAACAATCGCGGCGGTTATTGGGTTTTTCTTCAAGCAGACGGCTGCTGCCGCCGCACTAGTTCCGGTTGTCGCCGTCGTTTGCCTGCGTCCAAAGCCGTTTAAAGCCCAATTGCTTATGTCATTGGTTCCAGGGACAACGCTTGTTTTAGCTATATTTTTGATGCGTTTCTTCTGGTATCCAGGCTATTACTACCTTATCGAAGTGCCTCGAAGCTTTTCATTGCAACAGGGTTTGTCGATGCAGGTGCTTTACTATCTCGTGTTATGCAACAAGCTATTTATCGTTGTTACCGCTATTTGGTTAATTCAACTTCTTCGCAAGAACCAAGCATCGTTCGTCCGTACTCAAGACAAATTCGTTTGGTCATTTGCAGCCGTAATCGTGTTGGGAGGAGTCGCCTGGCTTGGCTTTGTTAAACACGGTGGAGCGATCAATTCCTTTATGCCGGTTTTCTTGGCCATGGCTGCATTCGCGGCGATCTCCCTTCTACATGCCAAGGAATGGTTGCGCCATATGAAATTCTCATGGTGGGCTGGAGCGCTTGTCGCGTTTGGAATTGGGGCAATATTCCTGTCCGATTTGCAGAGTATTCCAAGAGTATGGGTTCTCGCTTCAACCAAGACGCTTATACAAGGCGATACAAACTACAGACGCGTAATCGCACGCGCGTCCGAACTCCCCGGAACGGTGATTTGCTTCGACGATCCTACGATTCCACTACTCGCAAGCGGATATATCGGCCGAAATCTTAATGTGGAACTCGATGCCGTAGGCAAAGCTTACGTGCCAAAGAGTCTGCTCGACGAGATACAGCGCGCCAACTGGGTCATTCGCGTGCACGGCTCTTGGGATGAACTGGATGCGCGACTTAATATGACGGAGCAGGGATTTTCGATTGTGGAGGATGCCGTCATTGACGGACCGATGTATACGCTTTGGAAGCGCGGCCCATCATCTACCGTTCTTCCGCCGTGAACATCCATTGCTCTCTATTGAAGTAGAGCGCCCCTTCATACCAACCCGGCACGGCTTGGCGGCAACGATAGACCGTGCAGTCGATCGTTACCTTTTTGCCTTTGGGGCTGAGCAGTTCGACCACGCCGCCATAACCCAGGGGTAGGCGGTGGGGGGTGATGAAGCCGACGCCTCGGGTATCGACATCGCGGGTGTAGAGGGTCCACGGGGAGACATCCGTGCCATCAACGAACAGGCGAAGCTGGGCGCGGACGCGATAGGAGAGGCGCACGCCCTTACGCTGGTCGGCGTTGGGGTGAGGCGTGATCTCCATGGCGGAGAGGATCATGTTGACCTCGGGCGGCCATTGATCGGTGGCGGGAACACCGCCGGGTTTGGGAGACTCTAAAATCACAGTCCGAACCTCCTGCGTGGCTATGGGGAACATCGACACGAAACGCAATACCGATCAGGTACGATTCAGGAATGAGGCGGGCAAGTAAATGGGGACCCTTTGGCTGAAAAAATGAGGTTCCGATAACATGGCGGATTATGAGGTTGATCGGTCGGGTCGTGCACTCGTGAAATCCGTCACAACCCGACTTGCAAAGGAGTATCACCACTTCTAGACTTGGCCCCCCAAGTTACCAAGGCCTTGATTTGTTGAAGGCCTCTGGGCCACGATGCAGAAATTGATGATGTCCATATTGGCGGAAGGAGCGACGCCCCTGGCGCCGGCGGCCATTTTGGCGCTGTGCGTGGTCGCGGGTGTCGGCACGGTTCTGCTCCTGCCCAGCCGGCGCGAAGCGTCACTGGCATGGATCGGCGGCGTGGTGCTGGGCGCGGCGGGTTTGATCCTGGCGGCCATGCTCGCACATTTCGCTGCCGCTGCACAAGGCGTGGGAGTTTATTTCTGGATCTTCGCCGCCATCGCGCTGGTGGGGGCGGTCCGGGTGGTGACGCATCCCAAGCCGGTTTATTCAGCCCTCTATTTTGTATTGACGGTCTTTGCCTCAGCCGGACTGTTCCTGCTGTTGAAGGCGGAATTCATGGCGGCGGCGCTGGTGCTCATCTACGCCGGGGCGATCCTGGTGACTTACGTCTTTGTCATCATGCTTGCATCCGAAGCGGCAAGTCAGCGGGCGTTTGTTGAGTATGACATGACCAGCCGCGACCCGCTGCTGGCCAGCGCCATCGGCTTTGCAATGATGGGAGTCATGCTGTTCGCGATATTCGACCATTTTCAGCCCATCGCCAGGCCCAGCGGTGCGGGAAGCGCGGCAGCCGCATTTGGCACGACGCAGCAGCTCGGCGAATACCTGTTTACGCATCAGATAGTGAATCTCGAGCTGGCCGGGCTGATTTTGACCATTGCGATGGTCGGGGCGATCGTCATTGCCCGTCGAAAAGTGTGGACCGGCGAGCCGGAACCAGCCGGCGGCGATGAGGTCGTGCTCGGGCTGGCGACACCGGTGAACGATAATCCGCATTCCGTTCCCGTGCAGGGAACGTCGAATCCGAGCCAGAAGGCTTTCCCGGAAACGTGATGAACGAAATTGCATTGCAACATTATCTGGCGGTCGGCGCGATCATGTTTGCGATCGGGCTGATCGGCTTTATGGCGCGACGGAACATGATCGTCATGTTTCTCTGCACGGAACTGATGTTCCAGGGCGTGGCGATCAATCTGATCGCGTTCAGCGCGTATCACGGCAACCTGGCGGGCCAGGCGTTTGTGATCTTCGTGCTGGTGATCGCAGCGGCCGAGGCGTCGCTGGCGCTGGGCTTGATCGTGCTGCTGTTCCGAACCAAACACACGCTGGACGCCGAAGCCTGGCGGGAGTTGAAGGGATAGAAGTGTTATTTGTTACTGGTTACTTGTTATTTGTTACTTGAGGTCCTCGAAATTCGAATAACCCCAAGTAACCAGTAACCAGTAACAAGCAACCAGTAACAAGCAACCAGTAACAAAAATGATCGATATTTTCCCCATCAAATACTCTTTCCTGATCCCGCTGTGCCCACTATTGGGCGCGATCATCGCGGGATTTGGGTGCACGGGCTCGCGCAAGCGGCTGGCGCACTGGCCGATCTGGATCGGCGTGGGATTTGCCGCGTCGCTGGCGCTGTGCCTCTTTGCCCAGATGGTGCTGATCTCCCATCGAGGCGAAGAACCGCTTTTTGCGATTAAAAATTATTTCACCTGGATCGAAGCCGGCAAGTTCGTGGTTCCGTGGGGATATCTGTTTGACCCGCTGTCGGCTGTGATGCTCTGCGTCGTCTGCGGAATCGGATTCCTCATCACGGTCTTCGCAGCCGGCTACATGAAAGGCGAAGAGGGATATTTCCGGTTCTTCGCTTACCTGGGCCTGTTCATCTTCATGATGACGAATCTGGTGATGGGCGAGAACCTGGTGATGCTTTACCTGGGCTGGGAAGGCGTGGGGCTCTGCTCGTATCTGCTGATTGGCTATTACTATGACCGCCCGGCAGCGCGCGAGGCTGCGAAGAAGGCGTTTCTGGTCAACCGCGTGGGGGATTTCGGATTTGCACTGGGCATCATGCTGGCGTTTCTGGCGTTTGGGACAGTGAGTTATTTCAACGGCGGGGCTGGGTTGTTGGAGCTTGGCGCTAAGCCGCAAGCGGCGATGACGGCGTTTCAAATTGAGGCGCTGAAGTGGATTCCATTTCTGCTGATGGTTGGTGCGTTCGGCAAGAGCGCGCAATTTCCGCTGTATGTGTGGCTTCCCGATGCGATGGAAGGCCCGACTCCGGTCAGCGCGCTCATTCATGCCGCCACGATGGTGACGGCCGGGGTTTACATGATCGCACGCTGCGGCACGCTGTTCATCGGCAACCACGCAGCCATGATTACCATTGCCTGTGTCGGCGCATTCACCGCGATCTTCGCCGCGAGCATCGCGCTGCGGCAGTTCGATCTGAAAAAGGTGTTCGCTTATTCAACCGTCAGCCAGCTTGGGTTCATGTTTGTCGGCGTGGGTTGCCTGGCGCCGGTGGCGGGCGTGTTTCATCTGGTGACGCACGCGTTTTTCAAGGCATTGCTGTTCCTTTCCAGCGGCGTGGTCATGCACGCGATGGCGGGCGAACTGGACATGCGAAAAATGTCAGGCCTGAAAACCGTCTTGCCCAAGACGCGCATCGTGATGCTCATCGGCTGCTGCGCACTGGCGGGCATTCCGTTTTTCTCGGGGTTTTTCAGCAAGGATGAAATCGTCGCGGCTGCGTGGCAGCAATCGAAATTGCTCGGGCTGGTGATGCTCATCACCGCATTCATGACGGCGTATTACACGTTCCGCCTGTATTTCCGAGTTTTCGAAGGTCCCACAATTGTTCCCGAATCCCCCCATAACGCCCACGGCTCCGCCGTGGGTCACGACGCCCACGACGCCCACGACGCCCACGAACACCACAATCACGAGCCGCTGCTAATGATGCTGCCCCTGTGGATTCTGGCGGTCGGCGCGCTGTTTGCCGGCTGGATCAACTGGCCACACGAACATCTGGCGGCGTTTCTGGAACGCAGCCCGTCGGCTTTCGCGAAACCTCCCGTGACCGACAAGGACGTGCTGGAAGCCACCGAATCGCTGCATCACTGGTTGATGATCATCAGCGGCGCGATCGCGTTGAGCGGCGTGTGGCTGGCTTACACCATGCATCTGAAGGATCGTTCCGCAGCCGACCGCGCCGCGTCGCGCTGGCCCAATGCCGTGCGATTGCTGGATCACAAATACTGGATCGATGAGATTTACCAGGCTGGCATTGTCGAGCCGCTGCGTGCGATGGGGCGGATGCTGTTCACCATCGATCGCTGGGTGGTGGATGGAATCATCAACGTGCTCGGCTTCGTGCCGCAGATTGCCGGTTTTGTGTTGAAAGTGACTTTGCAGCGAGGTTCGTTGCAGGGATACGCCGCCGCGATGTTGCTTGGAATCGCGGCGATTTTGCTGTGCATGCTTTACTAGGCGGAAGGATCGATGCTTTTGCCGCTGCTCATATTGATTCCGTTGGTTGGCGCTGGGATTGGCGCGTTCGTGACTTCGCGCACCGCCAAGGCGTGGGCGCTGGTGGTCAGCCTGCTCACTGCCGCCGCTGCCATCGGCGCGGCTGCCTCGTTCGATTTCCATGCCAGCGGCGTGGTCCAGTTGCAATACCCGGCGGCTACGTTGGTTGAAAGCCATTTCGGATTGGTGGATATCGGCTTTGAACCAAGAGTGGGCGTCGATTCCATCAGTCTATGGCTGGTGCTGCTGACGGTCCTGCTCATGCCGCCCGCCATCCTGGCGAGTTTCGATTCGATCAAGGAGCGTCCCAGGGAATATTACGCGTGGATGCTCGTGCTGCTGGCCGCGATGAACGGCGTGTTCATCTCGCGCGACCTGCTGCTGTTCTATATTTTCTTTGAACTCACGCTGATCCCGATGTTTTTCATCATCGGCATCTGGGGCGGCCCGCAGCGACGCTATGCCGCGGGAAAATTCTTCCTGTTCACCTTTGGTGGTTCGGTGTTCACCCTCGCGGCGGTGATCTATCTCGGTATCAGTGCTCATTCGTTTGACCTGACCGATGTGACTCGTTACGCCCAGCAAACACTGACCGAATCGCAGCGCTGGTGGGTGCTTTTGGGTTTACTCGCGGGCCTGGCGGTGAAGGTGCCGCTTTTCCCGGTGCATACGTGGTTGCCGCTGGCGCACACCGAAGCGCCGACGGCCGGCAGTGTGATCCTCGCGGGCGTGCTGCTCAAGCTCGGCACATACGGCCTGCTGCGGCTGGTCGTGCCGATCGGGTTGGTGACAGCCGGCGGCATCGCGTTTTACGATTTCATTTACTTCCTTGGCGGGCTTTGCGTCATCGGCATCTTGTATGGGGCGCTGGTCGCGTGGGTGCAGCAGGACATTAAAAAACTCGTGGCATACTCATCCGTCTCGCACCTTGGGTTCTGCGTGCTGGGGTTGGCGGCGTTGAACGCCATCGGCATGCAGGGTTCGGTGCTTTACATGATCAACCACGGCCTATCGACCGGAGCGATGTTCCTGGTGATCGGCATGATTTACGACCGGTTTCACACGCGCGACATCAACGAACTCAGCGGCCTGGCTCGCAAGCTGCCCAGGCTTGCGTTCTTTTTCGTGTTTTTCATGCTGAGCAGCATCGGCTTGCCGGGATTGAACGGCTTTGTCAGCGAGTTTCTGACGGTGTTGGGCGCGTTTACGAGCGACAGGCTGGGCATCACATTCGGCGTGTTCGCAGCCATCGGGGTGATTTTGGGCGCGCTGTACATGCTGCATATGACCGCCCGGGTGATCTTCGGGCCGTTAAAATATCCCGGTTTTTCAGGAACCGACGAACATGGGCACGGTGCTGGTCATGAAGCACATGAAGGTACGTCTCACGCTCCGGTGAGCGATATAGGCGCTCGCGAGATCGGTTTGCTCCTGCCGATCGCGGCGGCGGTGATTCTGCTTGGCATTTTGCCTCGCTCGGTGCTTTCGACGATTGCTTCGCCGATTGATATGCTGCTTCATCCTGTTCCAGCACGATCGACGGCACAGGCGCCGGTTCAAAGTGAACCATTGGTTATTACATCGGCACGACCATGAATACCGGCAATCTTCTTTCTCTTGTGCTGCCTGAGCTGCTGCTGATCGCAGCCGCCTGCGTGTTGTTCCTGCTGGGCGTGTTTCCGGGTAAAGCCGCTCGTATGGCCGTGCCGTTTGTTGCCCTTCTCGCGCTGCTCGCCGCGATGACAACGCAATTGACGTATCAAAGCGATCCTGCCGTCATTTCCGCCGATCCATCCGATTCAATCCGGCTGGCGGGAATGGCGATTTACATCAAAACCCTCGCGGCGGCGATGGGCGCTTTATTCGTCCTGCTCTCCTGGCCGACTGATCGCAATCGCGGAGGCAATTCGGCGGTTCAATACGGCGCGGACGCGACCGGCGAATACTTTGCATTGCTCCTGCTGTGCATCTCGGGAATCTTCCTCGTGGCCGGCGCCAATGATCTGATCCTGCTGTTCCTTGGCATTGAACTGGCGAGCATTCCCACCTACATCATGGTGAGCATTTCCCGCCCGTTGCCGGTGGCGCAGGAAGCGGGAGTCAAGTATTTCTTCCTTGGCGCGATGTCGGCAGCGGTTTTACTGCTGGGAATGAGCTATTTATATGGCTCGACAGGTTTGATCGATTTGCACCAGATCGCCGAGCATTTTGCCGCCAATCGCACGGGTGTGCTTTCAAATTGGGAATTGCTGGGCGTATTGATGGTGATGGCGGGGCTGTCATTCAAGATGGCCGCGGTGCCGTTGCAGTTCTACGCCGGCGATGTTTACGAAGGCGCTGCCACCCCGGTGACGGCACTGCTTTCCTTCGTCCCCAAAACCAGCGGATTGGTCGCCTTGGTCAAGATTCTGTGGATGGTTGGCGGCGGGACGTGGCAGACACCGGAAAATATTGCGCGGCTCGTCGCGGTGATCGCGATGCTCACGATGACCGTCGGCAACGTGCTCGGCCTGATGCAGCACAACGTCAAGCGAGTCTTTGCGTGCAGCTCGATCGCGCATAGCGGATATCTGCTGGTCGGCGTGGCAGCGGTCATCACCGGCAAATCGCAAAATGCTCTGGGCGGCGTGCTGTTTTACCTGGCGGCTTACGGACTGATGAACGTCGCTGCGTTCGGCGTGCTGATGCTGCTGCCTTCGCGAAGCAATCGACCGGCGACAAGCGCTGAAACGTTTGAGGAACTTGCCGGCACGGGTCGCGAACATTTGGCGCTGGGCCTGGCGATGGCGGTCGCGTGCTTCAGTCTGACCGGCCTGCCCTTCACGATCGGATTCTGGGGCAAGGCGTTTCTCATCGTCCCATCGCTAAGCGTCGGCAATACAGGACTGGTCGTGGTGATGATGATCAATGCAGCCATCAGCGCGGGATATTATCTGAAGATTGTCGGAGTGATGTTTCTCCGGCCCGTTGCGCACGCTTCCGAAACGGCATCGGCGAAGCAGGACACCGGAAGACCGGCACCCATTACGATTGCGATTGCTCTTTCAACAGCGGCTGTATTAGCACTGGGAATCGTGCTTCCCATGACTGAGGTGTTGCGGACAAAAACCGTCCAAAGCAGCCAAATCGATTCACTTCCAACGCCCCCAACGGCATCGGCAGCGAGATAAATTTCGGATTTTTCCCGCGTATTTTTCCAAACGAGTCACGGCCGATAATTTCCCTTCCATCGGTATAAGTACCTGAGAAATGGGCAAAAAACGGGGCGGCCCAAATGCACGGCATTTATGCAAACCCCGCGTATGGCATGGTTTGACCTCCCGAAAAGCTAAGGAAAAGAGCACGCCTCTGCCGACCAATGAATCTGTCGGATTATTAGCGCGAAACTAGACGTAAAGTTAAGGTTCGATTAAGTTTTCGTATCGCATCTGGCGGAGTCTGGAAACGGTGAAGCGAGGAAATCAGTGGAAACACCGTTCGGTTGTGCGCAGTAATTACGCGTTTGAATCCCAATGTGCGTCCTGTTGATGACGACCATGCCGGATTTAACGGCGGAGTGAAGCGCAAGACTTATTAAGACTTCAAGACAATTGAACCATCGCGGTTGGCGGTGGGTTGATGAATCCGGGGGACGGCGGCGCCGTTAATCCGCTGCATGATTGCAGTGGTCGAGCGTCGATGGTCCACGAGTTGGATGATCTGGCGGCAGCTCTGGTCGGTTGCCGGTGGATCAATCATGAGGGGCGGCAATTTGTCGCCACCCAGGAAAGGAGACTCCAATGACCAGGAAGACGTTATTCACGGCTGGTGTGCTGGCGAGCGCCCTTGGTTTGGGCGCTGGCTCGGCGCGCGCGGCTGAGCCGACCACCGAACAGTTGATGCAGCAGATTCAACAGCTGCAAAGCAAGGTGGAACAGCTCGAAGCCAAGCAGAGCCCGGCTCTGTCGGCGCAGCAGGTTGACAAGACGGTTGAGCGCGTCATTCAGGACGCCGATCGCCGCAGCCAATTGCTCCAGATGGAAGGCTTCACCGCCGGCTGGACCAAGGACAAGGGCTTCCGCATCCAGGACGCCCAGGGCAACTGGGCATTGCAGCCCCTGCTCGAGTTCCAGTTCCGATCGGATTCGAACTGGCGCAATGACGGCAAGCATGGCGGCAGCGATCAGGACACCGAAAACGGTTTCGACGTCCGTCGCATGGCGCTGGGCTTCACCGGCAACGCGTTCACGCCCAACCTCACCTATTTCTTCATGTGGAACAGCGGCGACAGCAGCCTGGGTCTTGAACAAGCCTGGGTCAAGTATTTCTTCAACGATGACTGGGCTCTGCGCGCTGGTCAGATTCGTAATCCGGTTTTCCACGAACAAGCCATTGGCCCGACACATCAGTTGGCCGCCGACCGTTCACTGGTCAACCTGCTGATCACCGGCGCCGACGAAGCGTTCACGCAGGCGATCACCCTGCAGTACGATTCAAAGGACAGCCCGATCTGGGCGGAAATCGGTCTTGAAGATGGCTTCCAGTCCGGCGGCACCAACTTCCTCGACCCCAATGAAGGCGGCAACACCGACTGGGGCGTCTTTGGACGCGTCAACTACTTCATCAAGGGCGATCACAAGGCCTACGGCGACTTCACCGCCATGGGCAACCGCGATGACCTGATGGTGATCGGCGGCGGGGGCGACATCACCCAGGTCGGCGATGTCACCTTCTACCTCCACACGGTTGACTTCCAGTGGGAAAACTCCGGCGGTCTGGGCATCTATGCCGCGTTCCTCGGTGATTACATCGATAACCAGGGCACGGACGACACCTTCTATAACTGGGGTGTGCTCGTCCAGGCCGGTTACATGATCAACGACCGCTGGGAAGTCTTCGGCCGATATGACTACACGCACTTTGACAGCGACCTGGTTTCCTCAGGCGAGTCAGAGGAATATTGTGAACTCACCGCCGGTGTAAACTGGTACGTCGGTGGCGGCCACAATGCCAAGGTCACCCTCGACCTGACCTATCTTCCGAACGGCTCACCAACGGATGATACCGATCTGGGCATCCTGACCGGCGGCGATACGCAGTTGCTGGCCCGCGCTCAGTTCCAGCTCCTGCTGTGAGCTTGTATCCCAGAGGTTAGGTTAAGAACTCAATCGCCCGTCGAGCATTTGCTCGGCGGGCGTTTTTCTTTTCGGTTTCAATTGTCGATTTGCAACGCGGCCCCGCGCGCCGCCGCCGCCAGACAAGAGAGATTATGCCACTTTGCTTTCGATGCTTCTCAGGATGTTGAGCAATCCATGCAGATGCAGGGGTTTGAGCAGGACGTGTACTTTGGAGCGTTGCAGTCCGTGAACGAGATCGTTGAGGCGTTCGTCCATTGCTTCGCTGAAGATGGCGACTTGCCTGGGTTGCTGGTCGGCGGGGAGATCGCTGAGACGCTGTACAAATTCGCGCTGGCTGGTGCGGTCGGCATCGATGATGACCAGGTCGGCGTGGCCTTCGCGCAGGCGCAGCATCGCCTGATCCGCCGAGCCGGATGAAGTAACCGGGTGGCCCAGTTCGTTAAGCAGCCGATATTCAGGCAAGGCGGTCGCTTCGGCGGCGGCGTTGTGAAGAATCAAGGTCTTGACGGTGAGTTGTTCTTGAGCTGTCATGGCTTCTGCCCGCGTTTATGTGTTTCCATCTGGTCCCTTAAGTAACCTTATCCATCGGGGCACAACCTCACAAATGGTTTTATTGAACTAATGAAATCTTAGCGCTTGATCGCGCCGCGATTGAGAATCAATGCCAAGATTTTCGTTGAAAAACCCGCCATGGGCTTGCGGCGATATCGTCAAAATTGTGGAAAACTTGTCGAAGTGGTTCATTTTCGCATCGCCGCCAGCACGCGATCGTTGCCTGCGTGGTCTTTGAGGATTTGGACGTCCTGAAAGGTGCTGTAATTACCCGCCAGCGCACGCGCCGATTCGCCCTGGTCAAAGGCGATTTCCAGGAAAATGCGTCCGCCCTCGCGAAGCCGTGCCGGCGCATCCGCCAGGATTCGCCGATGGAAAGACAAGCCATCTGGACCGCCCTCCAGGGCCGCATGAGGTTCATAATCGTGAACGCTTTTGTCGAGTGACGCCATTTTGTCGGTGGCGATATAAGGCGGGTTCGACAGGATCAGATCAAACGGGTCCTTATCGATCTGGTTCGCCAACGCGCCGAACAGATCGCCTTGCAGCAAGGTTATTCGACTGCTTAAATTCAGACGTTCGATATTTTGTTTGGCCACTTCCAGCCCGGCCGGGCTTTGATCGGTCGCGACGACAATCGACCGAGGTAAATGATGCGCCACGGCGGCGGCGATGCATCCGCTTCCGGTGCAGAGGTCCAGAATCCGGGGCGTTTCAAAACCCGTTGTTCGCCTGACCAATTGCAGCACATTTTCCACGAGCGTTTCCGTGTCCGGCCGCGGGATGAGCACATCGCGCGTGACATGAAATTCGAGATTGAAAAAATGCGCTTTGCCCGTGAGATAGGCGATCGGCTCCTGTTCAGAGGCGCGCCGGACCAGTTCACGAAAGGCTTCGAGATCTTTCGGCTGGAGAACTCGTTCGTAGTCGGTGTAGAGCTTGATGCGCGAAACATTCAAAACATTCGCAAGCAATAATTCCGCGGAGAGGCGCGCAGGATCAACGTTCTTGCGTGTGAAGAATCCAATCGTCCATTCGAGCAGGCGTTTGATGGTCCAGATCTGGGCCGGTTCGGACATGCGGGCGGATTGTAAGAGTCCACTTCATCGCCAGCAACATTGACCGTAAAGATCGTACAGTTTGCGCAGCTTCTCAAAAGCGGCGCATTGAACCGACGTCATTTCAAAAAGTCATTGGCCTGACGCGGAATTATGATTGACCGGATTATTCGGAATATGCGAGAATCGAGTCTTCAAACCCCGCAATGAGTGCGGACCAGTTGTGCCCATCGGATGTGGCGTTTTATTAGTGGTTAGTCAATTTTTGTTGTATGGGAAGGGAAGATATGAATTGCGATCGCCGCTCGCGTCGGTCCGCGCTGCGCAAAGTCTGCCGCGCCGCGTTTGATGTTCTTGAATCTCGCACATTGTTCACCGTGGCCGTGCCTCAGGTCGTTCCCAGGATCATGCCCCTGGGCGACTCGATCACCCAGGCGTTTGGCGGGCACGCGAGCTACCGATATTGGCTATGGAACGAGCTGGCCGACGCGGGATATACCGTCGATCTGGTCGGCAGCCAGCAGCCTCCCGGCGTCGCGGACGGCGAGCCGCTGTTTCTCAACTTCGATCCGCATCATGAAGGACACAGCGGCTGGACCGCCGACGAAATCGCCGCAATGACCCAGGACCAGAACTGGATCGATTACACGCTTCTGCCGCAAAACAATCCTGACATCGTTCTGCTGCATATCGGAACGAACGACATCAACCACGGCGAGACAAATGAAAGCACCATCGATGACATCAGCACCATCATCGACGGCCTGCGCAACGTCAATCCAAACGTGAAAATCCTGTTGGCGAAAATCATTCCGGGAGATGGCATTGAAGATGCCGTTCAGGACCTCAACAGCCTGATGCCCGCGCTGGTCGCAGCCAAATCGACCGACGAATCGCCAATCACATTGATCGATCAATACACGGGCTTTGATGTAGATAACGACCTCTACGACGGTGTGCACCCGAGTGAAAGCGGCGAGAAGAAGATCGCCCAGAACTGGTATAACGCGCTGACCAGCCTGCTCCCCGCGCCGACCACGCCGGACGAAGGTGTTTACATCGATACCCTCGTTCCGACGTCTTCCCTCAATGGCTGGGGACCGGTCGAATACGAATTGAGCAACGGCGAAAGCAACCAGTTCGACGGACAAATGATCAGCCTCGGCGGCAAGAAGTACATGCGCGGTCTCGGCGTCAATTCCGATTCGGACATTTCATACGATATCACCGGAAAACATTACACCAATTTCCTGGCGGACATCGGCCTGGATGATGAGGTGGCCGAAAACGGCACTGTGCAGTTCAAGATCGTCGTCGATGGAAATGTGCTTTTCGACAGCGGCCTGTTGACCGGGGAAAGCGACATCCAATCGATCAACGTCGCGATTCCCGAAGGCAGTCAGACGTTGGAATTGGTTGTCACCGACGGCGGCGACGATTCGAGCTTCGATCACGCCGACTGGGCCAACGCCCGCGTCCTGGTGGCCGACGAAGTCCCCGCGCCCGAAGCGCCGGACCTCGATGGGCAACTCAACGGCCAGCAAGTGGATCTAAGCTGGACCGAAGCCACCGAAGGCATCACCAGCTACCACATCGAACGCAAAACCGGCGACGGCGACTACGAAACCCTGGCCGACCTGAGCGGCGATGAATTGGCCACGACCTATTCTGATACCACCGTTCAGCCGGGCCAGACGTACCATTACCGCGTCAGCGCCAATAACGGCACCGATTCGGAATTCTCCAACGAGTTTAGCGTGGATGTCCCAGAGCAGCCGACCGCGCCGGCCGCCCCCGATCTGAGCGGCCAATTGAACGGTTCGAAAATTGATCTAAGCTGGACCGACAGCTCCAATGATGTGACCTCCTATCACATTGAGCGTAAAACCGGCAGTGGCGGCACGTACACGACCCTGGTTGATCTGACCGGCGTGACCTTCGCGACTGCTTATTCCGACACGACCATCGAAGAAGGAAAAACCTATTACTACCGGGTCTCCGCGAGCAACGATGTGGGACCTTCGGACTTTTCGAACGAAGTGAACGTTGCCGTGCCCGTACTCGCGCCACAGGCGCCATCGCTCAACGGGCAACTGGTTGGCCAGCAGATCAACCTGAGCTGGACCGAAGCTTCGCAAAACGTCAATGGTTTCAAGGTTGAGCGGAAAGTGGGCACGGGCGGAACCTATCAGCAGATCGCGGATTTGACCGGCTTTACGAGCTTCGCCGACATCAATATCCAAACGGGCAAGACGTATTACTACCATGTGTTCGCGTACAACAGCGCCGGGCCTTCGGTTGCGTCCAACGAAATCAGTATCGCGGTCAACTCACAAAGCGTCGTCTACCTCAGCGATCTGAACTATGTCGTCAATTCCAACGGCTATGGACCCGCCGAAAAGGACAAGAGCAACGGCGAAGCTGCCGCTGGAGATGGACACACTCTCACGCTGAATGGCACAACCTACACCAAGGGCATCGGCGTTCATGCGGGCTCGGAAATCGTCTACAACCTCAACGGGCAATACACGCAGTTCCTCTCAGACGTCGGCATTGACGATGAGAAGGGGAATCTTGGCTCGGTCAATTTCCAGGTCTATCTGGACAACGTTATTGCCTTCGATTCGGGCAAGATGACCGGCGCCAGTGCCACGCAGTCGATCAATCTCAACATCACCGGCAAGACCACTCTGAAGCTTGTTGTTACCAACGGCGGCGACAACATCGATAACGATCATGGCGACTGGGCCAATGCTCGCCTCGTCGCCGGGCAACCGGTTACGCCGCCGACCGATCCCAGCAATTTGAACGCCTTGTTCAATTCAAATACGAACAAGATCGATCTGACGTGGACCGACGCCGCCAATGATGCAACCGGTTTCCGCATCGAGCGGAAGATCGGCGCCAATGGAACATACTCGCAGATTGCGGATCTGCTGATTGCCAATCTCAGCACGCTGACGTATAGCGATGCGAACGTCTCGGCGGGCAACACTTACTATTATCACATTTACGCTTACAACGCGGGCACCAACTCGGGTTTGTCGAATGAAACGCATGCGACTTATCCCGTGCCGGCCGGGTCCAACTATCTCAGCGATCTGAATTACACGGTCATCTCCAATGGTTATGGTTCGGTGGAAAAGGACAAGAGCAACGCCGAGCAACCCGCCGGAGACGGGCGCACCATCACGCTCAACACGGTAACGTACAGCAAGGGTCTGGGCGTGCATGCTGCATCCGAGGTGGATTTCAATCTCAACGGTCTGTACACGCAGTTCCTCTCGGATATCGGCGTGGACGATGAAGTCGGCACGGCCGGCTCGGTGGTGTTCCAAGTCTATCTCGATAACAGCAGCGTGCCCGTCTTCGATAGTGGCAAGATGACCGGAACCAGCCTGACTCAGTCGATCAACATCAACGTCACCGGCAAGTCGCTTTTGCGACTGGTCGTGACCAACGCCGGGGACAACAACAATTACGATCACGCCGACTGGGCCAACGCAAGGCTGGTTTCCGGCGAGCCGATACTGCCGCCTTCGATTCCGGGCAATTTCAACGCCCAGTACAACTCCAGCACCAATCGTGTGGACCTGAGCTGGACCGATGCCGCCAATGATGCGACCGGTTTCCGCATCGAGCGAAAGACCGGCGCCAATGGCAGCTATTCCCTGCTGGCGGATCTGACAGGCCCGACCTTTGCGCTGGGCTATTCGGATTCCACGATTTCGCCAGGCGTGACCTACACCTACCATGTATACGCATATAGCAACAACGGCAACTCGGACATGTCGAATGAATCGACGGTGCAGGTGCCGATCGTTTCAGGCACGGTTTACCTGAGCGACATGCCGATCGTGATCAATTCCAACGGCTATGGACCGGTGGAGCTGGATCACAGCAACGGTGAAGCGGGGACCAGCGATGGCCACACGCTGACACTCAACGGCGCCACGTTCAATAAGGGCCTGGGCGTGCATGCGGGTTCGCAAATCACCGTGTCGCTGAACAAGCAGTACACGCAGTTCCTCGCGAACATCGGCGTGGACGATGAAGTCGGAAACAACGGCAGCGTCGTGTTCCAGGTTTGGCTGGACAACGTCAAGGTATTCGACAGCGGAACAATGACCGGGCAGAGCGTCACCCAGTCGATCAATATCAACGTCGCCAACAAAAATACGATGCAATTGATCGTCACCGACAACGGCAACGGCAACGCATATGACCACGCGGACTGGGCCAACGCGCGGCTGGTTGCGGGTCAGCAAATCCTGACGCCGTCCGCGCCGACGGGCGTTCAGGCGCAGTTGAATGGCAACCAGGTTGATATTTCCTGGTCGGCCGGCTCGAACAATCAAACCGGGTTCCGCGTGCAGCGCAAGACGGGTGTCAATGGAGCCTGGAGTGATTTGCAGACGCTGGGCGCTTCAACGTTCACCTACTCGGACACGGGTCCGCTGGCGCACTCCACGACTTACTACTATCGTGTCATCGCGTTCAATGCCGTCGGCGATTCGCAGCCATCAGCCGAACAACCGGTGACGACCAATGAGCCAACCGTTCAGGTTTGGGTGAGCGATCTGACCCCAACTTCTTCCACCAACGGATGGGGACCGGTCGAAATCGATCGCAGCAATGGTGAGGCCGGCACGGGCGATGGTCACATCATGTCCATTAGGGGTAATACCTACCTCAAAGGCTTGGGCGTGCATGGCCTGTCACAGATTACCTATTCTCTCGGCGGGCAATACACGACCTTCCTCAGCGATATCGGTATTGACGATGAAACCGGCGGCAAGGGAACCGTGGTTTTCCAGGTATTTGTGGACAATGTCCTTAAGTTTGACAGCGGCACGGTGCGAGGCACCGATCCACTGCAACAGGTCATCGTCGATGTAACAAATGCGCAAACTCTGACGCTGGTTGTGACCAATGCCAACGATGGCGCGAATTATGATCATGCGGACTGGGCCAACGCTCAGCTTGTCAATTGATGAGTGATTTTCAAAAAATGGGGGAAAATCCTTGAATTTGCTTCAACGCGGCGATTAAAACCACATCGCGAGCCGGGGATTCCCCGGCGACGCATCGCAATTGGTCAAAATAATTTTTGTGAAATTGCCGCAATATCGGGTCCTACTGTTACCCATGTGGAAGGGCCCGCGTGTGTTTAAGGATTTTGTCCTATGAATAAGAAGTGCCGTTCAACGCCGTCTACCTTTGAGTCTCTGGAATCGCGCCAACTGCTCTCGGCTGTAAAAATCATGCCGCTGGGCGATTCGATTACTTCGTCCTTCGGCGGACATGCGAGCTATCGATTTTTCCTCTACAGCCAACTTGTTCAGGCGGGATACGATGTCGATTTTGTCGGCACGCAGACTCTGAACAATGGCGGCACGCCGCTTTATTCCAACTTCGATACCGGCAACGAAGGACATTCCGGCTGGCGCGCCGATCAGATCACCGCCAACATCGCCGCCTGGGCGGCCGCCACTCAACCTGACATCGTTCTTCTCCACGCGGGAAGCAACGACATCGAGCAAGGCCAAAGCAACAGCAGCACAATCACCGACATCAGCGGCACGATCGACAACCTGCGATCGGTCCTTCCCAACGTAAAAATTCTGCTTGCACAAATAATTCCCGAAACGACCAACACCGCGCAGTTCCCGGCGCTCAACAGCATGATCGCGACGCTGGCGAGCCAGAAGAACACGGCACAGTCGCCGGTCATTCTGGTGGATCAGTACACCGGCTTTAATGCCAGTTCAGATACATTTGACGGGGTTCACCCCAACGATTCCGGCGAACGCAAAATGTCGGCCAAGTGGTTCAATGCATTGACGAGCGTGTTGCCTGCGCCGAACCCGCAGAACGTGGTTTATCTGAGCAATCTCACGCCGACGTCTCAAAGCAACGGATGGGGGCCGTTCGAAAACGATCGCTCCAATGGCGAAACGGGCGCCAATGACGGCAACACGCTGTCCGTCGGTGGAATGGGTTTCCTCAAGGGAATCGGGGCGCACGCATCCTCGGACATCACCTACAACATTTCCGGCGGCAGCTACACTTCGTTCAACGCGACGCTGGGCGTCGATGATGAAAAAGGCAATGCCGGATCGGTGGTCTTCCAAGTCTATGTAAATGGCGTCCTGCAATATACAAGTCCCAAATTGACTGGCAGCAGCGCGGCTTTGCCGATCTCGGTTCCGTTGAGCGGCGCGAGTACGCTGCGCCTGGTGGTGACTGATTCCGGCGACGGCAATGCCAACGATCACGCCGACTGGGCTGATGCAAAACTGATTGTCGGCCAGATCATTCCGCCGCCGATAGCGCCAACGGGGTTGGACGCCACGTACAACAGCACCACGGGAAAGATTGATTTGCTCTGGAGCGACAACGCCTCGGATGAAACCGGCTATCGCATCGAGCGCAAAGCCGGCTCGGGCGGCACGTATGCGCAGATCGCCGACCCGGGCGCTGATTCGAAGACATTTTCCGACAACACCGGCCTGAGCGCGGGAACGACTTACTACTATCGCGTCTATGCGTACAAGACCGGCGCTGCCAACTCCGGCTACAGCAATGAAGACAACGCGCTGTTCCCCACGCAGCCGGGCACGTACTACCTCAGCGACCTGAACTTCACCGTCAACGCCAACGGCTGGGGCCAACCCGAGCGCGACCGCAGCAACGGCGAACAAGGCTCATCGGATGGCCATACCATTACCCTCAACGGTCAGACCTATACCAAGGGCATCGGCGTGCACGGCCTTTCGGATCTGACGTTCAACCTCGGCGGGCAATACACGCAGTTCCTTTCGGACATCGGCGTGGATGATGAAGTGGGCAACAACGGTTCGGTCAACTTCCAGGTCTACTTCAACGGCTCATCGACCGCGGCATACGACAGCGGAAAAATGACCGGATCGTCGGCCACCAAGCAAATTACACTGGATGTTACCGGCGTGCAGACCCTGCGTCTGGTTGTCACCAACGGCGGCGACGGTGCGGACTTTGACCACGCTGATTGGGCCAACGCCCGGATCATTGCCGGCGAGCCCGTGACACCGCCCACTGCGCCAGACGGACTGAGCGCCACCTACAACTCCACCACCAATGCGATCGACCTGAGCTGGAACGACAATGCCTCTGATGAAGTGGGATATCGCGTTGAGCGCAAGGCCGGTTCGGGTGGAACCTACGCGCAGGTTGCCGACCTGGTCGCCGGCTCGACCACCTTTTCCGATAGCACAAACCTGAGCCCGGGCACGACCTATTACTACCGCGTGTATGCCTATAAGGTCGGTGCGAACTCGGGTTATTCCGAGGAAGCGCATGCGCTGGACCCCGTCGCCAGCGGCACGACGACCTACCTCAGCGACATGCAGTTCACGGTCAATGCCAACGGCTGGGGCCAGCCCGAGCGCGACCGCAGCAACGGCGAACAGGGTTCATCGGATGGTCACACCATCACCCTCAACGGCCAGACCTACACCAAGGGCATCGGCGTGCATGCGGCCTCCACGCTGACGTTTGCTCTCAATGGACAATACTCGCAGTTCTTCTCCGATGTAGGCATCGACGACGAAGTCGGCAACAACGGCTCGGTCAACTTCCAGGTCTACCTCGATGGCGTGCTGAAATACGACAGCGGCAAACTGGGCGGCGCCAGTGCAATCACGCAGGTGGCGCTGAATGTCGCCGGCGCGCAGCAGCTCAGGCTGGTGGTGACCAACGGCGGCGACAACATCGACTTCGACCACGCCGACTGGGCCAACGCTCGGCTGATTACGTAACGTTCATTGTTAGTATACACTTGTGGCCATTTAGCCCCGGGCATGTCCGGGGCTATTTTTTTGGCTGGCCGTGTATTTCGCCGGTTCATAGTGCGGGAATCCCCCTAGTGGTACAGGTTCTCCAATTTGCCAAGGCGTAATTTCATTGACACCACCGCCGTCCCAGTGATTAGATATCCCGTTTCGGCCATTCCATGTGGGTTTGCAATGCCGATTTGCTGATGCATATTTGAAGGCCCATCAGCCAGGAAAGATAGGAAGGGAAAGCAAAAATGAAACGCAGGTCCGGTCCGCGCCCAGTGGCCATTGAACCGCTGGAAACCCGCGCGCTCTTGTCAGCCGTCAAGATCATGCCGCTTGGCGATTCAATCACCGAATCGTTCCCCGGACATGCCAGCTATCGATTCTTCCTTTACAACCAGCTTGTGCAGGCGGGATACGACGTCGATTTCGTCGGCGGGCAAACCGGCGTCAACGGCGGCACGCCTCTGTACACCAACTTCGATCAAAACCACGAAGGCCATTCAGGCTGGCGCGCCGATGAAATCGCCGCCAACATCATCACCTGGGCGACTGCCAACAAGCCCGACATCGTCCTGCTGCACATCGGCACGAACGACGTCACGCAGGGACAAACCAACGCCAGCACCATCACCGACATCGGGAACATCATCGACAATCTGCGCACCGTTGTTCCGAATGTGAAAATCCTGCTCGCCAAGATCATTCCAAGCACGGGCTACACGACTCAGGAAAGCCAGCTCAACACCTCGATCGGAACGCTTGCCACGCAAAAGAACACGGCCAATTCGCCGGTCATCGTGGTGGACCAATATACCGGCTTTAGCACAAGCACCGATCTGTTTGACGGACTGCATCCCAACGATTCGGGCGAACGAAAGATTTCAAACAAGTGGCTTAGCGCCCTCACGCCGATTCTGCCCGCGCCCACTCCGCAGCCGGTGACGTATCTCAGCGACCTGACCTGGACCAGCATGAGCAACGGCTGGGGCTCGATCGAAAAGGACCGAAGCAACGGTGAAACCGGCGCGACGGACGGCCATACGCTGGCGCTCAATGCCAGTGGATATCTCAAGGGCCTGGGCGCACACGCGGCTTCGGATGTGACATACAACATCTCCGGCGGCGGTTATACGTCGTTCCAGTCCGACATTGGAGTGGATGAAGAAGTCGGCAACGGCGGATCGGTTGTCTTCCAGGTGTACGTGAACGGCACCTTGCAATACACCAGCCCGAAACTGACCGGCAGCAGCGCGACTGTTCCGGTGAACATAGCTCTTTCCAACGCGACCACACTGCGGCTGGTGATTACCGATTCGGGTGATGGCAATGCGTATGATCACGCGGATTGGGCTAACGCCCGGCTGGTCAAGGGCACGCCCCCCTCGGCGCCAACTCTCCTTGGATTGAGCATTGTCAACAATCAGGTTCAACTCAATTGGACGGACAATGCCTCCAACGAAACCGGCTTCCGCGTCGAGCGCAAGACCGGCAGCAGCGGCACGTACGCGCAGATCGCGGACATCGCGGTCGCCAACACGCAAACGTATACAGATACGACTGCGCAAGCGGGAGTGACTTATTACTATCGCGTTTATGCCTATGGCACGGGCGGGGCATCGGGATATTCGAACGAGCCGAACATCACGCTTCCGCCGCCACCAGCGCCAACCGATCCAACCACGCTGGTTGCCACCCCGGTCAGTTACCAGCAGGTCAACCTGACATGGGTTGACACCTCCGGCAACGAGACCGGCTTCCGCGTCGAACGCAAGACCGGCAGCGGCGGCACGTACGCACAAATTGCCGATCTGGCCGCCAATACGCAGAGCTATAGCGACACCACCGTCGCGGCAAACACGACTTATTACTATCGCGTTTACGCGTACAACCTCGGCGGAAACTCGGGCTATACCAATGAATATCTCGCAACCACGGCAGCGGCGCCGCAGTTCGTCTATTTCAGCGATCAACCCTTCACCGTCGATGCCAACGGCTGGGGCACGGCGGAAAAAGATCGCAGCAACGGCGAGCAGGGTTCGGCCGATGGCCATACCATCACGCTCAATGGTGTGACCTACACCAAGGGCGTCGGCATTCATGCGACCTCGCAACTCACACTGAACCTCAATAAACAATATGGCCAGTTCCTTTCGGACATCGGCGTGGATGACGAAGTGGGCAACAATGGCAGCGTCGTCTTCCAGGTCTGGCTGGACAATGTGAAGGTCTATGACAGCGGAACGATGACCGGCAGCAGCGCCACCAAGTCGATCAATATCAACACGCAGAACGCTTCGCAACTGCGACTGATCGTGACCGACAGCGGCAATGGCGCGGATTACGATCACGCCGACTGGGCCAACGCCCGGCTTGTGCCCGGCGCACCAACGCCGCCTCCCGCGGCACCGACCAATCTCACGGCCACGCTCAACGGCGGCAAGGTCGATCTTGCGTGGCAGGATTCCACCGGCGATCAGACCGGCTTCCGCATCGAGCGCAAGCTAGGTGTCAATGGAACTTACGCGACCGTGCAGACGGTTTCCGGCACGACGTTCAACTGGTCGGATGCCAGCGTACTTGCGTCGAATTCGACTTATTACTATCGCGTTTTCGCAACCAACATCGGCGGCGATTCGGCGCAGGCGTCGAATGAAGCGTTTATCACCACGCCGGCTGCGCCCGCGCAGACCTTCCTCAGCGACCTTGCATGGACGTCGATGACCAATGGCTGGGGCTCGGCCGAAAAGGACAAGAGCAACGGCGAACAGGGCACCGGCGATGGGCACACGATCTCATTGCACGGCGTGACCTATGCCAAGGGCCTGGGTGTGCATGCGGCGTCCACCATCGTCTATAACCTGGGCGGATCGTATTCCACGTTTATTTCAGATGTTGGAATCGACGATGAAACCAACGGCGGCGGCAGCGTCAACTTCCAGGTTTATCTGGATAACGTCCTGGTTTATGACAGCGGCAAGATGTTTGCCTC
>DASZXJ010000192.1:0-24660 GCA_035545895.1 Tepidisphaeraceae bacterium | reverse complement strand
TATGATCCGCTTTCGGGGGTTCCGGGATTCAAAGTTGAAGAAGGTACACCCACCTCGCGAGCGCTAAGGGCGCTGATGTATCGGGTGGCATTTGTGCCGGTATTGATGGCCGGCGCAGCTTGCGCAATCGTCTGGGCTTCGACCCACCCGCGCCCATCGACGGCCGAGCTTGATCCGGCTTCGCAGGGAATCTATTACGAACCGGTCACGTTTGTCGGGTCTGATCAAATTCGCCTGGAGGGATGGCTCATCCCGGTCATCGATGCGAAAAAAGTCCTGGAAGACAAGGATCGGGTGCTATGGAAGCAGCATCCGGCGCTGGTGTTGGTGCATGACATGGGCATGCGGCGTGACCAGTTGCTGCCGATGATCAAGCCTCTTCACGAGGCGGGATATGTCGTGCTGGCGATCAATCTCCGCGGCTGCGGAGCACAGGCGGGTTCGGGAGAAACGTTTGGGCTTCGCGAATCATCTGATGTTCGAGCTGCGGTGGATATGCTGCGGCGCCGTCCGTTTGTCGATCCTGATCGGGTCGGGCTGATTGGCGCGGGCACGGGTGCTAATGCAGCGCTGCTGGCTGCACAGGCCGACAGCCAGATCGCGGTCGTTATCGCCGACCATCCGATTTGCGACAGCACGGAGTTGGTGCAGTCGCATCTTTTGCCCCCGAGTCCATATCTGAAATGGATGGGGCCACTGTGCAAGTGGACATTTGAAATGTCATATGGCGTGCGCATCAGCGATCTGGAAATGACCCGGTTCCGCCAGTTGTTCGATGCCAAGCCGGTGCTCCTGGTCGGCACGACCGGACTCTATGCCGATCCATGCGATCCAACGACAACTCAGCAAATGGTGAGTTTCCTGGCGTCGGCGTTGCCGGAAGAGAACCCGCTCGCCAACGCGAAATAGTTCAAGCAGTCAATCGAACTGCACATCTGCCACGCGATGCCGGGTTCGGCTGAGCATATGGATCTCGCCGATTGGGCGCTGTCCGTCATAACTGTGCCAGACGATGATTCGCTGGCGATCACCGGACACGGCCACGATCAAATCCTCCGTTGCGCAAACCATCTTGAGTGCTTTGTGCGCACTGGCATATTGCGTGACGATAGAATCATCCAGGCCAATGCAATCAATCGGGCCGGATTCCGTAGCCAGAAGTAAACGGATGTCTCCCTGCCAGGGCATGGTGCCGGCAGCGCTCAAAGTTGCGCCGCGATTGCGCGTTTCAAGCAACTGATGAGTGTTGCGATCGATGATTGCAACCCTGCCTTCCTGATGGATGAGCACGATTTTTCCATCGGCCGGTTCAATTGCGATGAACGGCGAATCGCCGGTGGAATCCAGTTCGGTTCGCATCGAGCCATCTCGAATGACAACGCGATTTCCAGTTGCGTAAATCAGTCGGCGATCATCCAGCAGATGCAAATGCTTCGGAGAATCTTCGTCGAATATGATTGTCGGGGCATTGGGTTGATCGAGTGACCATCCGACAATACCTGCTTCACTGTGGGAAGCCCAGATGCGATTGTTACCGTCGCAGACGACCTGGTTGAAGCCCAATTGAGATTGCAGCGTGTCATGTCGAAACAACACGGCCTGGGCTGGATTGTTCGGCGAAAAAATGATAACGCCTCTTTGGGCGCCGATGAGCAGAATCTTATTCGTCTTCAAATCGCTCGTCTGAACACTGCGGAGTGGGCCAAGTTCGGTTGGCAGGGGGTAAAGATCAAGTTTTGGCGGAATGATTCGCGGATCGACTTTCACCAAAACATCACCGGCAACAGCCCAAAGTTGCGATTGGACGGATTTCTGCTCGGCTGCCATGAGGAGAGATTGCAAAACATGGCTTTGCTGCGCGGGAGCGATCCGATCCAGAAGTTTCCCGGCAGAGAGTTCGGGAGCGGATTGACGCAACGACTGAAACTGTTTCAGGATCTCAGCGGTCTGTTGAAGCTGCTCGCTTTGTCGGGCGGTGGAAACTTGATGCAATTGCTGTTGGCGAAGGGTGGGGCTTTGAATATCCAGCGAGAAGGGGGGAAGCAGCTCAATTCCGCAGGCAAAGGCTGAGGCGTCGGCGGCTTTGCGCAAGGCAGATAACCATATTTCACGAGTGGGCTGATCGAAACCTTCGCCGGCGGTTTGCTTCAAGGCCAGTTCGGCCAGGCATTGTTGAATCGCGGGCAGCAGATGCTCGCGTACCTGTTCGACAGCCACCGACTCCCGGCCGGGAAGAAACGTCTCGGCAAACATCTGGCGGTCGGCGGGACTGACGGCGACCGCAGCGCGACATTCAAACCGGCAATGCAGCGCATGATGATCCGCGGAAACGAGTTGCGTCACCAGCCAGCTCACGCGCAGCGGGTCGTTCCGCCACACGATCCGGCCGTTTGTCCGGCGGGCAAACTCGTTGTCGAGCAGCGACATTGAACTGAATTTTACCCGGCGCGGGTCCGTTGAGGGATATAAAAGCCATTCAATCTTGGACAGGGCGCTGGTGGAAAGACTGTCGTCGGCGGAGCGGTTGTTTGCTCGCAAATCGGGGCTATGCATCATGTTTCCCTCGGAATCATCAGCAACTTTTACGGAGGCCAGCATGTTTGAATCTCGAGCCCAGGCATATGCCGCCACTCTCTTTGAAAAAGCACAGGGAGGCATCGGCACCCTGGCGCAGATCGATTCGCAGATTAACGAGTTGTTGTCGCAGCGGCGCGCGGTTCAGAACGATCTGACGGCAGTACAAGCGCAAATCAATGAGGAGTTCAATCGCTTGATGCGCGAATCCGATGAACTGCCGGCGCGCGTGCTGTCTGAAATCTCGGGCAATTCTGGTCGCCATGTCGATGCACCCGAGACGGCGCGCCGCTCGACTTTTGCGGACACCGCTGTCTGATGATTCGTTCCCCGATGAAGTGGAAAAGGCTGGGTAAGCTGGGAAGATCCACGCGCACATTTCTAAAAATAAACTTCAGAAATCTGTCATTTCGGGTTGAAACTGAAGTTGCCCTCGATAGATTGCTTTCACCAATCACGTCTTCAGGTAAGGAGAATGGTCATGCAAGAGCTTCAGGTCAAAGCTTTGTTAGTTGCGGATCAGCAAGCTCCAAAGCGTCCCTATGTTCGACCGGAATTGGTCAAATATGGTTCGGTTGAGCAGTTCACGCTTGTTGAACGTATTTCCCAGATATTGGATGTTTAAATAATCCCATCGCACGTTGCGTTGGTCTTGGCGGGGATTCCGCGCACACATTTTTAAAGGAGTAGAAGTATGCAGCAACAAGCTGTAGAGCCGAAGCAGGCTGAAAAGCGTCCGTACGTTCGCCTGGTGCTGATCGAGCACGGCCCGGTCGCCGAAATTACGTCGGACGGAATTTCGCAGCTTCCCCATTAAACGTTAAGCCATTGCGCGTTGCATTGGCTGGTGTGGGTGTGTCCTCTTATCACTCTTTAAAGGAGAGAAGATATGAAGCAAGTCGAAAAGAAGCCGTATGCCAAGCCGCAACTGACCAACCATGGTGCAGTTGAGGTTGCCACTCAAGTTCAACCCCGTACTTCTGACCCGGCCTAAATAGACCGTGCCTTCATTCGATCTATTAACAAGGAAGGAGTCAATGATGCAGAGCGACAATAACGTTCAGAACAACGATCAAATCGTTGCTGCTGAAAAGCGACCTTATGTTCGTCCGGAGCTGACGAACCATGGCAATGTGGAAGTGACAACGCAGGGCTATAACCCGTCGCAAATCACCTGAACGTTCAATTGAATTTATTTTCAACGAGCGGGTCCAGCCAGACTGGGCCCGCTCTTTTGTTTCCTACGCCAGTCGAATTGCAAACACGCCATGTTCTGATACCGTAACATCCATGATTCACGACAATCTTGCGCAATCCATCGAAAACCTTTCGGCCCGGATGATCGCCATCCGGGACTCTCTTTGACTTGCCTGGTAAACAGGCTCGCAAAAAACAACTTGAACAGCAGATGGGCGAGCCGGGTTTCTGGGACCACCAGGAACTGGCCAAGCCGGTCGTTTTGGAAGTAAAGATCCTCAAAGCGCAGATCGACCCGGTTGAGTCGGTGCTGCGTGAAATCGAGGATGTGCGCGCTCTGTTTGAATTGGGTCAGGAGGCGGGCGATCAGGATTCAGTGAACGAGGCCGACCAGCAACTGGCAGCCATCGAAAAGCGAGCGGACAAAGTTGAATTGCAATCGCTGCTTGATGGCAAGAACGATCCGCTGAACTGTTTCGTCACGATTCAATCCGGCGCAGGCGGCACGGAAGCCCAGGATTGGGCTGAAATGCTCGTGCGCATGTACCTCTATTTCTGGGAAAATCGCGGCTGGGATGTTTCGGAAGTCGATCGTCAATATGGCGAGCAGGCGGGCATCAAAAGCGCCACATTTCACGTGAAGGGTGAATACGCCTTCGGATACATGCGCGTGGAAGCGGGCGTGCATCGATTGGTGCGGCCAAGTCCGTTTAACGCCCAAAACAAGAGACAGACGAGCTTTGCGAATGTCGATGTAACACCTGAATTTGCCGAAGAAGAGGGTGATGGGGAAATCCCGGAGACGGATCTCGAAATTGTCGCGTTTGTACGCGCCAGCGGCCCGGGCGGACAAAACGTCAACAAGGTCGCTTCGGCGGTGAGAATCGTCCACAAGCCGACCGGCATTGCCGTCACCTGCTCAGTTGAACGCTCGCAACAGCAGAACAAGCGGCTTGCTCTGTCCATCCTTCGCGCCAAACTCGAACTGATCGAACAGGCCAAGCGCGACGAGGAATTGAAAAAAATTGTCGGCGAAAAAGGCTCAATCGCGTGGGGCAACCAGATTCGCAGTTATGTGCTGGATGACCGGCGAGTGAAGGATCATCGTTCAAATGTTGAAACCCACGATGTTGAAAGCGTGCTCGACCGCGGCGAGCTCGATGAATTCATCGATGCCGAGCTTCGACGCCGCAAAAGCGTTAAGAAGTGAACCTCGACGACGAGGATTCCGTTTGTCTTCAAGCCGTCAAAGTCGATGGCGAAAACGGAATCGTCGAGGTCGAGCCATTTTGCCCATGGCTGTTGCCCTTGATATATGCTGACCCTGCTATTGCGGCAGGGGATGACATGAAAAAGCTAAAGCTGCTTCAGTGCCGATTTATCTTCCAACGCACGCATTAAAATGTCCTGCTGGCGTGCCGTCCACCATCGGGGTCTGTCCTTTTCCAAATTGACGCAGCCAAAATGACCGCAAATGCGTTGACGCAATACATCGATTCCTTGTCCCTCCACGGCATTGGTATGAACGATAGCCTTTTTCTTCGCGTTCCACCTTGAGGGCAAATCCGATTTGTTGATCACATGCAATGTATCTGGATGTTCTTTTTGCAGGCGAGCCTGATCGGGTTTTAGCGGTTGAGTTGGATCGAGCACGAGCAAAATCAGATCGGCCCGGTCGATTTCGCCGCGACTTCGCGTGATGGCGGTTTGTTCAATGGCATCGGTTGAATCGCGCTGGCCGGGCGTATCGATCAGTTGAACGGGCAGGCCGTTGATGTTGGCAAAATCGCCGACCCAGTCGCGCGTCGTGCCGGGCATATCCGCGGTAATCGATCGTTGCCGTCCAAAAAGCTGGTTGGCGAGCGTCGATTTGCCGACATTGGGTATCCCAACGATCGCGATTTTCGGCGGATGGAGCATCCACCATAAGGATCGATCATTTAGAATTTGACCGATTTCGGATTTTGTCCGTTTCCCACCTTTCAGCTTGCTCCACAGCGGCGGCTGCGCGAGCAGCAGGCGAATGGATTCTTCCGTCCGAGCTGCCGGCAGCCATTCGAGCAGTTCGCGTTCGATGGGGGATTGTGCATCGAGCAGTTTGGGTTCAGACTCGACAATCTCGAAACCAATTCGTTTTGCCAATTCGAGTGTTTCGCGCACGATCCATTCGCCGCCATGCAGATTGATATCGATCATGTCGGTTGCTGAACGAACGACGACCGGATCGTCGATGACTCGGTCTGCGTCAAGCAATCGGGCGTGAGTGCATCGACATGCTGTCGCGGGTCTGGACAAGTGCCTGTTCACAAATGCCAAGACAAGCGGCCCTGTCAGCCTCACGACCGCGATGGCGCCCGCACCCGGGGGAGTCAAAAGGGAAGCGTGGTTGATCGATGGGCTTGGACGACTGATGGCCGGGGCGGTCATGGGTCACGTGTCGTGATTGATGTGATGCTCGGTATACGCCATCGCGATTCCGTAAAGCGTGAGATCGGGCGCGATGGCGTGGATGAGTTCCCAGCCGCTGAAGAGTTTTTCGGCATCGCCGCCGGTGCCGATGATTTCCGGCCAGGTCGAAAGCTGCATGGCGTAGCCCTCGGCGATTTCCTTGACCAGGCCGCGTATACCGTGATAAACGCCGCTTTGGATGGCTTCGGCAGTCGATCGGCCGCATGCGTTTTGAGGAATCGCAAAATCGACCCGCGGCAGCGCGGCAGTGCGGTCGTGGAGCGCATCGAGCTGCATTTCAATTCCCGGGGCAATGGCGCCGCCGACGAACTCGCCTTTGTCATTGCAGCAATCGATGGTGATGGCCGTGCCGGCATCAACAACGATGCATGCTTTTTCCATCTGTTCATAAGCCGCTGCAACATTCAGCACGCGGTCGATGCCGGTTTGCCTGGGGTTTTCGGTGGCGACTTCGATCGGCAGGTCGATCTGCCTGCCGACCCATTGAAGCTGCTGATTCAATGATTGATCGATTGTTTGCTCGAGGGTTTTTTCCAGCTTTGGGCTAACGCTGGCTGCGATCACGGCTTTATGGCCGGGCAACAGGTTCCATGCTTGTTCGATCGCAGTTGTCCATTCGGCGGGGCGGTTATTGCTGATGCGCGCGGTTGAAACCAATTCACCGGCTTTGAAAGCGCCGATTGCCAAGCGCGTATTGCCCAAATTAAGCACGACGAGGTTGATGTCCATTGTCGGAACTATAGCACGACAACGACCAATGAGTCATTGGACCGGCATCGAGGCGGCAGGGGCAGTTGTTGGCGGCGTAAACGGCACTGACGGCGCTACAGCCACCGGCGCGGGAGCGGCTGTCATCGGCACGGCCGTTTCACCGGGCCTGATCGTGCCTTGAGGCGTGATGATATTGATCGGCTCTTGGAAGAGCGGATCAAACATCGCCGCCGGGAAGCCATATCGTTCGATGGCTGCCTGGCGCGCATCCCTGGCTTTGCCTGGGGAATGCGCCTGGAGGAAAATTCGAATGAAATCGCGATACGCCAAAGCCAGATGCTGGCGTGCGATGGAACTGCCATCCTGAATATTCAGCTTTGGCTCGTTGTTTTCATAGACGATCGCGTTCTTGCCGACATCGCCCATGGTCGCGTAAGTTTGAATGAGATAATTCCAATAGTCTGGCCGGCGCGGATTGGGGTCCATCAGAATTGCTTCGATAAACGCGATGGCTGCAAGGTCCGGGTGTTTCAACTCGTTATGGAGCATTCCCAGCCGGATATAAGCATCCGAATCACTTGGATCCAGTTGCAGCATGTATTGGAAGCGCTTAAATGCGTCATCAAATATGCGCATGCGCGCATAGGCCATTCCCAGCGTGTTGTAAATGGGCGCCAGCCCGACATCGGTGATGTTATCGGGGTTGTCACCACGGAGGATCTGTTTGGTGCGATTGATCTCATTAAAGGCGCGATCGACCAACGATCCTTTTTCAAGCACTGTGATGGCATTGCGATAACAAATCTGGGCTTCGGGCGGCACCGTTACATCGCCGTTGGGCATCATCTGCACGAATGTGTCGCCGCGCATCAGGTAATACATGCCCAGATGCAGATACATTCTGCTGCTGTTGAGGTGGTTCGGCAACGTTTCAACGATTGGCAGGCCTTGCTTGTCGATTTCGATGATTTCATCGAGCCCCTGCGGCGATTGGTTCGTCTCATACTTGGCAAACGCCAGCGACTGATAAGAGCGGAAACTGTTTGGGCTGTGTTGAATGGCATCGGTCCAGAGCGTTACGTCATTTTTCCAGACGAAGTTGCGAAAGTATGCGCGCACGCCGTAGATGATGACAATCAGCGAAAGCACTTCGATGGCAATTACCGAATAGCTTGGGACATCCGCGCGGTCAATCAGCTTGAATTTTTCCCAGATTTTTTTGCCGAGGGTGAATGCGCCAAGCGAGAGCAGCCCCGTGAATCCGGCAAGGGGAAGATACATGAATCGTTCCGCCATCACGCTGCCGATGGTGTAAATAAAATTGGAGGTAGGTAGCGCCGCAAGGAAGAAAAACGCGATGAAAAAGAATGCGGCTCGGTGTTTCCTGATATAAAGCCACACCGCGGCGGCGGCAATTCCGAGCAGGGCAACCAGCGACACGATGGCCTGGACATCCTCCCAGCCCTGCTGAAATGTAAAACTGAAATTGGGAATCTGGTTGTAGGAATAATCGCAGCAAAGCGTCCAAGGCCAGGCAACCAGCACGAGCAATTTGCCCATGACCTTGATCGCGGTCATCTTGCATTCGATGAACGAAACGCCGAGCAACGGTCGCCGCGCCAGTTCGGCGGCAAAAGAGGGGATGTTCAGCGATTGCACCTGCCAAATGCCGCGAATCGGGTTGTCGAGGAATGGTTCTTCCGCCGGTGTGGAGTATTTGAATACGAAATACCGAATCACAAGCATTGCAATCAGCGGCGGCAGCATGAAGCACCAGCAGCCGAATTCCACGCCCAGCTTTTGCCATTTGTCCGGCGCTTTCCAATCAAACTTGAATGCGAACCAATAGAGCGGAACAATTGCCCCGATGGCTACGGCGCTTTCCTTGCTTAAAAAACCAAACAGGCAGATGAACATCAACCCCACCAGCCATGGAATTCGTTCCGCGCCTTTTGAAAACGTGCTCCGCATGTAGAGCAAAAGCCCGCCGAATGTGGAAATGGCGGCGAACATGTCGGCTCGCCCGATGATGTTGGTGACCGATTCAGTCGTAATCGGATGAGTCGCAAACAGCGCCGCTGTGAAAACCGCTGGCCACATGCTGTTCATCAATGACAGTGCGATAAAGTAAATCAACACCGCATTGATCCAGTGGATGATGATGTTGTTCGTGTGATAAGTGCCGGTCGGGATCTCGCCGGGCGCCCAGAAATAGTCGTGCCAGCTCAGGCTGTTCCATACTTCAGGCGCAACGGGCACGCCTTTGTTGTCCGAAATTCGCCGGCCTTCAAAATCGACCTTGGGCGCCTTGCCGGTGAGAAGAATGCAGTCCACCCAATATGAGAAGCTGGTGATCGGGCGATAAAGGCCGCTGATTCCCTTGGGCCACCAATAGTCGTACTTGAAAAGCAACTTGACCTGGGGAAACGTGGTCGGATCCAGATTTCGGTCATTGTGGAGCACCATTTTGTAGTACTCTTCAATGATGTAGCGATTGTCGAGTGCCATGCCCGAGATGTAAGAATTGGAATAAGTGCCGCTGACCAGCACCAGCAGGCTGGCTACAACGAGAAGGTGCCTTTTCCATCCGATGGGGGTCCACATGCGCGGACGGTCATCCTCCAGTACGGGCATTTCGGGAAAAGGAGCAGGATCGACAGTGGTGTTGGTCTGCTGCATGAGGTGCTTTTAATGGCCTCTATCGGAGTCGAACCGATATGCCCTTGCGGGCGGTGGATTTTGAATCCACTGCGTCTGCCAATTCCGCCAAGAGGCCTTGGTCAATGGCGGAACATCTTATCGGACAGGTCGCTCACTGGCTACCCTCCACCATTTCGGCATTTTCCGCGAACCGCTGGAGACGATCGACGAATTCTGCCGCCAATGCGCCGACCCGCTGAGGGTCCAGCACGGACCGCCGGCTGGTGATGCCGATATTCAAGCCATCTCCCAGCGTGGTAGGGGTGAAAACCAGGGGCATCCACGGGCCGGCGGGTGAAACCCGAACGTAATCCAGCAATGGATGCGGGTGAAATCGTCCGGGCCAATCCGCATTCAGGTTCACATTGGATATTCCTGCCGCCATCGCAAAACGCTTGCGATAAAATTCCAAAAGCCGCTTGGGAGGCATCAATTTGGCTGTAACCAAAGCGGCAAACATTCGCACCATGCTTGCCTCCGCCGCGTGGTTTTTTCGCTGGCGATCGTTTTGGTGATGCACATGGTCCAGCAAACGATCCCAGTCGCCAAGCTCTTTTTCACGGCAGACAACGCTGGTGAAACCCAGGAACAGCCCGAAAGTTTCACGTAATTCGCACCTGGCCCGGCCTCGCAGATCGACAACGGTTCCCAGGGCAATATCAGGCCGAGTCGCGATCCGCTGGGCGGGAAGCAGTTCATCGCAAACCTGCGCCATCGCAGCCAAAAAGACGTCGTTGACCGTTACTTTTCGTCGCTTGGCGGCTTTTGCAACTCGCTGGATCAGGCCATTCGGAGCGCGATAAAGCGAAAAATTCGAAGTGAAGTCCTGAAATGCCTTGGCTTCGATTCGCCTTGCCCTGCGAAATTGCGAATGCCATCGAAACAGGTTGATGACCGATTCATCGAGTCGCCACTGCACCTTGTCAGGCCCGAACAGGTTCCAATATCCGGTGGCGGGTGTCTGGAATGGGCGGCGCCTGGCCTGGGATGGGTCGTGAATTCGAAAAAACCATTCTCTCAAGAGCAGGCGAATCGAATAGCTGTCGGCCACCCAATGGTGATAGACGATGCCTGCGTAATAGCTGTTTTCCTCCTCGATTACGAAGGCCCGGAAGGGCATGTTCAAAGTTTCGTCGAACGTGCGGTCGAGTTCTTCGCTCATCAATTGTTGCAGTGTCGTGTCCGGTGGAACATCGATGAACTCAGGTTGCGAAATTCCTTCCTCCCAGCGGTAGACGCTTCCCCATCGCTGGACCGAAGTCATTTTGAGTTGAGTGAGGGTTTCTCGCCAAAGCGAGAGTAGCGATTGACGGTCCGCGCGGCCGGCCAGCTTCATGACCTGGGCGGCGTTATACGGATGGATGGTGTCCCAATGGCGCGTGACGCGCTGGAAGACATTGAGGCCGGTCCATTCCATCGCTTTGATTTCTCCCTGCAGGCCCAAAAATCAGTACATTTCCACTTGGCCGGCGATCACTCGCTGTGTCATTCCGCGATTACGCAGCAGCAACCGGCCCATTGAATCCAGACCCAGACACGTTCCAGTGATGTCCGCTTCGCCGTTGTTGGAATGCACGGCGACTCGACGGCCGCGGAGCATGTGATGGCGATCATATTCCTTCAGCACGCCCGCGAAAGGATGTTCACGATGCCTCAGCAGCATGGGGCCAAGCTGTTTGACCACCGCAATCAGGACGTCGGTTTTGTCCAAGGCGCGTTGTGCGATTTCCGACAACGCCACAATCCGTCCTCGCAGTTGCGGGGGAATCGTGCCGGCTGAATTCACGTTCAATCCCAGTCCGATCAAATCCGCGTTGTGTACGCGTTCGCAAAGCAGCCCCGCGAGCTTGCGTCGTGAAAAAAACAGATCGTTTGGCCATTTCAACTGGATGTCGTCGGCGTCTGTGAGTTGGGCGATGGCATTGCGCACGCCCAGCCCGGCGATCAGCGGCACCTGATGCGGCAATAGATGGTCATCGACGGGCAAAACAAATGTCACGGTCAGCGAGCCCGTATCTGACCACCATGTGTTGGTATTGCGCCCGCGCCCGGCGATCTGCCGACCCGCCAGCACAATGGCGGGAGCGAACAATTTGCCCCGCTTGCGCATCGTCGCGGCTTGATCGTTGGTGCTTCGCAATCGGCTGAACCAATAAAGACGAAACGGCTTAATCTGCTTGCGGAGACGAGCCAGATCGAAACTGTTACCGATTTCCGCCATGTGCTTTGAATCGAGAAAGACGAACAAGTGGCGGGGAAATTACCCGACTTGTCGCCTGGCCTCAACCAAGTTATCCATGGACAGGCCCGCGCAATAAGCGAAGCTTGCAATTATTCCAAAACGACCAGCAGGTCGTGCGACAGAATAGTCGATCCAGCCTTGACCAGAACATCCTTCACGGCTGCGGCGCGGGGACTGTACACGGCTGTTTCCATCTTCATTGCTTCAATCGACAGAAGGCGTTCGCCTTCCTTGACCTGCTGGCCTTGCTTGACAGCCACTGTCGATATTTTGCCCGGCATGGGGGCGCCGACGTGATTCGGATCATCCGGATCAGCCTTGGGATGTCGATGGGCGCTTCCCTCAAGCGATCGGTCCGCGATTTCCACGCTGCGTGGCTGGCCGTTCAATTCATAGTAAACCGTTCGCGTGCCGTCTTCGTGAGGTTCGCTGACGGTCAGGAATCGAATGAGCAGTGTCTTTCCCGCCTCGATTTCGACGGCAATTTCATCTCCCCGCTGCATGCCATAAAAGAACGGCACGGTGGGCAGCACTGAAGTGTTGCTGAATTCGTCCACGTGTTTTTCGTAATCCACAAAGACCTGCGGATACATCAGGTAGGACATCACTTCATCATCCGTCGCCGTGCGCTTGAGTTTGCGTCCCAAATCCTTTTTCACGGCTGCAAAATCGACCTTGGGCAGTTTTGCCCCGGCTCGCCCCTTGATGGCTTTGGCGCCGGCGGAATCGAGGATGATCTTCTGAACGACCTTTGGGAAACCGCCCGGCGGATAGCCGATCATCCCCTGCATCATCTCGATCACGCTCTTGGGCAGGCTCAGCTTTTTGCCCGGCGTAAGCAATTCCATCGGAGTGAGGTTGTTGGTCACCATGAACAGCGCCATGTCGCCAACCACCTTGGATGAGGGCGTCACTTTCACGATGTCGCCAAACAGTTGGTTCACCAGCGCATACATTTCAGCAATTTCCGGCCAGCGCGCTTCCAAGCCCATGCTCTTGGCCTGCTGCTTGAGATTGGTGAACTGTCCGCCGGGCATTTCGTGGTAATAGACCTCCGCCGTACCGGCTTTGATGTTCTCTTCAAACGGATAATAAAGCTCGCGCACCGTCTGCCAATAATCCGCCAGGTGATTGAGCGATTTCAGATCGAGATGCGCATCGCGCGGGGTATTTTGCAGGGCAGCGACAAGCGAGTTGAGATTCGGCTGGCTCGTGCCGCCGCTCATGGATGAAAGCGCTGCGTCGGCGATATCCACTCCGGCATCGGAAGCGCGAAGGATCGAACCGGCATTGATTCCGCTGGTGTCATGCGTATGAAAATGAATGGGGACGTCCACTTCATCGCGCAGCGCCTTGACCAATGCATAGGCCGCGTACGGTTTACACAAGCCCGCCATGTCCTTGATCGCCAGGATATGCGTGCCGCGTTTGACCAGTTCCTTGGCCATCTGCACGTAGTATTTCAGGCTGTATTTTGTTCGCTTGGGATCGAGAATGTCGCCCGTGTAGCAGATCGCGGCTTCGCAGAGTGAATTGGTCTGCTCGATGACCGTTTGCATCGCGACGCCCATGTTTTCAATCGAGTTAAGCGAATCGAAAATACGAAACACATCGATGCCGCGTTCGGCCGAATGCTTGATGAACTGCCGCACGACGTTGTCGGGATAATTTGTATATCCCACGGCGTTGCTCGCGCGCAGCAGCATTTGGAACAGGATGTTCGGGATCTTCTTTCGAAGCAGTTCCAGGCGTTGCCAGGGGTCTTCCTGGAGGAAGCGCATCGACGAATCAAAGGTTGCGCCTCCCCACATCTCGATGCTGAACAGATTGGAGGCCAGATAAGCCACCGCTTCGGCGATGCGAAGCATGTCATATGATCGCACGCGCGTGGCGAGCAGCGATTGATGCGCATCGCGCATCGTCGTGTCGGTGAATAAAAGCCGCTTTTGCTTGCGGGTCCAGTCGGCGAATTTTTCCGGGCCAAGTTTAAGCAGCAGATCGCGCGTTCCCGGAGGCGGGGCGGTCAGGCGCGAAAATTCGGGAATCGCCGGCTGAAGCAGTTCCCGTCCAATTTGAACTTTGCCTTTCACATCTGGCCGCCCATTGACGATGACATCGGCCAGGTAGGTCAGAATCTTCGTGCCGCGATCGCGCTTGGCTTTGAATTGAAATAGCTCGGGCGTGTCTTCGATGAATTTGGTTGTCGCTCCGCCAGTTTGAAATGTCTCGTGGCGAACAAGATTTTCCAGGAACGGAATATTCGATTTCACGCCGCGAACGCGAAATTCGCGAAGCGCGCGATCCGCCCGGCGGCACGCTTCGGGCAGCGAACTCGCCCAGGCGGTCACTTTCACCAGCAGCGAATCGAAAAACGGCGTAATCACCGCGCCGCTGAAGGCTGTCCCCGCATCCAGCCGAATCCCAAAACCCGCCGCTGAACGATAATTGGTCAGCCGGCCATAATCGGGAATGAAGTTGTTTTCAGGATCTTCCGTTGTGATGCGGCACTGAATCGCCACGCCCCGCGGTTCGATTTTTTCCTGTTGCGGAATATTAAGCGGCGACTCGTGTAGCCGATGGCCTTGGGCTATCAGAATCTGGCTCTTAACCAGGTCTATGCCCGTCACCACTTCAGTCACGGTGTGCTCGACTTGAATACGAGGGTTGACTTCAATGAAATAGAATTCCTCGCTATCCGCATCGAGTAAAAATTCGACAGTGCCGGCGTTGAGATAGTTGGCTTCCTTGCAAAGTCGAACGGCGGCGTTGCAAATGTCCGTGCGAAGCTTGATCGGCAGGGTGCTGGCGGGGGCGACTTCGACCACCTTTTGGTGTCGCCTTTGCACGGAGCAATCGCGTTCCCATAGATGAACAAGGTTGCCGTGCGAGTCCGCAAGAATCTGCACTTCAATGTGCTTAGCTCGCTGGACGAGTTTTTCGACGAAGACCTCAGCGCGGCCAAAAGCAGCGCCGGCTTCGCGCTGCGCTTCTTCGAGCTTGGCTTCGATTTCATCGGCGGTGCGGACGACGCGCATGCCGCGCCCGCCTCCACCAAAGCTCGCCTTGATCATCACCGGATAGCAGATGGATTTGGCGGCGGCCTTTACCTTGGCGACATCGCTGATGCCATGCTCCGTTCCGGGAAGCGTGGGCACTTTGCTGCGAATCGCCAATCGCTTGGCGGCGGTTTTGTCGCCAAAGGCTTCGAGCAATTTTGGTGTCGGCCCGACAAATGTAATGCCATTTTTCTGGCAGGCGTCGGCCAATCCCGCGTTTTCGGAGAGAAAGCCGTAGCCGGGGTGAATGGCATCAGCGCCGGATTGCAATGCGACGCGGATCAGGTTGTCGATATCGAGATACCCCTTGACCGGTCCGCCGCCTTGTTCCGGGCCGATCTGATATGACTCGTCCGCCTTGAATCGATGCAGCGCGAATCGATCTTCGTGCGTATATACCGCAACGGTTTGCAGGCCCAGCTCGGTGGCCGCGCGCATGACGCGGATGGCAATTTCACTTCGATTAGCTACCAATAATTTGCGCATTTCAATCCTGTTGCGGTGTTCGAGGCGACATTGTGTTGCGATACGGATATTTTGCAAGTTTGCTAAGATCGAGGTGTGCTGAAGTTATCGGAACAGGATGGCAGGGATTTCTCCGATGCGGTGAATTCCGCTTCCCGGCGGGTCGAGGTGCGCCAGGCAGTATCAAACCTCTATAGCGCATTACAGGATGCGATTGACCTTCGCGGCCCGGTCTGCCGCACTTCCGGGAGATGTTGTCGTTTCGAAGAGTTTAATCACCGGCTTTTCGTGACAACCCTCGAAATGGCCGCTTTTCTGGGGAATTTGGGTGAAACCGGCATTTCAAATCCCGGTGGCTGTATATTTCAGAAGGGCGGTCTTTGCTCGGTTCACACGATCAGGCCGATGGGATGCAGGGTTTTTTTCTGCGATTCGACGGCTACTCAATGGCAGCAGGACCAATATGCCCGGTTCCACCAGGAACTGAAGAGGCTTCATTCCGAGCTAGAGGTGCCTTATTTTTACGTTGAGTGGCGGCAGGGGCTTTCATTGGCGGGTGTTCAGGCAGAAGAACGTCTTTGACACAACCCGCCTTGGCACGTTAAATTCATCAGTTCGACTTAGAGTCCACAACAGGAAGGCCTGCCTATGAAGCGACTTGCGTTGTTAATGTTGGCTCTTGCAGCTTCGGGATGTGCCCGCCCGTGGGAAATCGGTTGGGACCCCGCCTACAGCCTCGACGAGCGTAACCGTCAAATTGCCCGCAATTGGGACTTCGAAGGCAAGCAGATCGTGGAAGACGTCGATCATATCCTTCTGCTTCGCCCTGCAGAAACGCTTTCGATCTGGAACATCCGGTAAGCGACGCCTGCCGGTTGGCTGATTGATCGTTCTACGAAACCATCTTTAATTTTGCCTGAGACGGCGCAAACCGCAAAGTGCGGAGCGTGCGCTGCTGCGCAGCCTTGAGATGCTCAAGGTATTGCCGCAAATCATCAGGATCGAATTGCGACAGAAACTTCGGGGGCACCTCGCCATTGAAGCGGCGGATTTCTTCGATGAGTTGACGTTTGCTCATGACAGGTTTACTTTCAAGCCAGTTGGTTCCAGAGCATGAGTTATCGGTCCTGGCAGGCGATGAACTTGAGCAATGACACGATGAGCAATCCGAGCCAAGTTCCCGAGCAAAAGGATCCGCTGTCATCGTTATATAAGATGTCGCGGACTGCTGGCTTGGGAAGTCATGAATACGTAGCGGTCAATCCGACAGCGGTGGTCGCCCTTCTGCTCGGATTGGCCAGTGGGCTGGCGGTATTGGGCACGGTCATGCTCGTCGTTCCAGTCGCTGCCGTGATCGTGGCGTTTTTGGCGATCCTGCAAGTTCGACATAGCGCCGGCACGCAAACCGGCAAGGGTTTGGCAATCCTCGGCCTGTTGCTTGCCGTCGGGTTTGTCTTGCTCGTTGGGGGACAGGCGATTGTCCACGCACGCGAAGTTGAGCGGGAAAAGGGGCAAATCCTCAGCCTGATCGACTCGCTGGGAAAGAACATTGTCTCCAGCAATTATGAAGCAGCATATGGCCAGTTCGGGCCGAGATTCCATTCCGCAGTGACTCAGCCGGTCTTTGTGAATACCTGGACACAAAACCAAAGTAATCCAAGTTATGGCCACATCAAGGGAATGCGATCCAACGGCATTGTGGACCTCGATCCAGAAGACATTCTTGCCTACACAAATATATTGATCGAGCTTCCGGGCGGTTTGGATCGTCGCCTGGCGATCTTGCGCAAGATACCCGAGCAGGGGTGGGTGATCGAAGACCTGCAAGGCTATTTCCCTACCGCACCAACAGCGCCAGCCGCGGCACAGCCGCAATAATCGTGCGGTGCAACTATCCCCGCTGTCTGCTGCAAATACTTCAAGAAGCCTGCTGACCCGGTCCGATAAATCTGAAATCAGCCCGAATTGCCATCTGACTCACTTCGAGTGCGGATCGTGCCGATTCATCGATTGAGGCTGACTATGACTATCGAAAAGCGTAAAACATTGACCTGGATTCTGAGCGGCGCAGCAGCCGCCATGGTGCTCGCGTCGGCAGGATGTGCCAGTTCGTCGTCGAAGCACGCGTCTTTTACCGCTCCGCCGATGGCTGAGACGGAAAGCGCCGCCGTTGAGGTTGCGCCAATCGTCGCGACCACCGCGGCTCCCGTATCCAAAGTGAATATCTTTGGCGAGATTGATGGCACGGACCAGGGCCCGATGCATGGCGGAAGCGGCGGATTCCAGCAGCAAACCTTCATCGAAGAAGGCGCCGACAACGATGTCAGCGTCGATCCGAAGGGCGAAGTGATGGTCTTCTCCAGCACACGCCATTCCGAACATGCCAATATCTACCTCCAACGCGTGAACGGCCTGTCCGTCACGCAGCTCACCAGCGATGATGCGGATTGCGCCAACCCGAGCTTCAGCCCGGATGGGTCGAAGATCGCGTTCTGCTCGATGCGCAGCGGCAACTGGGACATCTATGAAATGGATGCCGACGGCAAAAACGTCGTCCAGATCACCAACAGCCCGATGCAGGAAATTCATCCGAGCTTCAGCCCGGATGGGAGCCGCGTGGTCTATTCGTCGCTGGCTGGCAAAGGCGGCCAGTGGGAACTCTGGGTCGTCAATCTGAACACTGGCGAAAAGAAACAAATCGGTTTCGGTTTGTTCCCAACGTGGTCGCCAAACAAGGACAAGGATCAGATCGCTTTCCAAAAGGCCCGCGCCCGTGGTTCACGCTGGTTCAGCCTTTGGACGCTTGATCTGGTGGATGGACAGGCACGACGTCAGACCGAAGTGGCCGTCAGTTCAAACGCCGCCATCGTCTGCCCCACCTGGAGCCCGGATGGCAAGAAACTGACTTTTTCCACGATTGTTGAACCCACCAAGGACAAGGGCGGCCAGCAGGACGTCTGGACGATCAACGCGGACGGTACGAATCGTCATCGCGTGACCGATGGCAACGGCACGAGTGCAAGCCCGTTCTGGGCGGCGGGAAATCGCATTTACTTCGTCAGCAATCGTAATGGAACAGACAGCGTGTGGTCGGTGAAGGCGGATGAAAATTCCGTTGCCGAGCCTGCACAGGCCGCCACTCACGCGGAACGCAAGGAAATCGGTGAATGATCGATGCCGCCGACGGATCAGCGGTTTATCGCTTTCAAGGATGAAGCACGTGAAACGGATTTCACTTTTGAGAATGCTCGCGGTCTGTTTCCTGGCTTTGCCGGGATGCGCCGAAAAGAAGCCGGTCTACGGCACGGAACGGCAGTTGTTCTGGCCCAGCCCGCAAAGGCAGGTCTGGGCGGTGGCGCCGGCGATCAATTTGAGCGGTCAAAAGCAGGTTGATCCGCTTTTGCAGGCCGATTTGCTCTATCAGCAGCTTCAGGAAGTGAACGGAATCACGGCTGTGCCTGTGAATCGAGTTGTAGAGGTTTACGCGAGCCTGCGAATTGAAAAGGTGGAATCGCCCCAGCAAGCGGCATTGGTTTGCAGTTTGCTCGGATGCGATGGACTGGTCGTCCCGACTGTGACGGCGTACGACCCGTACGAGCCACCCAAGTTTGGGGTTTCGCTGCAATTATTGCTTGGCAAGGGTTCGCTCGCCCGGCCGGCGTCGGTGGATATCCGTGAACTCGCCAGGCAGGCGACGCCGCCCAAGGATGAGCCGCTGTCCCCGCCTCGCCAGGGCGATTTTGTGCAGGCGGTGGGGATGTTTGACGCCGCCAACGGCACCGTGCGACGCGACCTGATGGCGTTTGCGGCGGGTCGAAACGATCCGGCCGGCGCCTGGGGCGCACGAGAGTATCTGGTGAATATGGACCGCTACTGCGGGTTTGTTTACCACAGTTTGCTTCGCGACTTGATTTCGTCGGCCACGCGTTAAGTAAGAGAGGTTCGTTATGCCAAAGGACAAAAAGATTCAGCCCGCCGCGGTTCAACAGGAACCCCAGATGCGAACCCTCTCATTGGTCAAAGGGAAGGAATCCTTCTACTTCCGGTACGAGATTGGGCAGGAGGCCGGCGTGCTGGATGCATTGGTCGATCTGGTGAATCGCAAAGAGGTTGCGTTCGACTGGTTTGACGCCGCGGTGCTATCACATCAATTAGGTCAGCATTTGGCAAAAGAATTGAAGGGGTTTTTGCCGAAGAAAGCAGCGTGAGGTTATCGGATTCATAATTTGCGGACGCAGGTTATGAACCACAATTCTCGCCCGTGACCCGTGGATCGGATCACGTCGGGCCATAGCGCGGATCGCCGCCGAGCTAGGCAGGTATAACTGGCAGGTCCTTCGCGCCCATTGCAGCCCATATGAACAGCGCAAGCGCCCCGACCGCCTCGGCGGTAACACAAAACGTTTCTGAGAAGAGCTTTTCCCCTCTGGTTAAGCAGTTTCTGGATTACCTCAAGCTCGAGAGGCATTTCAGCGACTACACCGTAAAGAGTTACGGCGCAGACCTGGTCCAGTTCGGCCAGTTCCTCTGTGGACAGATCGGATCCAGCGCTCAAATTCAGAATTTCCAGCCCGGTCTGGCGATCGACGAACGCCATGTCAAATGCGAACCGCTGACCGTGCGCGAGTTCCTGGCTTATCTTTATGGCCAGAACTACACCAAGAGCACGACGGCGCGCAAGCTGGCGACTCTTCGCAGCTTCTACAAGTTCCTCATCCGTCGAGGCCAGGTGAGCGTCAACCCGCTTTCCACGATCCGCACGCCCAAGCAGGAAAAACGCCTGCCCAAGACGCTGGATCTGGAACAGGTGCAAAAGCTGCTCGACGCGCCCGGCGACAGCGACCTGCTCTCCGCTCGCGACAAGGCGATGCTCGAAGTGCTCTATAGCTCGGGCATTCGCGTCAGCGAACTGGTCGAACTCGAAATGCAGGACCTGGACTTGCAGGAAGGCGTTCTGCGGGTGAAAGGCAAAGGTCGCAAAGACCGCCTGACCCCGATCGGCTCGCAGGCAATCAAGGCGATGCAGCGATATTTCGAACTGCGCCAGCAGGACAGCCGCTGTCAGCAGGGATCGAACACAGCCCGGGTATTCCTCAACAAGCACGGCGAGCCGCTGAGCACACGCTCGGTCCGCCGCAAGCTCGATAAATATCTGGTGCAGGCCGGTCTCGATCCGGGGATCAGCCCGCACACGTTGCGTCACAGCTTTGCAACGCATCTGTTGAACAACGGTGCGGACCTGCGAAGCGTACAGGAACTGCTTGGGCATCAAAGCCTCAGCACGACGCAGATTTATACGCATCTGACAACCACGCGGATGAAGCAGGCATACGATGCCGCTCATCCACGGGCGAATGAGCCGGCGATTCCGCATCCGGCGATCGCGAACAAAATCTACCCAGCCGCCAAAGCGGGTTGATTGGGTTCGAGCAAAAAAAACGAACAGGCCGCGATGTGCATCACGCAACATCGCGGCCTGTTTCGTTTTCGGAAAACACTTCAACGCATCAGCGCCAGTGGCCGTCGATCCAGACATAGCCGCCGCGGACATGGTCCCATCGGCCGGCTTCCCACCGCGCATCTGGTCTTGGAAGCCTTTCAAACCGGCCGGGCGTCCAGACGTACCGACGATTTTCGTGTATGTAATGGCCCTGAATCCAGACATATCCCGGACGCGGCGCAGGCTCGGCTTCATAAACCGGCGCGGGGGGCGGATCGATCATGACCACGGCTCCGGGACTCGGCGCCGGCTCTTCCACGATCCGATCAGGTCCATTACGGTGTTCAACGACCACTGTCGCATGCCGTGCACAACCGAGCACACTTGTGACGAGCAGCACCGATGAACTGGAACGCCAAAGTGACGATTTTAACAAGCGATTCATGTTGCCTCCTTCAAGGCGGTTGACCAATGATAGAAGTCCAACCTCCTTCTGACCCGGAGGGAAACTTCCAGTTCAGGAATAAGATTCGCCCTGAGACAGGGGATCAATAGTCATCATGCTGGTGTAGCCACACCCGTCGCCATGGCGGCATGTCATTTTCAGTGAGATCTTTCCACAGACCCCGAAGATTTCTTCTCGCGTCGTTCTCGGCTTGCTCGTATTGAGGCCTGTAGGTGTGCCGGAACCGGCGGTCAGCATAGGCTTCGCCATCGTGGATCAGATCGAGATTGATGCAGTCGCTGTCGCTTAAATAAACGTACGCCAGAAGACGATCATAACGGTCACGGGTTTCGATCGGTTCGAGGCGAAGCGTAACTGTCTTTCCTTCGGCTCGCGATTCGAGATAGGACTTGGACCGTTCCGCCCAGTGTGCCGGTTGGCCGGTTGATGGGTCGTGCAGTTCCGGAGCATCGATTCCGAGCAGCCGCACAATTGTTTCCGGTCCTGTCGCGGATGGTCGAATATGGATTGTATCGCCATCCACCACGCGGCTGACCATATAACTTTGATGATCGAAGGCGGTCCAATCATCCTTGGCCCGGCCGGTCGGACCCATGTGTTGCCAGCCGAAGATCGCCGCCAAAACCAAAACGACCGAATACGCAAGCGATCTCAGCAGCCGTCGCTGGCGCACCACGGGCGAGAGCTTGAATGACCGGCGAACTGACGTCATGCACCCCGATGGATTGGAACTTCGATCACTTCACCTTTTCCAGCTCAAACGCATCGTGAACCAGTTGCAGCGCCTTGGGTCCATCCTGCTTGTTGATGATGCAACTGATCTTGATCTCGCTGGTGGTGATGTTTTGGATGTTGATCTTCGCGTCGGCAAGCGTCTTGAACATGCGCTGCGCGACACCCGTATGCGTTCGCATGCCGACACCGACCACGCTCACCTTGGCGAGGCTGTCGTTGTAGATCGGCTGGGTTTGTCCGCCGAGTTCCTTCATCAGCTTGTCAACGACCGGCTTGATATCAGCGAGGTCTCCGTGCTCGACGGTGAAGCTGATGTTGGCGGTGTTGTCATCCATGACGTTTTGGATGATGTCATCGACCACGATGTTGGCGGCGGCAATGTCCCCGAAAATCTTGGCGGCAATGCCGGGGCGATCCGATACCGACTTGATCGTCACGCGAATAAGATCTTTTTTCAGGGCTGCGCCCGATACGACTATATGTTCCATGTTTGGAGTCTCCGCCACGATCCACGTGCCTTCGTTTTCATTCTGGCTATTGCGCACGTGCAGTGGGACATTGTATTTTTTTGCAAATTCGACGGCCCGGGTCTGAAGCACCGAAGCGCCCAAACCGCTGAGTTCGAGCATTTCATCGTAACTGATCTTGTCGATCTTGCGGGCTGTTTTGACGATGCGCGGGTCGGCGGTGTAGATGCCATCGACATCGGTGTAGTTTTCGCAGACGTCCGCCCCGAGCACAGCGCCGACCGCGACAAGCGTCGCGTTGCTGCCGCCCCGGCCCAGCGTCGTGAAGTCACCGTCCGGCGTGATGCCCTGAAATCCGGCGACGATGACAATATGGCCGCTTTTAAGTTGATCGAAGATGCGCTGCTTGTTGATGGACTGGATGCGCGCCTTGGTAAACGAGCCGTCAGTGACGAGCCCGATTTGTCCGCCGGTGAAGCTGATTGCACCATGACCCTGCGCGTGAATCGCCATGGCCATCAACGCGATGGTCACCTGTTCGCCGGTGGCCAGTAGCTGGTCCATTTCGCGTTTCGGGGGATTAACCTCCGCACCGCCGAAGCAGCAAACCTGCTTGGCCAGGTCGATCAGGTCGTCGGTGGTATCGCCCATCGCTGAAACGACCACGACGACTTCATTTCCCTTTTCCTTGGCTGAGATGGCGCGCCGGGCTGCGCGGTGAATTTTCTCCGCGTTGGCGACGCTCGTTCCGCCGAACTTTTGAACAATTAAACCCATTTGGTTTCGAAGCTCCGCCGCAAAAACGCGATTATAAGAAGGATCAATCAATCCTCAACTGGCGCGTTTACGGGCCGCAAGCGGCAAAATGCAGCACGAGCAGCACGTCATCGCACTTTGTCGATTTTCATCTTCAGCCCGCATGTTGGGCAGCGCGATTCTCCAAGTTGCAAGACCTGTCTTTTGGAGCAACCCGGACAAATGACGCTCATCTTAGTTTCCCCCGCGAAGGAAATACTCCATCAGTTCGTGTCCGCGTTCCAGTTTCAATCCGCTCTCTACGGCGTTGCGCTCGGAATAGACTTTTGATTCGCCGGCTTTCACGTTGCTCCCCGCGATGCAGAAGGGGGGCCAGCCGTAGCCGTGTTTGCGCGTGGCGATGTTGGTCGGATGATCGGGCATCACCAGGATTCGCCATTCGGGATACGTCTTCAGTTTTTCCAGCACCGGGCCGACGACGTGTTTATCGATGTGTTCGATGGCATCGATCTTGGTTTTCCAATCGGCCTGGTGTGAGGCTTCATCCGGCGCTTCGACGTGAGAGAAGACCAGATCGTATCGATCGAGCATGTCGGCAGTGGCTTTGCCTTGGCCGGCGTAATCGGTGTCGTGAAAACTCGTCATGCCGGCGACGTTTTGAATATCCCATCCGAGCAAAACCGCAAGTCCGCGCAATAAATCGACTCCTGTAATCATGCACCCGCTCTGCACGCCGAACCGGTCGGCAAATTTTTCCATCTTCGGCGCGTGCCCCTGTCCCCAAAGCCAAACCTGCGACGCGATGTTTCGCCGAGTCTGGCGACGAAGTTGATTGACCTCGTGAAACTCGAACAGTTCCCGCGATTTGTCCATGATTTGTCGCAGAAACAGCGCGCCCATTCCCTGGGGGAGATATTTTTCGATTGGTTCTTCCGGGATTTCGTGAGGCGGCTTGGTTGTGACTTCAAACTCCTGCTCGCCACGATAGATGAGCAAGTTTCGATAGCTGACGCCGGGATAGAATTGATAGCCCTGTAGATTCAGAGCGTTTTTGAGATCGTCGAGGAGTTTTCGCGCTTCCTGGTCGGTAATTCCGCCCGCTGAGTGGTCTTTCATGATGCCATCGACAACGGTTACGAGATTGCAACGGAAGACCCAATCGGTCGGCCCCAGCGGAATGTGCTGGGCAGCAGCTTCCAGTGGCGCTCGGCCGGTGTGATATTTGACCGGGTCATAGCCGAGCAGGGTCATCGTCGCGACGTCGCTGCCGCTTTCAAAACCCTGAGGGACGGTGCGTACGATTCCCTGCTGGCCATGACTCGCGATCCAGTCCATGTTGGAAGTATTGGCTGCTTCGATGGGCGTGCGGCCATCGAGCTGTT
>DASZXJ010000191.1:0-10414 GCA_035545895.1 Tepidisphaeraceae bacterium | reverse complement strand
ATGAGTCGGCATGGCGCAACAAAGGAGCCGCGGGTCACTGGATCTTCGTCATTCGGATTTCGTCATTGATTCGTCATTCGGATTTGGTCATTCGTCATTCAGGTTATGGTCATTGGGATTTTGTTGGTCATTGGGACTTGGTCATTGGTCATTAGATCCCAATTTCCCCGCCAACCCCCGCCACTGGTTGCCTAGCGAACGATGCGGTATCCCAACGTACCCTCCTACGGGGAAGATCGCAGCATTCACCTGCATTGCGGCTGGCAGCGCAGCGGGGATTGTTGGAAAATTAAAAGCCATCTCTTCCATAAAACCCCACTTCAACCAACTGATTGCGTGACGAATCTGGGCGGCGAACCATTGGAAGTCCAATGCGTCAAAGGTCTTAACGTGGTCTTCAGATTCGATCTTCTAGGATACGTGAATCATGCAATCGCTAGGCGTTGTTCCCATTTTTGTCAGTGCCGGCGCAGCCGTGCTGCCGACGCTGGTGGCAGCCGTTACCAGTGTGGTCGCGATCATCTTAAAACCGCGCGAATTGATCCGGCTTTGCCGGGAAAAACCGATGGTTGTTGGAATGTCGGTTTCATGCCTCATGGGAATCTGCGGGCTGGGCTGGCTGATTTTCACATCGCCCGTTCGCGCGGCGCGCCAAAATGCATCGCAACCACCGGCCCACTATGACTGGGCAAAAGTCGCGGAGGACATTCTGGCTCGCCAGGCGCTGGCGGCCATTCCCACGCCGGCCACTGAACCCGCAAAAAACGGACAGGCCGTGGTGTTGGGACACGATTTTTCTCGAGCATCGTTCGATGGAAACATCGCGCCGATTCATCTGGCCAGGCTTTGGAGTTATCAGCCGGAAGATACAATGTTTCTTTCCGACCCGGCTGTATTCGGCAATCGGGTGTATGTCGCGGGCTGTCAGTCCGACCTGGGCGGCTACACCGGGCTGCTTGCGTGCGTGGATTTTGAAACCGGCAAGACGATCTGGGAAACCACCCGGCTGGGCGATGAATTGCTCAAGCCCTTCTTCAGTTCGCCCGCGATCACGGCGGACGGTAAAAATCTGATCATCGGCCAGGGCCTGCACGAAGACCGCGACTGTGCCCTGCTTTGTTTCGATACGTCAACGGGCAAGCTTCGCTGGTCGGTCAAAACGTCGATTCACATCGAATCATCCCCGGCCATTTCCGGGGATATCGTGGTTGTCGGCGCCGGCGCGATCGAAGGCAAGACCGGCAAACCCACGGGCGATCCGGGATTTGTCCTTGCTGTTCGAATTTCCGATGGAAAGGAACTCTGGCGGCAAACGGTGAATGATGCCGAAAGCGCGCCAGCCATCGATGAAACCGGAATGGTTTACATCGGCAGCGGTTTCAACGGCAACGCGGTGGTCGCGCTTCGCAGTGATTTGCCCGAGGAATTGCAGTCGAAAAAGATCGAACGCATCGCATGGAAAACGGCGGTGGAGGTGCCGGTCACTGGCCCGATCACGCTGGCGGGTGAATTGGTCATTTCCGGCGGCGGCAACGGGGATGTGGTTCATTCCAACAAAGATGCGCGCGGCCTGGTCACTGCGATGGACCGCAAGACCGGCCAGATCAAGTGGCAAACACCGTTCGAAGATTCGGTGCTGGGGTTTGTCGCGTTTCGAAATGACTTGCTGGTCTGTCCGATTCGCAATGGCGAAGTGGTCGCGCTGTCGGCAAAAGACGGCCGTGTGATCTGGCGGACGCGCGTCAGCGGAACCTCGCCAGTCATTGCGGGCTGTGCGTTTGCGGAATCCCGAATTTATTCCGTGAGCAGCGACGGATATCTTGCGGTACTCGATGCAAAAGACGGAAAAATCATCGAAAAAACCTATCTGAACGACCAGGCCAAGCCCGGCACGGGATTGACGATGTCCATGCCGCAAGTCGTGAATGGCCTGGTGATTGTGGGCAGCGAGACGGGCGGCGTGCGCGCATACGCCGGATCGGGGGATGCGCGATGATTCACGCGCAGATTTACACGCAGAATTTGTTCGATTGCCGCGACAAATCGCTCGTGGGAGGCAAGGCCGCCAACCTGGGCCGGTTGATTCGCGCCGGATTTACCGTGCCGGAAGGGTTTGTCGTCAACACCCGCGCGTTCATATTCGCGCGAAATCGAACGCCGGCCGATGAAATCGTTGAACTGCCGCCGGAAGTGATCCAGGACATTCAACTGGCCTATCGAGCAATCGGCGCAGGTCCGGTGGCGGTTCGATCGTCCGCCACCGCCGAGGACATGGCCGCTGCTTCGATGGCGGGCCAGTACGACACGTTTCTCGATATCAACGGCGAAGCCGAATTGATCGACGCGGTCCGTCGCTGCTGGGCGAGCATCGATGCGCCAAGAATCCGCGCATATTTGAACGAGCATGGGATCGACGGCTCACGCGTGGCAATGGCGGTCGTCGTGCAAAAGCTCGTGCCTGCCGAGGTTGCAGGCGTCCTCTTCACCGCCAACCCCAGGCAGGGAGGATCGCGCGAAATGCTCATCGAAGCCAGTTGGGGGCTTGGCGAAGCGCTGGTTTCCGGAAAAGTTCAGCCCGATGTGTTGCGACTCGATCAACAGACAGGCCGGGTAATCGAAGCAACGATTTCGGATAAACGCGTGCAATACACAGCCGGCACGCACGAAGAGCAATCGGTCAATGAATCGCAACGTCGCCGGTCGTGTCTGAACAGCCAGGACGTGCACCGGCTTTGGCAATTGGGCAAACGCGTGGCTGCGCATTTCGGTTCGCCACAGGATATTGAATGGGCGATCCAAGCCGGTGAGATATTCCTGCTTCAATCGCGGCCGATCACAACCTTCGAGCAATCCGAGGAATATGAACAACTGCTTGTCCATACGCGCGAACATTTGCAAAGCGAACTGTCCGCCGGTCGCGGGCCATGGGTTTTGCACAATCTGGCCGAGACTTTAACGCACCCAACCCCACTGACCTGGAGCGTGATTTCCCGGCTGATGTCCGGCGCCGGCGGTTTCGGTGAAATGTACCGGCAGGCGGGATTTGAGCCGTCGCCAGCGGTGATGCGCGACGGTTTTCTGGAGCGCATCGGCGGGAAGATCTACATGGATGCTTCCCGCGCGCCCGGGATGTTCTTCGAAGATTTCCCGATGGCTTACGATATCGAGGAATTGAAGCGCCGCCCGGATGTGTCGCAAATTCCGCCAAGCGTGCCACGCGGATCGATGCGGGCCCGGTGGAACATCTCGCGAAAGCTTCGGGCAGCCGACACAAAACTGCGGGATCTTTCCAAATCCCTGGACCGTGAACTTCGCGACAATCTTTTCCCGGAAATCCAGGCGTACGTCGCTCGCAGCAAGCCGATCGATCTGCACACGGTTACGACCGATTGGCTGATCGAATTGTGGCGCGAGCACGAAAAAATGGTGCTCGATACCTTCGCTCCGCAAACACTCCTGCCCAGCCTCGTCAGCGGGATGGCGATCGCGGACTTGCGGACGTTTCTTGCGGAACATTTCTGGGATGAAGACCCGGATGAACTGTCGCAGTTGCTGTCGATCAGCGATACCCCGACCCGAACCATGCTGGCGGATTCGGAATTGCACGAAGTGGGCACCGGCCAGCGTTCGATGGAAAGCTGGCTTGCCTCCCACGGACATCGGGCTGCCGGAGAATTTGATCTGGCATCGCCGCGCTGGCGCGAAAATCCAACGGGTGCGTTGGAGATGGCTGCGCGACTCGCGACCGCTGAATCACCGATGGAACGTCATCGCCATACCTGCGCGAGAGTGCAACAGCGGGTCGAGTCTTTACGGGCGAAACTCAATGAAACGGATCGTGAAGAACTGGCGAATCGGATCGCCATGGCCCGTCGATACATCACATTCCGCGAGGATGGTAAGGATTTTCTCATGCTCGGATACGACCTGCTGCGCGATGTCGCGCTAGAGGCAGGTCGGCGGCTTGAGATCGGGCAGGACGTGTTTTTCCTGACTCGCGAGGAACTTTTTGACTCGCTTCGAGTGGGATACGCGCCGCTGCACATCATCGAAAAGCGCAAAGCGATTGATAAATCTGAGGCTCGGCTGACGTTGCCGCGGGTGATTGACTGCAATTCAATCGACACGCTGGGCGAGCCTTCACTGATGCAAGCCAACTGCGACGCTCACCGTGCGTTTGCGGTTTCGTCCGGGTCGGCGTCGGGTCAGGCTCGTGTTCTTCACTCGCCGGGCGAGGCCCGCGAGTTGGGCAAGGGTTATATCCTGGTATGCCCCAGCACCGATCCATCGTGGACACCGCTTTTCGCGAGCGCTGCCGGGCTGGTGCTTGAATGCGGCGGAGCCTTGTCGCACGGCGCGGTGGTCGCGCGGGAAATGGGATTGCCCGCCGTCGTGCTGCCCGATGCAACTCGATTATTCCGCGATGGCGAACAGATCCACGTCGATGGACATCGCGGATGGGCCGCCAAGGCTCAGCCAGCCGGAGCCGAGGTTCTAAAGCTCGATTCAATTGATCCAGACAACATGAGCATCGAACACAAGCTCCTGCCACCACCGGTTGGATCGAAAGAACGTCAAGCTGCAACCATTCGCAATCGCCTGGCTCTGCTTTGGACGGTTTACCTCGCCGCATTCTTTACGCTGCCCGCAAGATGGGTTTATCAACCGACTCTGGCGACAATCGATCTGATTTTGTGGCCGGTTGTTCGAACGCTCGGCAAGCCGGCAACGGTTGCGATCGTGGCGGTCGGTATTGCCGCGATCACTCTGCTCATTCAAAAGTTTTTCACTGATAATCCGCGGCTGCTCGAAGCCAAACGTCGTGCAAACGCGCTTCGCAAACAGGCCGAATTACTCCCCGCCAAATCGCGTCGTCGTGATGCTCTTCTCAATGCCGCATCGACGGTTCAGGTTCGCACGTTGATGGCGGCGATGGTGCCGGTCGGGATTCTGCTCGGCCCGATGATCCTGCCGTTTGTCTGGTTCAAGGAGCGGGTTGATCCCCTGGCGTGGAACGCAGCGGCAGGCTCGGCGGTGCAGATCGTCGCCAAAGTGGACGCCGACTGGGCTCAGCCGATGCAACTTAACCTGCCCGAAGGAACAGCGTTGGATGAATCGACGCCGGCGTCGCGAACGTTGCCGCCCATTCGTAAAACACTGGAACAATTGCTCATGCTTTATCGTCAGCCCCGCAACGATTCGAGCGAGCCGTGGCAACTGACGATCGCTCCCGATTTGGGCCGTAAACAGACGGCCGACGATTTGCAGGCGTATCTGGAGGAAGGCATTCCGGTGCAGGGCATCACCTGGCTGGTGCATCCGCCCCAAGGCATGACCGGGCGATTCGCAGTCAGCGTAGCTTCGCCAGGCCAATCGCCGATCTCGATGAATATCGTGCTCGGCGATCAATATCCGCCCACACCGAAAATCATGACCGGTTCGAACGGTTCGCCGATCAAACAGGTGCAGGTCGTTTATCCCAAATCAAAACAGGAAAAGATATTCTTCAGGCCATTTGCAATGTTGCCGGGTCGATTGGCCACGCTCGATATTGGCTGGCTGTGGCTTTACATCATCGTCTATTTGCCCGCGGTGTTTCTGTTCCGCGCGTTTTGGAAGATTGCTTAAGAAGAACTGGGAGTAATATTGGGACAAGGTCTTTTTTAGCCCCGTCGCTTGCGACGGGTTCCCGCGTAACGAACCCGCCGCAAGCGGCGGCGCTAAACCAGGTTATCGCAACGTGATTACGGTCGAAAAATTTGGGTGTTAGTTATCGCGATTCCCACAATCGGCCAGCCGGTCAATGCGATAAATCGGTAATCTGATCGCCACCGGTGACAGGCTGTTTTGCCATGCGCGATAATTGAAGGATGATCTTAAGCCTCTCTTCAGGTTGGGCGAGGTAAATTAACGACGATTTAACCAAGCCCAAACTTGTCCGGAGATTGTCATGCGAGTGCTTGTTATTGAAGATGAACCCGATCTGCTTGAAGTGGTTGCCCAGTCGTTGCGCGAGGCCGACTACGCGATTGACGAAGCTTCAGATGGGAAAAATGGTCTTTTCAAAGCGCAGGGAACCGACTACGACGCCATTGTTCTCGACCTGATGCTGCCCGGCATGAGCGGCTGGGATTTGCTCAAGGAATTGCGAAAAACCAAGGCCACCCCGGTGCTGATTCTCACCGCCCGCGACAGCCTGCCGGATCGGGTCAAGGGGCTGGACTCCGGCGCGGACGATTATTTGACCAAGCCATTTGAATTGCCCGAATTGAAAGCGCGTCTGCGGGCGCTGATTCGTCGCTCCGCCGGCCAGGCCAACGCGATGATCGCGGTGGGCGACGTCACCATCGATACATCCGACCGAACCGTGCGAAAAGACGGCCAGCCCGTCGCGCTCACGCCTCGCGAATATGCATTGGTGGAATTATTCGCTTTGCATAAGGGTAAACTGGTGTCGCGGACGATGATTTACGAGCACCTGTTTGACGAGCAGGATGACAGTTTGTCGAACCTGGTCGAGGTGCACATCGCCAACGTTCGCCGAAAGCTGGGCAAGGATTTCATCACGACCCGGCGAGGCGAGGGATATCTGATTCATGTTTAAGTCGATCCGATGGACGCTCCAAATCTGGCACGCCGGTCTGCTTGCAGCCGTGCTGATCGGATTTGGAATGGCATCGTATTACGGCATCAGCCAGCTTCGTTATGCCGAGGTGGATGCCGAACTGGAACAGACGGTTCAGATTCTCGCAGCCGGGGTTCATTTTCCCCCGCCGTTTCGTGGGCAGGGAGGTCGCCTGCAGGATTTTGGACGCGGGCGCGGCCGAGGGGATTGGGATCAAAACGGTCCGCCATTCGAGCGGCGCGGCCGTGGTCCATCCACTTTGGAAGCCAATCGATTTCCCGACCGCGAATTTGATGGCCTGCGAAACGATTGGCGCGGGCCCGGCCCATCCACCCGCCCGGGCGATTGGCAACCCAATGTCGAAATCCCCGCCACCCTGGCTGCCAAATTCAGCGGCGAAGACGAATCACTCTATTTCGTCATCTGGGCTCCCAATGGCGAGGTTTTGAGGTCCTCCTTTTCAGACAAAATCCCGGTGCCCGACCCGGGTGAGCGAAATAGTCCACAGGCTTGGCCACCCGGACCGGAACCTTCAACCCTTCGCTGGCGCGATGATTTGCGCGAAGCCTATGCGTATGGCCCGTTCGAATCTCGCATGCTCGTCGGTCGATCCACCCGTGCCGTGCGAGCGGAACTCGATCATTTTGCCGTGCTTCTCGTCGCCATCGGCGCGGGAGTCATGGCGGTCGGACTCGCGGGTGGATGGGTCCTATCCTGGCGCGCCGTCCGGCCCATCCGGACGATTACGACCGTCGCCCAGGAAATCTCCGCGTCCAATTTGTCTCGCCGAATCGACACGGCTGACACAAAAAATGAACTCGGCTCGCTGGCGAATGTGCTTAACGACACCTTCGCCCGGCTGGAAGCAGCGTTCCAGCAGCAGGTGCGCTTCACTGCCGATGCGTCTCACGAATTGCGAACTCCGCTGGCGGTCATCCATTCCCACGCCCAGCTGGCGCTGTCGCGCGATCGATCGGCCGAGGAATATCAGAAAATGTTCCAGACCTGCCTGCGCGCCAGCGACCGCATGAAAGGTTTGGTTGATTCTCTGCTGCTGCTCGCCCGCGCCGATGCCGGACGACTTTCGCTCACGCCTGCACCGGTGGATTTATCCGACATCGCCAAGGATTGCGTCGAGATGATCACGCCCATCGCAGCCAAGAAGAACGTGACCATCGAAACCAACCTGCAGTCCGTGGAACTGAACGCCGACGCCCTGCGAATCGCGCAGGTCGCGACCAACCTGCTGACCAACGCCATCCGCTACAACCGCGAAGGCGGCAAGGTCAGCATCTCGGTCGGCAAGGTCGAAAAGCAAGCCGTGCTGAGTATTTCCGATACCGGCGTGGGAATCGCTCCCGAAAACCAGGCCCATCTGTTCGAGCGATTCTACCGGGTCGATGGCGCGCGAAGTCGCGAAGACGGCGGCAGCGGGCTGGGCCTGGCGATCTGTAAGACCATTGTCGAAGCCCACGGCGGCACCATCGAATGCGCCAGCAAACCCGGCGAAGGAACAACCTTCACCGTGCAATTACCTCAATCATAAAATCCCAACACCCCGCCAGCGCTGCGATCTTCGGCGAAGGTGGACCTTGCCTCATTCGCTATAATAATTTTGCATCAAACGGTGGGGTTCAATCGGAATATCTCTGTAAACACCGGCGAGTTGAATAAAAAAACCCCGGCTGCGAGCAGCCGGGGCTTTGTTGGAAATTGAAACAGTCCGAATCCCGCTCAATCGAGATTCATGCTCATCAGGAACTGAGCATTGCTCGGAACCTTCTCGAGCCTGCCCTTGAGCAGTTCGACGGCTTCCACCGGATTCATGTCGCTGAGCACGCGACGCAGGCGGAAGACCAGCTCGAGTTCCTTCGGATCAAGCAGCAATTCCTCGCGCCGGGTGCCGGACGAATTGATGTCGATGGCTGGATACGTGCGACGATCCACCAACCGGCGATCCAAGTGCAACTCGGCATTGCCGGTGCCCTTGAACTCTTCGAAAATGACTTCGTCCATCTTGCTGCCGGTATCGATCAGGGCGGTCGCCAGGATCGTCAGGCTGCCGCCTTCCTCGATGTTGCGGGCAGCGCCGAAAAATCGCTTGGGCTTTTGCAACGCATTGGCATCGACACCGCCGGTCAGGATCTTGCCGCTGTGCGGCACTTCAGTGTTGTATGCGCGGGCCAGTCGCGTGATCGAGTCGAGCAGGATGACCACATCCTTGCCGAACTCGACAAATCGCTTGGCCTTTTCGATGACCATCTCAGCCACCTGCACGTGGCGGCTGGTCGGTTCATCGAACGTGCTGCTGATGACCTCGGCCTTGGTGTTGCGCTCCATGTCGGTCACTTCTTCAGGTCGCTCGTCGATCAGCAGAATAATCAGCACCACATCGGGGTGATTCGCGCTGATGGAATTGGCGATCTTCTGAAGCAAAACCGTCTTACCCGTGCGCGGCGGAGCGACGATGAGCATGCGCTGGCCCATGCCGATCGGGGTCACCAGATCGACGATTCGCATGTTCAGTTCCTTGGCATCCTTCTCCAGGATCAGCCGGCGATTGGGATGCAAGGGCGTGAGATCTTCAAAGTTGCCGGTGTCGGCAATGCGCTCGGGGTCTTCGCCGTTGATGGCTTCGACGCGCAGCAGCGCGAAATATCGTTCCGATTCCTTGGGCGGACGAATTTGTCCCTGCACGACATGCCCGTTGCGCAGGCCAAATCGGCGAATCTGGGACGGCGAGATATAGATGTCATCCGGGCAAGGCAAATAGCTGTACTCGGGGCTGCGCAGGAATCCGAACCCATCGGGCAGGATTTCCAGCACGCCTTCACCGTACATCAGGCCATTTTGGCGGATGCGGCTGCGCAGGATCTGGAAAATCAGGTCCTGCTTCTTCATTCCGATGTAATCGGTAATGCCCTCGCTCTTGGCGATGTCGTGCAATTTAAGCACGTCCATCTGCTGGAGGTCTTTGATGTACAGCTTGCCGCCTTTGACCTGTTCGTATTTGGCATTGGTTTCCGCGTCGAAACTCGCGACATCCTCCGACACAGGGGCAGTCGCCGTGGCTGCGGGTGCGGCGGCGGGCTCTGGTCGTGGCGCGGGTGGAGTGGCGACGGCAGTGGCGGTGGGTTGTTGCGGTTCCTGGACTTCCGGTTCTGCCGCAGATGTGTGCGGGCGCCGGCTACGTGTTGTGGACTTCGCCATTTGGCTAGGCCTCCGAGTGAAAAAACTGAGATTTGAAAACGATAACTTTTAAAACGGTTGAACTCAGAAAGAGGAAAACTGCCGGGTCAGACCTTTGGGAATTTCGGTCCCCTGCCGCAGTAGGCTTATTCTAGACCAGTCGTCGGAGCCAATCCAGCGAGTATCCAAGAAAGCACTTGTCTGACTTGAACGCGAATCTGATCCGCGCCTGCGGTATTGCTGATTACATAATCCGATATTTCACGCTTTTTGTCCAGAGGGTGCTGTAAATTTTCCCTTCGAGCCAATTGATCCACCGTCCACCCGCGCGATTTCTGCACCCTGCTCTGCCTAACCTCCAATGGCGTATCCACATAGACCAACTTGTCACACCGCTTATTCAGCCCCGTCTCAATCAAAAGAGGCGTATCCCACACAAAGGCAAGGACTTGCGAATTGTTCGCACAAGCCTCCATCAGCCTTTCCCGAGCGTTATTGACCAATGGATGAAGCAGCTCTTCGAGCTTCTTTAGCTCGGCCGGGCTATTGAAAACCCGCCTGGCGACCGCCGAGCGATCCAGCTCGCCGGACCTGTTATAG
>DASZXJ010000190.1:0-6113 GCA_035545895.1 Tepidisphaeraceae bacterium | reverse complement strand
CAAGCTGCGGAATGCTGTTGGCGAGTTGTCGAAATCGATCGGCGCTCTCCTGAAGTTCGCGATTGAGCCGCAAATTATCCAAGGCCACGCCCGCATGGCCGGCAATGGCTGAAACAAGCACCTCGGCATGTTCGGTAAAGACGCCAGGCTGAGAATGACCAAAGAACAATCCGCCGAGCACTTCCTTGGAGCGGGATATCACCGGCACCGCCAGATAACTGCGGACCGGAAGATGTCCATTGGGCATTCCGAAATAGGGTTCGTTGTGGCCATATCGCGGATCGCGAGTGATGTCGTCGCTGCGCACCGCGCCTTCGCCTGAAAAGGTCGGGGCGAACACCTTGGTATTGCGCGGCATGGGGAATTTGGAAAAGTTCTCGCGCGGCATGCCCGACAGCGTGTAGAGCATGTACGATTCGCCATCCGTGTTGACAACGTTATAAAAAAATGAGCCGAATTCAGCGCCGCTTAACTCAGTGGACACATCGGTGATATGCTGCACCAGGGCATGAACATCAAGAGCCCCCGCCAATGATTTGCCCAGTTCGTACATCCGCTCACGCTCGCGAGCATTGTTTTTAATTTCGCTGATATCGCGAGCAATCTTCGAAGCGCCAATAATTTTACCGGTTGCATCGCGGATTGGAGAAATCGTCACCGAGATGTCGATGCGACGTCCGCCCTTGGTCAAACGGATAGTCTGGAAATGGTCAACCCGCTCTCCCCTCTTCAGCTTATTGAGGATTTCAATTTCTTCATCGAGGCGCTCGGGAGGTAAAATTTTGGTGATCGGCTGGCCGATCATTTCTTCGGCGGTGTAGCCAAAGATTCGCTCGGCGGCTGCATTCCAACTTTGAACAATTCCCTGCAGATTCTTGCTGACGATCGCGTCATCCGAAGATGCGACGATGGCAGCCAGTCGAGCTTGCGATTCCTCGGACGACATCGACATGAAATTCAATCCTCACCAGGATAGCTCATTGCCCGTCACCCCACTCATCTCAGTTAATTCTAGACGAGCTTTGATTAACCATCCATCAGGGGAGCCCCTGTCAATTTGGGAAAGGAAATAAATCATTTACGCGCCAGCGGCTGGCTTTTGTTCGTTTTCCCGCGTTTTTTCGACCGGCTGAAGCACGAGCGTAACCACATCGGTCGGGCAAACTTCAACACATTCCCCGTCAAGATCACATTTATTGAGGTGACGCAGATCAATCAGCGCCTTGCCATCGACCATCATCAATACACCTCGCTCGCAATGGGCGACGCATACATCGCAGCCGATACAATCGCGAACGTCGATGGAAAGCGTGGCACGCATTTCCTGGCGGCTGCGCGGATCCTGCTTGACGAATTTGCCCATCGCTGCAGCGGTTTCGCGACTGATGTTTTGTTCCAGACTCGCTTCGATCAGATCGCCATGTGAATGAGCTTTGGCTTCAGTGGCACCTATTCGGCGCATTCGGAAAATCGGCTGATTGCACGTTGAACAAGATTGTAATTGCTCAAGCTTTTCAAGGTACTTGATCGTGGTGCTGACGACGGTCGCGTGCGACCAGGTCAGCGGGCTGACCGAAATTGGCTCGTTGGTGTACGGATTGACCTGTTCAGCCAGGACTCCGGATTCCATCGCATGGGAAGCGGCCCATTCAAAAATGGGTAGTGCGGTTTTCAATTCGGTCGGCGTATGAGCGCGGGTGATGAAATAGTCGGCAAGCCAAAGCGTGCAAATAAACCATGGATTGCCCGGAACGGATGCGATGTCATTGCTGATGCGGTGATAGTAATCGTTTTCATACCGTGCCACGCCCCCCACGCGAGTTTTGACCCATAGTTTTTCCTCGACCGCGCGCATGGTCGCGATCACGCGAGGATCATCGCTTTCAAACAGGTGAAATTTATAGATGGCAAACACCGAGGCATCGAGCACTTCATCGACTTCGAACAGGTCGGTGGTGGATGAATCGGGAGTGGCATCGCCTTCGCGGGGCACGAGCCGGCGAACGAATCGGCCGAGCTTGTGGCTGTAGAGATGTTTCTCGGCAGCGGCTTTGATTTCGTCGGCGGCTTTGCCGTAACTTTCGGCACGCGGGCGATCGCCAAACGCGATGGCAAAGTTATAAGCAGCCTTCAACCCCGCATAGGTCGCGGCGACGGTAAATGCGTGGACACCCCACCGCTCTTCCCACAAATCGTAACTCGGCAATGGCATGCCGGTGCGCGGATCGCGATAGCGGACCATGAAATCGGCGGCCTTCTGAACGATATCGACCCACAGGGGCCGGACAAATTCGATGTCACGATATTTGAAGTAGTGTCGCCACAACGCCCAGACCACCAGCGCCGTTTCATCCTCCTGAATGGGCATGGCGCTTTGGCCCTTGATGACCCACGGATGCCAGCTCGAAGCGGGCGAACCATCCGGATTGTACTTGTGATGGAAAAATCCTTCCGGCGTAATCACGCGCTGGCAGAAACTGTAAAACGACCGCGCCACGTCGGGAAAACCCGCCAGATCCAGTGAATCCGCAACCAGAGCGCCATCGCGTGGCCACATGTATGAATAGGTGTCACGCGAGAACTGCATGATGTCCGAATCGTTGGCTGCGATGATCGCGCCATCATTGTCAATCTGCGTTCGCATGATGAGCAGCGAACGTTTGAACAAATCGACCACCTTGGGCGGAAGATTGCCGAAGTTGATATTGGTCCCCCCCACCCAGAGACGCCAATAAGCGGTCGTGCGGTCAATCACCCCTTGCGGGCCCATCTTCAGGATCCATTTATGAAGTTCGAGCAGTTCCTCGCGCGATTCGCCGGCAATGAGAACCATGTAAACGGTTTTGTCCCCTTCGCCCGGCGCCTGAACATGCAGCGACAGAGTTGAATCGACCGCGCCTTGTGCGATTGGGTTTCCCTGCAAATGTCCATCTTCAGCATCGCGCCAGGTGCCTTCGGCGCCGTGAAAGCCGGAAGTGCCGGTGGCGTATTCGTCGATTCGCTGCTGGTCGTCGGCAAAGAAAGTGACCATCAAATACCGCTTGTTGCGATAGTGAACGATCGAGCGGAGTTCGGGATCGTAGTAGGCGGTATCGCCCACCTTGGTCCCGAGCATATTGAAATCCTGGTGGTGGACGATTTGTACGGTGCGGTCATACCCGGCCAGATTTTTAAGCTTGATCTTGCGAACAAAGATCGACCGGTGGAAATCGACGACATCGTTGCAATACATCGCGAGCTTGAGATCGCGGTGATCGAGACTGACGCTGGTGGTCAGAGTGTCGCGAAGATATCGCTGGCGGATGACCCAGCCATGGTCGCTGGTCCAATAGAGGTGCCCCTTGCCGCGTCCGGGCATGTCGGTGAAGACCCCGAATCGGCAAGGCCCGGCGCCCGCGTGGTTTTCCTGGCCAACGTGCGGAAAATAAACGTCTCGAATCTGATATTGACTGTCAAAGGTAACCAGCAGACGCCCATTACCCACTGGAATATCACGCGGCATTAGTTTGCACTCTCTCTGGGCGCGCACCCGAAGCTAACGCGGCGGCGAATTTACCTATCTTCTCATCGGCACAACACCTGCCAATCATCGATGTTAAAATTCGAAAGATAGCATGCATTTTCTGCGCCTTTTCCCAAATTCCAATATCATTTCCCCAAATTCTAATGGAATACTTCGGCTTTCTGAACCGTTATTTCTACAGGTATCATATGTGGACTTCAGAGCGAATTAAGAGTATTAAGTCCTTTGATAAATGGCGTTAATTGATAAGCTGAAGCGTTGAAGTAATTTCAACCTTTATGATAATTCTCTTGGCTATTCTGCACTGCTTCGATATAGTGAACGCTTGAGGGCTTGTCTGACTTTGTCTCCAGGCCGAGAATGGCGGTTTCTGAAGCCGGATTCGGTGGGAAAATGTTTGGTATTCATGAGTATCTTTCGCTTGCATTTCACAGCGGGAGAGGGAGAGACCAATGCACTTGAAACGCGCATCTCTTGGCGCAATTCTGCTGCTTGCAATGCTTGTGGCTGACCCTTTGGTGGTACGCGCCGCATTTGTTCCGTGGACCAATCCAAGCGGAAGCAACGGTTTAATTTCCTGGTCGGGAGGCGGAAGCACCGACGATTTGTGGGGAAGTCCGACCGTCTCGGGTTTGACTTTCACTTTCCATCCGGATCAGTTCCGAGCCAATAGCAGCAATGGAAATGCCGTCACGACCGATGGCATGCTTCGATTTGACGTTGATATCCTCGCGACCAACCCCAATACCAACCAGCCTTTGCCTCTTCAAGGATTCCGAATCGATGAGCTTGGCTCGTATAGCATTCTCGGAATTGGCAACGTTCAGGCAACAGGTTTGCTGGTCGTTTCCAACCGCGACAACTTTGGTCAGGTCTACACGGACACGCTTCACACCGTCGCTCCGCTTGGCGGGTTTCCGGTTTCGGTTGGTTCGCCCTCTGGTAGCGCTGCAGGCGCCTGGAACGGATTCATGGAGGTCACAGCGGTCCAGTTGATCGGCACGGATATCATTCACTTTACGATCACCGTCGATAATACCTTGCAAGCCACCAGCGTTGCGGGCAGCACATCGTTCATCGATAAGAAGCTGGCTGGCGCGGGAATTCAGATTTCGATCGTTCTGCCCGAGCCATCCACCCTTGGCTTGCTCGCCAGCGGCCTGCCTGTGCTGCTGCGTCGACGTCGCAAATAAAACTTCGGCACGCGGAGGAGCCGTGAAGGCCCATGGATAACCTCCGTGGGCTTTTTTATTGATGTGTTCCATGGGTGCCGCTTGCGGCTTATCGCGAACGCAAGTATCGCCGCTCGCGCTAAGGCGCAAGCGGCGGTTTAATCCGTGCTTTCCAATAAGCGAGACAGCGCCCACCGATCGGCTTCCAGCACCAACTGACTCATTGCTTCGGCTGGTGACAGGAAGTGCAAAACATTGTCGGGTTCTGATGGCTTGCGAACCGGTGCATTGTCGAATTTCCCTTCAAAATAGGCGCACTGTTTGGCGTAATGCTTGCCGGATCGGGTGCTGACATACTGCACAGCCTTACCCAGTTCGCGAACAACCAGAATGGATCGGCCGCACTCTTCCAACCCTTCCCTTGCGAGGGTTTGCTCACAAGATTCGGAATTGTCGCAGCCTCCCCCAGGCAGGAAATACGCTTTACCTGTGAGCACGACCGCAATTCGGCCGGCCTCATCGCGAATCACCGCATATGCACCGGGTCGATCCTTGTATACGACGCCCTTTACTCGCTGGCCAAAATGGGGAGTTGTAGCAAATGACATGATGGGCGTCAGACTTTGAGCGACACATTTTGCCCCAGCTTTGCGGCATATCGCTTGCGAATGGGAGCCACGACGGTCTTCACAAAATGCTCGACCTGCTGAGGCGCCCGGCCAACATATGCAGCGGGCCTAAGCACATCGTTCAGGTTCACCTTCGCAAACTGGGATTCACCTCGCAAGCGGTCGATCAGATCGTTGGGCTTGCCGTGCATTTTGACCTGCTCGGCGGCGGCTTGGGAATGACGGCGAATGACCTCGTGCAAATCCTGCCGATCGCCCCCTTGCTGCACCGTGGCCATCAGGATTTCCTCAGTCGCCATGAACGGCAGTTCGCTCATCACGGCCGCTTCGATGGTCTTCGGATAAACCACCAGCCCGCGAGCCACATTCACGACGATCTGCAAACAGCCATCAATCGCCAGAAAAGGCTCGGGCACGGAAAGACGTTTATTCGATGAGTCGTCGAGCGTTCGTTCCATCCACTGCTCAGATGCCGTCATCAGCGGGCTGCTGGCCAGGCTGATAACGAATCGCGCCAAGCCTGTCGCGCGTTCGCAGCGCATCGGATTGCGCTTATACGCCATCGCGCTGGAGCCCACCTGTTCGGCTTCAAATGGTTCCTCCAACTGCTTCAGCCCCGCAAGGATGCGGACATCGTTGCAGAACTTGTGCACGCTGGCTGCGACGTTCGCCAGGCTCGAAACGACCATGGCATCTATCTTTCGCGGATAGGTTTGGCCGGTGACAGTGAACGACGACTCGAACCCAAATTTCTGCGTCACTATACGATCAAGTTGATCACACTTGTCG
>DASZXJ010000189.1:0-30415 GCA_035545895.1 Tepidisphaeraceae bacterium | reverse complement strand
CCCACGTCGCCGTCACCTTGGCGCGAATTCCGCGCAGCGAATAGTTCATCTCACCGTTGGCAAAGACATGCAGCACCCCATCCTTCACGTCCGATGAAAGAAACGACGGAAATTCTTTCAGGCCCGTCACCTTTTGAAATTGCTCCGGCGTGATCAACGTTGCCCAATGACGCGCAGAACTCACCTCGACATCGCCCTCGCTCAACGCCTGCTCGGGAAACGCTTCACATTGCACGAGATCGACCAGGTGGCTGGCCACATCCACCATCGATTCGCCCTGCTGCCTTACATCGAAAAACCAGCCCGGCCGTTTCAGCGGCTTGCCCGAAACCACTTTCGAAAAACAATGAACACTCTGCTCAATGATGGCCGGTCGATCCGCCGAACCGGTCGTCAGCCGTCCAAACAGCGCCGGCTGCCGCGATAGTTCCTGCTGCAGGATCGACGTGACCTCAAATCGTTCGGTCATGATGTCATACAAAAGCACATGACGCGACTCCGCGACAGCGAACGCTTCCTTCAGTTTCTTCAAATCTGCAGGCGTAATCGCCATCGGCTTATCACCCAGCACATTCAGCCCCGCCTGCACGGATCGAAGAATGTATTCCGTCTTTCGCGTGTTGTTGCCCGCAATGACGACGACGTTGCCCGCCCGGTCATCGAGCATTTTCTGAAAAAAGTCCGGCCCCGTGTACACCTGCTCGCGCCAATGCGTCGGCTGCTCCGCCCGGGCGTTGAAGGCCTCGATTCGTTTGAGATGCTCCTGCAGATCATCCCCCGCCGACGCGTACACATGCACCACCGGATCGACCTCGGCGTACATCGATTTCTGCACAAGGGCTGCATGAAAGTGGCCAGGGTCCAGTGTGATCAATCGAACGGATGGATTGGCGCAACCACCCGCCACGGCTGCGCCAAGGATCGATAAACCGGCCATGAGAGACTGCGCGCCGCCGGCGACGGTTGGGGAATGAGGTGAGGAATTTGGGGATGAGTTCATGCGGAAAACATATCGAGGGGCGTTCAAGAGGGCAAAGTATTGCAAGCTTCATCAATGAACTACGGCGTGAGTTAAATGAAAAGCTTTACAAAAGCCACGAAGACTCTGTCGCAGTGTATATCGATCCAAAATAGTCGACCATGTAGCGCCACCGACTCGAAAAGAATGAAGAAGAGTATTCGAAACGCTGGCGACCGTCTCATCGTTCTTTCCGAACGAGCCGGTTTGCCTTGCGCGCGTTGGACAGCGCGCGCCAAAAGTCATGTTTTGAAATGGATCGACCACTCCAAGATTCAAACTCGGAGTGAAGTCGTTCAAATTCGTCCGTGTAAGGTAAATCGTCAACAGTAAATCTTGTACGCGCGTACAAATCGGCGACGATATTCTTTTGCGAGTTGCTAAGATTAAGGCGCGGCATACATACTCCTTTGATATATGTTATTCGCCATTCAATCTAAATTTGTGAACAAGTTGTAGAGATGCAACCAAAGAACGGCTGCATCTCTACAACTTTGACCAGGATAAGCAGGACCTTACACGCCCACCGGCTCAGGATTCGTTGCGCCCTTTTGATGCCGACTGGGAAGATTTAATCGCCAACGGATCATGTCAGCTAAAATCGGGAAGATGTCGTTGTGCTTTGCACCAAATCGCATAATTTCCTCCTTTTCGTCCCAGCCACCAATGTCCCGATTAGCACCAGTATCCTCAGATGGCAAAAAGTCACCGAGTCCTGTGAGGCGGTGACGAACCCGCTCGTCAGCAGTCATTTTGTAGTATCGCCACATCGGGTTACTATGCGAAAAGTCAACCTCTGCCATTCCTTCGAATACCCGTTCCAAATGATCGCGATTTGGCTCCCGTCCGAACGCAAAGTCATATGCGAGTTTCGCGAGTGCTTTCAGGACAACCGGTTGCGCGGCGACAGTATTTTGCTTTGCACCTGCTTCGCCAAAGTTTGGAATGTTGCTCACGGCCTCCCAGAATTCCTTGGCAACTTCAATTTTATCGTTGACGTCTTGCGGCTTTGCCCCGCTAACGGTCGTTTTATTGAGCAGCAGCCGCGCGTTTATGGCGATGAGATCCTTGCGAGCGATAGCTCCGTCGTCGTCCTTCCAATCAGGCTTATCTTTTTCAGTCACTCGAATGTACTTGTCGACCACTTGTTCCTTGATAAACAGATTTATCGCGTTCGACTCATCAAACTGAAACGCCAGGCTCGCTTCAACTTTCTTGCCCAGGTTGTTCAAATCGTGAAATAACTGTCGCTCCTGCTCCGGCGTCAGGCCTAAATGTACGTCAAGGAGCACTGTGCATTGGCCCCGTGCAAGTTCTAAAACTTGCTTCCAAATTGCCAGTTCTGCATTGCCTATCTCGGAGACATCGGTTGCGGGGCGATATAGAGCAGTAAAACCACGTTTCGGATAAGCTTGGTTCTTTCCCACGATATCGAGGAATTCGAACATTAGGTCCATGCCATAGCGTCGGTGCTGCCCATCAATTACCCAAAGTGTATCGCGGTCAGAAAGGTAGACTTTAACGTATGACGGCCCCAATTGCTCAAACCGAAGGCCCTGTCCCTCTGCGCCGCATGTGCGTACATTCACAACAATTGGCTGTAATGCAAAGTAGGGCTGCTTTCCCATCTCAGAACGAATTCGTTCGAGTTCGTTGGGGATGAGTTTCCCTTCTTCAGTAAGCGATTTGTGGAGCGCTTCCACTAGCCCGCGTAACATGTAAACAGCTAACTTAAATGCGTGTTTCGGGTCGAGTTTTCGTTGTGCGACGAGCTGCTCCTGGAGGCCAGCTTCCGCCAGTCCAGCTGCGTTCGCGACCGCCGACATAGCGTAGAATTGACTCATTGGGAGAGAAACGATTAGGCCGGCGTTCCCGAGATTGTGGCCGACCAAAGTTGTATATGGCCGAAGCGTACTGTCGATACCGGATGAAAGTGCCTTAAGGCTGGTGGCAGCCGCAACGTTTTCTGAAGTACCCTTGAACATGGTGACTCCTTTCCGCCCGTGTGGGGCAAGGGGTTATCTAGAGGCCGGGCAGGAGTCATCTGCTCGGCCTCGCTTTTTACATGAAGCCACAGCTTCAATGGCCGCACAGCATAATAAATGATCCTGGAATTACAATTAAAAAATCCTGGAAATATTATTTATGTTACCCAATAGATCCAGGATGATTAATTGGCAATCCCTGGAAGTTTTCGATTTTATCTGATTTGGCCGAATTCTGATAGCGGTAGCGCATTCAGTTTTTGAGGGTTGCAGTGAGATGAAAATCAGTATTTCTGGTGCTGTCTTATCCGCGAATTGGAGCGGAATGCTCTCGAAATCATGCATCCGCAGTAACCAGTTCGGTTTTAACTGTCATGCCCACTGCGCGAGCATATCGTTCCAGCGTATCCAGGGTGGGAGCGGCGTGCTCGCTGTTTTCCAGGCGGCTTAGATTCGGTTTGGCGATACCCGTGCGACGCGCGATGTCCGACAAACTCAAACCCAGATGCAATCTCTGCTGCTTCAATGCCCCGACGATGGTCCGAAGGCTTGCATGTCTCTTGAACAGCGTTCGACCCTGAGCACGGATTCGATTGGATTCTTTCGTGTCAATTCGCCGGGCCAGTTCGTGAAGTACTTTCACTTTGCGGGGGCTCAGTTGTTTTCTTGTTCGAGCGGTCATTTCAGTCCTCCACGTCATAGGCAGTAACAATTTGCTCTTAAAGGTTATCACTAATGATAACCAGCCCATTCGCAATTCGTAAACTGTGAGATTTGGTGCGCGAGTGATTCCACCCGTTCAGCCGCGACGCGCTGCGGAGCGCTTTTCAGAGTCAACCCGGCCGGAGCGCTCCGCTGCGCGTCGCGGCTGAGAGGATGGACTCAGTGACTGCGGGAAACGTGCAGATGCGCGAAGATTCGGCGCATTTCATCGACCAATCCGTTTGTCCGACTCGTCACATAGCGCGCAATTCCGTGCAGGTTTTGAGAGCCAGATGAATGGGGATTTTGGATTTCGGATTGCAGATTTCGGATTTGGAATTGCGCGAAATGAGTCAGCATGGCGCAACAAAGGAGCCGCAGGTCACTGATTCGTCATTCGGATTATGGTCATTCGTCATTGGGATTTTGTTGGTCATTGAGACTTGGTCATTGACCATTTAATCCCAGTTTCCCCGCCAACCCTCGCCACTGGTTGCCTAGCGAACGATGCGGGGTCCCACCGTACCTCCCTACGTTGAAAGTCGCAGCATTCGCCTGCATTGCGGCTAGCAGCGCAGCCGGTGATTGGGGTTTTTCGATAAAAAATCGTCGTTTTTGACCGGAAAAACCGGGAGATTGTTCATTGCTCAAGGTATAAACACTCAGCCCACGGGGCGATAACGCAGACAGGCCTTCTGTGCCGTCTGTGCAGCCCATGCGGGCGGCGGGCGCGGAATTCATTGCCCCTGTTGCCAGCGGTTGCTTGCTCCATCGGTCAAACCATCCGATTCCAATACAGCGGGTTTATGCGTTCATTCGTACCGCAATTTCAACTGCTCGAGCCACGCCGGCTGATGGCGGCGGTCTATCCCACCATTTACGAGCAGTACATGGTCGAGCTTTACAACCAGGCGCGCGCCAATCCATCGGCCACTGCGACGAAATATGGAATCGCGCTCAATGAAGGCCCGGCAGCGGTGAACATCTCCACCGACGCCAAGCAGCCGCTGGCGATCAACCCCCTGCTGAACGACTCGGCCCGGTCATATTCGCAATACCTGATCGACCACGATGTGTTCGACCATTTCGCTGGAGGCACGAGTCCCGGCGGGCGCATGAGCTCGGCTGGCTATGTGTTTGGCAATCCATCGGGCGCGGGTGAAAACGCGGCGCTGGCGTCGTATTTTGGGATTGGCGATTATTCCAGCACACTGGACCTGCAATTTTCAAATTACTACACCGACCAGACCATCGGCGGACGGTGGCACCGGGTGAACATGATGGACCCGGGGTGGAAGGAAATCGGCTCGGGGCTGACCGTCGGGGATTACAACGGGCTTAACGCGCTGATTTCAATCCAGGACTTCGCTTTTTCCGGCAGCGGGAGTTTTCTGACCGGCGTGGCGTATACCGACAGCAGCCACGACAATTTTTATACGCCCGGCGAACAGATGGGCGGCGTGACAGTCACCGCGATCAACAATTCAACCCACGCGCGATTTTCCACGACCACGTGGGCATCGGGTGGATATTCACTGGCCCTGCCGGATGGAAATTACACGGTATGGGCGGGCGGCGGCACGCTCGGCGGATTCGTCCGCTACGACAACGTGACGATCGGCCCGGTCAATGTGAAGCGCGACTTCAGGCCGGACATGGTGAATTCGCAGTCGGGACCGGATTCAAATCCCCCGCCTCCACCGGCATTTGCGGTACTCAATGGCAACGCGCTGACGGTCAGCGGCACGAGCGCCAGCGACACGATCACGCTCAGCCTGGCTGGTGCGACGCTTCACGTCACGCTCAATGGCCAGACACTGAATTTCACTGCTGCATCGGTGAAATCGATCACCATCTCGGCGGGCAATGGAAATGACGTGGTCAGCCTCAATGGTGTGGCGATCAGTTCCAACGTCAGCGGCGGCGCGGGAGATGATTCAATCCTCGGCGGGGCCGGATCGGATCTGCTCCGCGGCGATGCGGGAAACGATTCGCTCAACGGCGCCAACGGCGTCGACCGGCTCGAAGGCGGCGACGGCAACGACCAGCTCCTGGGCGGAAGCTCAAATGATCGGCTGTACGGTCAAAACGGCAACGATTCGCTTTGGGGACAAAATCAAAACGACGTGCTCGATGGTGGCGCCGGCGCGGATTTCATGACCGGCGGCAGCGGAAACGATACGGCCGACTATTCGACCCGCTCGGCAGGCGTGACCGTCACCATCAGCAGCAACTACAGCCAGACGCTCGGCACGAGCGGCGAAACCAACGAACGCGACAACGTCCTGAACGATATCGAAAACATCAACGGCGGCGCCGGCAACGACCGGCTGATCGGTTCATCACTGGCCAACGTCATCCACGGCAACGGCGGCAACGACACGATCTACGGAATGGGCGGGGCCGATAGCCTGTTCGGCGAAGCAGGCACGGATCGATTCTACTGCTCGGACGGCACAATCGACCGCGTCGATGGCGGAGCCGGTCGCGATATCTTCTATGGCGATCTGATCGATCTGCTGGTGAACGTCGAAACTCATTAAAACGAATGACGGCGGCTTTCTTCCGATCGCCGGCTTGGCCGAATCCGGGTGACCGCGATCAACTGGATTTCGGGAAAATCCTGATATTGATCGTCCCACCCCATAAATGAACCAATCTCAAACCGACCCATTACCTGAATTGAACCCATGACATTGGAATAAATGAAGCGATAAAATGGGGCAACACACTTCTTGTAAACCCTTTTTAATAGCGGTTTTCGGAGCAATTGACCGATGTTGACGAAAACTTTGAAGACCCTGTGCCTCTCTTAGTAGTGCTTGTGGGACCACCGCAGACCTGCTAAATTGGCCGGTCTGCAAATTAGGCTGCGTACCGCGGGAAGGTTGGCCGCATGAAGTTGGTTGTTACGATTCCAGCCCAGAATGAAGCAAAAACCATAGGGCAGGTGGTTTCCGGCGTGCCTCGGAAGATTCCCGGCGTTGCGGAGATCGAAGTCATCGTCATCAATGACGGCTCGACTGACCAAACCGCGCAGGTTGCCGAAGCAGCCGGTGCAATGGTAGTCAACATCACCGGCCGGCCCGGCTTGGGCGCAATCTTTCGAGCCGCCATCGAACGAGCCATGCGCCGCAATGCGGATATCATCGTCAATATCGATGGCGACGGGCAATTCAACCCCGCCGATATCACCAAGCTGATTCAACCCCTTCTGCGCGATGAAGCCGACTTTGTCACCTGCTCCCGATTTGCCAACCCAGACCTCTATCCCGACATGCCAAGGGTCAAGTTCTATGGCAATCGGGTGGTGACCGGCATTATTAACTGGGTATGCGGGGGCACGAGCTTTACCGATGTGAGCTGCGGCTTTCGAGCGTTTAACCGCGAGGCCGTCTATCGGCTGACACTGTTTGGCCGGTTCACTTATACGCAGGAGTGTTTCATCGATTTATTCGGCAAGGGCATGCGGATTACCGAAGTGCCGCTGAAAATCCGCGGCGTTCGCGAACATGGAAAAAGCCGAATCGCCTCCAGCATCACCAAATACGCCCGCAATTCGCTGCCCATCATCCTTCGCGCAATGCGCGATATCCAGCCGCTCAAGTTCTTTGGCGGCATTGGGATGATGCTCTTCGTGCCCGGCTTACTCCTGGCGATGTTTGTTGCCATCTGGTACGCGATCGGCGACACCAAAACCGAGGTCGTCAATAACGTCAGGCACGTCATCACCGTGCATGTAACTTCGCCATTCACCAGCCTGATTCCGATCAGCGGGGCTTTGGTCACGCTGGGATTCATGATGTTTGTCCTGGCGATGCTGGCAGACATGCTCGGTCGCCATCGGCGGATCAGCGAAGAGCTGCTGTACCTGGCCCGGCGCCGTATCTATGCGACCAAGCGCACGGTACGGATCGCGCTGCCGGGTGAAGAGGCTGCCGTGGTCCCGAGTCCGACGCTTCACGATTCCTGGGCGCTGCCCGTGATGCGATCCGTTCAGCCGGAAGAAACCGTGGAAGTATCGGTGGAACCGGTTGCCCGACGTGATGTGCCCCTTCCCCGCCAGGCCATTTCCGAGCCGAAGGCTTGAATGCCTGCCGCGCCAATGCAACAATCCCGACATGCTTAATCGCTTTCTGTCCCACGCGTCGGTGGTGATGGCCGGGACGTGCATCTGTATTTCCCTGGCCTCAGCCCAGACAAGCTCGGATCCAAAATCCGCGCTGAAAAATCTGCATGCCGCGTTCGAGAAAGCCGATGCACCGGCCATTCAGCAGTTTTTGTACGTTGAAAATGATCCTCAGCAGGAATTGGCCAGGGGATATGCGGGGGTTGTCGTCGCAGGCAAGAGATTGGCGGATGGCGCGAAAAAGAAGTTTCCCGGCTCGGCTGTTCCTTTTACCCAGGGCACGACTTTGCCCGAGGATGCCGCCCAGATCGATGCCGCCGAGGTGTCCATCAACGATGATACCGCCACGCTTAAGATTCCCGGCCAGCCAGTTCCACAAACCTTGCGCATGATCGAAGGCTCATGGAAGTTAATCGTTCCAACCGGAACGGCGCACACCGATGAAGAACGCACTCGGATGCTCAAACTTCTGAAAGCATTGACCGACGCGATGAATCTGTCGGCGGATGAAATTAACGACAACAAGTACACGACCGTGCAGGATGCCGAAGCGGCCGTCAAACAGCGGCTCGGCGCGGTCTGGAGCAAAGCCCTTCAAACCGATGCGCCAACATCCGCGCCAACCACGCAAATGCGGTGATCGAGCAGGTTTACTGAGCGGGCGTTGTCGCCGGCGATGGTTTGAAATCGGGGATCAATTCCGAACGAATCTGCTCAAATTCACGCTTCCACTTCTTCCCGCCGACATGTTCACCCCATGTGACATATTGAAGCTTGAGAAATTCGCGCGCCTCGTCCAGCCCCTGATTTAATTTCTGATCGCAGCGAACCAGCTTGTAGATCGCTTCCCAATAAGGATCGTTATCGACGAGTTTCTGCACGCCGTTTTCTTCGATGGAATTGACCGCCAATCCGAGTTTGCGGGCGGTAAGCAATTTGCTGAATCCGGCCGCTGCTTTTTCCCAGTTGCCTTGATCATATTGGACCAGCGCCAGCCCGAGCGTGACCTGCGGGTCATACAAATTCGGATCATTCTTCGCCCGTGGATCGCTTAGCGAAGCCTTGTATATCGCCACCGAAGCAGGCGTGAGCAGTGCTTGATATCGTTCAAGCGCCGCGGTCATTCGCTGCTGGCGAAGGTTGACGTCGTCCTCCAGTTCAGCCGCCCGCCGCTGGGTATCGGCATCATAAACACGATATCGATATGTATATTGCCTGATGCCCGGCTCTGTATTTTGCTCAGCCCATTTGACGAGAAACCCGCTCAATTGCGCCCGGTTCCGCGCCAAGGTGAGCATGGCCGGCCGATCGTTCGCCTGCTGGGCGCGATCAAAATCGGCATCGAGCTTTTCAAGCAGGTTGTAAACGATCTGCGCGCCCTGCGAACCTTCGGTTTTATTGAGCAATTTCACCAGTTCATCGGTGGCGGCAGTATATTGCTCGCTGGACATGTACGATTGCACGCGAATGTACATCGCTTCGTTGACCATCGCGTCGGCATTGGGCAATCCAGTCACCGATTTTTCGAAACCATTTAGAAGCGATAGCGCACGCTGCGGGTCTTTGAGTTCGCGTCGCGCCAGATCGGCAGCGAGGAGCAACGTGCGAACACGAATGGATCGCGCCGAATTACGCTCATCGTCCGTTTTTGCCGTCGCCAGGGCGCTGTCGATCGCTGAATCGACCTTGTCAGCAAGCTGCTGGGTTTCCGCAAGTATCTTCGTTCGCTGCGATGAATCAGCAGGACCATCGTCCAACTGTTGCTTCAATGCAACCAGTTGAAGAAACGTCGCCTGCAGCCACCGTTTATCCTGCGGAGGTACGAGGCGATAAAACTCGATCGCACGCTGCGCATCTCCATTGGCCTGCAGACGCCGGGCATATTCAAACGCAAATTCCTGTCGTTTGAACGGCGCGGCAATCGCCAGCGGTAAAAAGCGTTCGTAAAGACGAGTAACTGCTGAATCCTCGCGGGTTTGCGCATCGGCCCGAAGACTGCCGATGATTCCCTGGGCATTGTCCAGCGACAGCGTCGCGTTTTTGAGGTTCGATTGTTTGGAAGTCTCCGCGTAATCGAGAAAACCGCCGGCCGCATCGACCTTTCGATCCAACCGATTTTGGAAAAACGGAATCAGTAGAGACGCCGCATCGACCATCTGCGCATCAACCCCCGGTTGATCGCGACGACGAAGAATCTCTTTCCCTGCCTCGATGCCGCGCTCAAGGGTCGCTGCGCCGACTGCATTCGGCGCGGATTTTTGCAACTCCTGCTCGGCCTTGGAAACCATTGCTCGCAGCAGGAGCGGATCAACCTGCTTGAGATCGGTCTTGTCGTCCAGCTTGGGAAGCAGTTGATCGTAGATGATGCCGCGCAAATCGGGGCGTCTTCCAAGCAGGTCCAAGAGCACAGCGACGGCTGCCTTGTTGGCTTGGGCTTTGGCGGCGGGTTCGCGGGTTTGTTCGGCTTCCTGCGAGGCGATTCGATACCGCAGCATCGAAACAGCCGCATCCGCGCCATCGCGCGAACTTTTATCGCTCGGCAGGTTCATCGGCTGCCAGCTCAACAGTTCGTTCAGGCTCTTGTGCGCGCCATCGAGGTTGTGGGCAAGAATTTCCGTGACGGCCGAGAAATAGCGGGCTTCATATTGCTGAGCGACCGTTGGTTTGGGCGTGCCCGAGTCATTGATGACCGACGCGAACAGTTGCCGCGCCACATCGAAATCGGACTTGAGCAGCGACAGCTTGGCCATGCGATTGCGAACCAGGCATCGGTCGGGATTTTCCGGAACATCAAATTGCTTGAGATATTCGATGGCATCGGAGGCGATTTGAGCGCGCTGCGGGCTGGCTGAATCCATCGACAGCGCCAGGTAATACGCCGCCATCCGCCGGGTATATTCCGCCGTCGCAGTCAGGCGTTCGAGTTCCTCATACCGGGCGACAAACGGACTATTGGGCGCGGTGATCTTGGCGGCTGCGTCCTCGGACAACGATTTGGCGCGCTCGGCGCATTTGGCGAGTATTCGATCGACCGTCTGCATGACCGGACGCAACGACGCCTGCGTACGCGGATTTTCACCCCAATATTCCAGCGTATTCACATCGCGCTCGGCGCCTTGCGTGATGAGCACATAGGCCTGCTTCATCAGCAGATTGGGATCGTTGGTGACGGCAAGGGTCGCATCAATCCCCGCCAGCGCCTCTGCTAGAAGTTGCTGCCTTTGAGCGGCAGTGGGTTTGGCGGATGGGTCGGCCAATCGAGCCAGCGCAACCAGCGCCTTCTGACCCTGCCGCTGGCTTTCGGGAATGTGATTCACTTCAAACGCACGATCGAGCAGAACATCCAACCCGCGTGTTGCCAGCTCATTCAGCATCGCATCATCGCCGATTGCGCCGAGACCTTCGCCGCTGCGGGTGGTTTGACCGAATGTGGAAATGGAAATGAAACCGCAGATGAACACGGATAAATACAGATCTGCAAAATGAAAATTCAGTTTCTTCTTTTTCATCTGTGTCAATCTGCGTCTATCCGCGGTTCCAACCCTCATCGCGCTGTTGAGAACCCAATTTTGGTGAACTGGGCCTTGAGGGCCGCCTGATAAACTTCGATCAGATGTTCGTAGCGTACCGATGCGCCGGGGCTGATGATCACCTGCACCTTGTCCAGCGAACTGCCGGCCTTGGTGTATTGCTCCCGCATATTGCTCAGGCCGGCTTCCAATACTTTAGGATCGCTGGTTTGAATCTGTCCCGCGTGAGCAACGAAACCATCGTGCGTGGCGTTTCGATCGACCCGGATTTCGAGCATTTCATATTGCGGAAACCCACCTGGCGGCGGAGTGACGCTTCCCCCGCCGCTTGCGCGAAGCGGCAAGTCGCTGACCAGGTATCCCTCGGTGCCGACAAAGCTACCAGCCAGCATCAGGAAGATCAGGATGACCATGACAACATCCACCAGCGGCGTCATGTTTGGGCCGGAGTCATAGTGAATCTTTTGCGCGCCGCGAATCTTCATGAATAGTTGCCAGTTATTAGTGGCCAGTTGCCAGTTCGTGTTGCCGGGTTCGCTTATTGGCAACTACCAACTGGCCACTGGCAACTTCCTTTATCCCGTCTTTTTCGTATTAAAATTGACGTTTTTCACATTGGCTTCCATGCAGGCTCGGAGCACCGGCTCGAGCGTGGCGTAGCTGATTCCCTTGTCGCCGCGGATGATGACCTTGAATTCCGGATTGTCCGCGTTTTCATGAACTCCGCCTGGCTTGCCGTCGCGGCCGAAACGGAGTCGCTTGAGCGCTTCGGCGAGCACGCGCTGGCCGGAGACCGGATCGACCACCTTCAATTCCACCGGCTTGCCCGTTTTGCTGATCGAGCCATCCGATTCCACCAGCGCGGTGACGAAGGGTTGATCCGCCACCTCGCGGACATTGAGCACCAGCGCGCTTTCAATGCCGATCTCCATGATGTCGCGGCCCAGTTGGGTGACGGGGATTTCGATTTCCGCTTCCGCGCCGGTGGTCACGCCGATCTTGGCAACGAGCATGAAGAAGACGATCAGACACATGACGATGTCGATGAGCGGCGTGACATTCACGCTGCCTTCACGAATGGGCGGCATTCCTCGATGACGTCGCATTACAAAGACCTCATCATTCAAACGATTGAAGCGGCTTTCGTCCGATGGCCGGCGGAGGAGGTGGAGGAGCCGTCATGCCCGGACCCGCCGGCTGGGGCGTGGCGCGCGGCGGCATGGCCGCGCCGGGAATTCCTGCGGGCGCCGACGGCTTGGCCTCGGCGGGCTTGATCATCAGCAGCAATTCCTCCGCCACCAGCGCGCCGCGGATCGTCACGCGATCCACCATCGTTCGCAAAATCCCAAATGCCGCCAAGCACGGCACGGCCAGGAACAAGCCGAGAAAGGTGTGTGTGAGAGCAGTCGAAATGCCGAACGCCAGGTCCGCAGGATTGGCCTGGCCACCCTTGGCGTTCATCTCGCTGAACGCCTGGATCATGCCCAGAACCGTTCCAAGCAGCCCGAGCAACGGCCCAAGGTTGCCGATGATATTCAGATATTCAATGCGCCTGAACTGCTCGGCCGTCTGTTCACCGATCGCGGTTTCCATCGATTCCTTCATGCTGCTGAAGATGGGCGCTCGCTTGAGAGCCGGGTTCAACGCTTTGCTGATAAAGCTGGGATCATTCTCCGTGAACTCGATCAATTCCTGAAACCGGCGCTGAGCGATCATTTCGCGAATCATCTGAGTGGTGGCGGCGGGCATGACCACCGAGGCGCGGTTCTTGATGAACCCTTGAATGATCAACGTCAAACCAATGATCGAAAGGGTAAAGATCGTGAAAAAGATGAAATCGAGATGCCCGGCGATCAATTGAAACAATCCAGCAGCCGGCGCGGCAGGCGCGGGCGTCGCAGGTGAAGGAGCCACCGTTTGCGCGACGCTCGTTCCTGCAACCACCAGCAGGATCGCCAGAAGCAGCAATCTCCATTTCGAGGAAGCATATCGATGCATTGAGAATCCTTTCATGATTACGACAACTCCGTTCGCGTAATCACGTATTCAGACGTTTACATATCCTGCCGATCGATGATCTTACACACGCCGCCGTTTTCCGACGCGATAATGCGGACCACTTTCTCCAGTTCAGGATAGCCCGAACTTCGGACCAGGATCGTATTCACCTTCACCTTTTTGTCGGCATTTAGCTTTCGAATTTCATTGATGACCGAATCGAAGCTGACGACCTGGTCAAAGCCATCGGTGAGGATGTAGATCAATTCCGGCTTTTGCTCAAACGCCATGCGAATGGCGGGCAATGGATCGGTCGCGCCGGCGGCGTACATTTTTTCAGATAGGTCCAGCGCTTTCCGTTTATTTTCAGGCGTCGCCATGGTCAAAGCATTGCGACTCAAGGCCGTGACATCCTCGTCGGCGAAAATGATGACGTTGAACGATTGAATGGGTCTCAAAACGCTGATGGCCTTCTGCAATTCCTGGCGCACGCGCGGGATCACGCCCAGCATCGAACCGGATGCATCGCAGATATAGATCACGCGATGGGCGTTTCCGCTGATACCCATGAACGGGGACTTGGGCCCCATGCCCATTCCCCCGCCGGGCGGGCCGAAAGCCGCCAAGGGACCCGCGTCGCCGCCCCCACCCGTGCCGCTGGAGCCGAGACCCGCAATTCCCGTGCGCGGGCCCAAGCCAATCACCGAATCGGCCGCATCCGGCGCCGACCCGCCTTGCATGAGCGTGCTGGTCAGCGATTCATTTCGCTTGCGTGCCCAGTTATCAGCATCGTTCGACATGGGATCGATATTTTGGGCAGCACTAAGGTTGGGATCGCTGCCAAGACCAGGATTGGGAATGCCGCCGACCTGTGCGCCTTCGATCATCGCAGCTTCTGGAATAATCAATTGCTCGCGCATCACCGATGCGGTGACAACCTTGTAAGTGCCATACGTCAGCAACCCCAGACCGATCAGCCCAACGTGAAATAAAATCGACGTACCGAAGGGCAGAAGGTCCTGGACAATGGGCCTTTGCCAGAAGGTCAGATGAACCTGAAGATTTTGACCCGTTGGGCCGGGCTCGGCATCAGGCATGGCGAAGGCTCCTGATCGCGGATGTGCCGCGACAAGAACCATTCTAAAACCGATGAATCGCCGGGGAAAGTGGTGAAAGAAATTAGATTGCGGATTTTGCCCCGCCAATTCGGGACAAAATCCGCAATCGCGACGATCCAACTAGCTGCTGACTCGTGTATTGACGGTCGGGAACTGATCCTGTTCCTTCTCGCGCTGAATCACGATGGTCGGCTTGACCAGGATGAGCAGGATCTGCTCGTCCTTGGCCATGGCGGAGTTGGTGAAGAGCCGCTTGAGGAACGGAATCTTGGAAAGCACGGGCACGCCGCTGTCACGTTCCACTTCGCCGGCGAGGGTCTGCCCGCCGAGCAGCAACGTGCCGCCGTCCGGGATTGAAACGGTGGTGTTCATTGACGTGATATCACGAACCGGCTGCTGCACGAGGGCTGATACGATCTGCTGAGACGTACCGCCGGTCGCACCGGTCGTATTGGCGATGGCGCTGACCGGGAACGATTGAAGCGGCGAACGCAGTCGCGTCAACGTCGGTCGAAGGGTGAGCGTCACGTACTTTCGGTCGGAAGAAACAGTGGCCTGCACGTCGAGCAGCACACCCGACTGGATGATGCTGATCGTCGGATCAAACGCCACCGCGCTGGTGCCGACGATTGGCGTGAGGTCGCTGACGTAAGCCGTTTCAGTCGCCACAACCACGAACGCCCGCTGGCCATTGAACAGCGTGATTCGCGGGGCGGTCAGTGTTGTTGCGTTTTGCGAAATCTGGGTGGCTCGCAGCAGCAGGCTGACCTGGAAATCGTCCAGGAACGTGATGGCGGCGCCGTTGGTGCCGGTCAGGCCAAGATTTGGCGTGACGCCCTGGGTTGATGAACTGCTGCTGGTCAGGTCGGTTGCGACGTTACCGGGAACAGACGTCGTCAAGTTGCCAATCTGGGTGTAGGCAGCACTGTTGTTGCCGACCGTGATCGGAGTGAGCTTGCTGGAAATCTGTCCGCCCGGATTAAGCACCATGTCAAAATCCACGCCGACTTCCTCAAGGAAGTTGCGCTGAACGGTGAGGAATCGCGCTTCGACCGTCACTTGGATCGCTCGCGTTTCACGGAGCTTTTCAAGCAACTTGACGATCTGCCGATGATTTTCAGGCGATTGTGTAACGATCAACTGGCTGTTGTACTCTCTAAGAGAGCCAACGCTGCCGCCGTTGTCGCGCCAGCTTTCGCGATCGACATTTTCTTCGATTGTCTGGATGAGCAGATCGACCTGCTGTTGGCGCTGGTTCTGATTCTGATTTTGCTGCTGGAGGTTGCCGCCAAAGAGGTTGCCACCGCCACCGCCACCGCGCCCGGTCTGGGTCGCCTGGATCTGGAAATTGGGCGGATTGTTGAAATCTTCAACGGTGACGAGCAGGTCGCGAACGTCATAGAAGTTGATGACCGGCGAGCTGTGCGCCAGATCGTCGGCGGTTGAAATCGTGATGACGCCTTCATCGACCGTGTATCCAAGTTTGACCGCTCCACCGCCAACGTCACGGAGGATCGTGTCGAGCACCTTGGAGAACTTCACATCGCGCAGGCGCGCGTTCACCGGGGTGTTGCGGTCGATGCCGGCGGTTTCAAGGGCGCGCCAGATCGGAACGATATTCGCGCCGCTGACGTCCTGAAGGAACTGCACCACATCGGCCAAGCCAAGATTTTCAAACTTCACCTCGGGCAGCTTCTTTTCGAGGATCGCCAGAACGGCTGCATCTTCAACCTGCTGGCCACGCTCGGCGGCAACGGTTCGGTCGCGCGTCGCCGACAGGTCAGGCCAATTGTCCGGGAATCGAAGAATATCGCTGTACGGAATCTTCTCTTCCTCAGCCTGATTCAACTGGCGGCGCATGCTGATGTTGAACTTTTCGCGGGCGGTTCGCTGTTCGAGCACGATCGCACGATCTTCAATCAAGGGACGAACGTTCTTGGCATATTCGTTGTTGGGATCGAGCTTGAGAATCTGATCGATGACTCCGATCGCCTGGCTATATTTGCCTTCGCTGGTCAGGCGAGTGGATTCGCTGATCAGGTCAGATATCGTACGCTGGGTTTCTTCCTCCTGCTGACGTTTCTGCAAAAGCAAGAGATTGCCGGCTTCGGCACGAGCTTTGGCGGCGGCAGATAGTTTGTCTGCCTGCATCGCCTGATCTAATCGAAGTTGCGTGGCAGCGATCTGCGAATCAAACGTCGTCAGATCGTTGCTGGCAAATACTCCAGGATTGATGTTTCGAGCGACGCGAGCGCTCTCAATCGCAGCCTGTGCATCATCGAACTTACTCGAAGCGATTGATGTATTAGCGTTATCAATCGCTGTACGGAACGTGTAGGAGATGAAATCGCGCTGCTGCTGATTCTGAGTATCCTGGCGAGTCAGTGCATCGGCTGGCGGAGCCTGCTCGACCGCGGGAGCCATCTCGCCACCGGGTTGCGCTGCCGCGCCTGAAGTGCTCTGGGCAGCGGCAATCGCGGCATCGGTGCGCTCCTTGTCGCGACGGGCTTTCTCATCAATACGATCGATATATCGCTGGGGCGGGTCTTCGAACAGGCCCGGCTTGTAACCGAGGTCGCGAGCCATTTCGAAATTCTTACGCGCTGAATTCCAGTCGCCCGTTCGATACTGCTCGCGAGCGTCATGATAAAGCTGACGCGCATCGGCGGTCGGGGGCGCTACAGGAGCGGGCTGTGGATTCACTTCCACGACAGGAGCAGGCGCTGGTACAGGAGCAGGCGTTGCTTCCGGCGCGCTGGTGACGGCGGGCGCGGGAGTCGGCGGAGCCTGTGTCACCACCGGCGCTGGAGCCGGAACCGTTTCAGGCGCTGGTGCGGGTGCAGGCACTGGAGCCGGGGGAGCTTCTACCACAGGGGCTGGCGCGGGAGCCGGTGCCGGCGGTGTCTGGACAACCGGTGCGGGTTCAGGCGCTTGTGTCGGCGCGGGAGCCGGAACCGGCGACGGCGGAGCCATCTCCACCACGGGCGTTTGCACGGCCGGAGTGGGTGCAGGCGGAGTTTCAACCGGCGCGGGCGCCGGAACCGGTGAAGGAGCCGGCGTGGCTTGCGCCATCGGCTGCTCAGCGGGGATCGGCGCGGGCGCTTTCGCCAGTGCCGCGTTGACGTCTTTCAGGTAATCCGCGGGACTCTTCTGGAATAAACCGGCCTTGTAACCGGCATTTTGGAGCTGTTCGAAGCTGGATTTCGCCTGGGCGAGATTGCCGGCCTTGTAATCCGCAACAGCCTGGTTGTACATGTCTCGCATGCTCACGCCGGCCTGACGCATCATGGCTTCGGCGACGGCGAGCTGCTCGCGGCTCTTCGCGCGAGTGCCTTCATCGACGAATTTGTTGTTGCTGGCGGCTTGATAGTGGGCGGCGGCTTCGATCGGCTTGTTGGCGGCCAGGGCTTGCTCGCCCTGCTCGAATTCAGCGCGTGCGGCCTTGCGCTGATTGGCGGCGCTGTCGGCGCGGGCCATGTATTCGTTCAAATCCCGATGATCGCGATCGCCAAGCTGGTCCGGCTGGACCTGCTGAAGATCGGCAAGCGACTCTTCATACTGGCCGTTGCGATATTCGGTGATCGCCTTGGCCAGGCGGTCATGATTGGTCATGGCTGGCTGCTGTTCCGCCAGCGCCAAGACCGGTGCTGCATCGGCGGGCTGAGCCTGCAGATGCGATACATCGACTAAACAAGCTGCACTGACAGCAAGGGCGACGGAGCCGATTGCAATCCACGCCCCCCGCCGCCCGCTGGCGCGCTGAAGCATCTTGAATGGTCCAAACCCAATACTCGTGCGAGCATCATGCTTGAGGAACACGACAATCCTCCTGGCTAATGCGGATCATGGCATGCGTGGGGAAAAACGCGTCCGTTGTACTGTCCCTGGTGCTAAACTCTTCTTGGCGCAGTCCGCCGGGATCACGACTTCCGTGTCTCTTATGTCAAGGCAGGTCTCAACCAACTAAGCCCGGTTGCCCTTGATTCCTGCCCGAACATCCCTACCACTTCAGCGCGTCCCTGCTGAGCCGCGACGGCGAGGTCGTTGCTCTGTCCTAAGCGATTGCGGAGTCTAAACCAACGTCATAACCGTTGCAAATAAAAATAATTGTTTCAACCTTATAATCCACCGATAGATGGGTCCGCATAACGGTTTCCTTTATTGGGCGTCATATCAACGCTGATAGACCTATTTGTCGGTCTTCAGCCCGCGCCAACGTCAGCAAACCTGGCCACTTTCCCCTATCTCTATTTATGGGCGGAAACCCCGAATTATCGGACGAAAATCAACGAAAATTGGGAGTGCTGTCAAATTGATCCGTCCTCCAAACTGAACACCAATTGCCGCTAATGAAAAAAGCCCACGGACCGTGATCCGTGGGCTTTTGATTGATTGTCCGGCGGGAGAGTCTAGGCCGACTGCTTGCGCTGTTCCGGCTTGATCTCGAACAGGCGGGATCGGCCCTCGACGATTTCCTCGTCAACGATGTACTTGCCCGGGGCCTGTTGATCCGGCAGATGGTACATCAGCTCGAGCATGATCTCTTCACAGACGGCTCGAAGGGCGCGGGCGCCGGTATCGCGCTTCAATGCCTTTTGGGCGATGGCATGCAGGGCGCCATTGGTGAATTCCAGGTCGCTGCCTTCCATGCGGAAGAACTTCTGATATTGCTTGACCAGCGCGTTCTTTGGCTCGGTCAGAATGTTGATCAATGTCCGCACGTCCAGCGGTTCGAGGGTCGCACACACCGGGAGTCGGCCGACGAATTCCGGGATCATCCCGAATTCGATCAGATCTTCCGGCTGAACCTGCGCAAGCACTTCCGCGCGATCGCGCGAGCTTTCCGCCGGGGCGGTTTCCGAATTGAAACCAATCTGCCGGCGGCCCAATCGTTTACGAATGATATCTTCCAGTCCAACAAACGTGCCGCCGCAGATGAACAGGATTTGCGACGTGTCCATCTGGATATACTGTTGTTCGGGATGCTTTCGCCCGCCTTGTGGCGGAATGTTGCTGACGGTGCCCTCAAGCATCTTGAGCAGGGCCTGTTGAACACCTTCGCCGGACACGTCGCGCGTGATGCTGACGTTGTTCTGGGTCTTGCCGATCTTGTCGATTTCGTCGATGTAGACGATTCCGCGCTGGGCGGCCTCAAGATCGTAATCCGCATTCTGCAGGAGCTTGAGCAGGATGTTTTCGACGTCCTCGCCGACGTAGCCGGCCTCGGTGAGCGTCGTCGCATCGCCGATCGCGAACGGCACGTTGAGGACGCGCGCCAAGGTCTTGGCGAGCAGCGTCTTTCCCGAACCGGTCGGGCCGATGAGCAGCACGTTGCTCTTGTCGATTTCAATATCGTTGGCTTTTTCTTCGGGGGTGGCTTCCTGGGTGGTCAGGCGCTTGTAATGGTTGTGCACCGAGACCGACAGGGCTTTTTTCGCGTAGTTTTGGCCGACGACATACTGATCGAGAAAGTCCTTGATCTGCCGGGGGCTGGGGATCGTGCTGAACAGCGGCTGGCTGGCGGTGAGCTTGCGTTTTTCCTGGCGGATGATGTTGTGCGCCAGATCGACGCAGTTCGCACAGATGTAGACGTCAGAAGGCCCTTCCACCATGGGTCCGACATCGCGAGACGATTTACCGCAGAAACTGCACGTGGTGATTCGCCGGCCGCGGAACCCGCCGCCCGGGGGAATGTTCGATCCTCCGTTGCCGCCGCTCGGTGGGAGATTGGGTGGACCCCCGCCATTGCCGGGGCGATTCGTGGTGGCCATTTAGACTTCTGCCTTCCTAGCGGGCAATTGCCCTGCAATATTTGCGCAGGTCTCTTGCCCTGCGATCTTTATCGAACTTCCAACCATGGGGACTTGATGAATGTCCTCACTTCTGAAAAACATCTTACTCACATTTCCAGGCAAAATGGAAACGATAAAATCAGTATTGAGAGTCCGGATAATCTCGGACGCTCGCCCATCCCTGTTTTCATCCCGATTTCCAGCGGGGTGCACATTATGTTGACCCTCTTTTCTCAACATCGGCCTTCGAAGACACCCCCTTTGCACTGGCAATCAATTGATTTTTCGCTCGCTCAAACTCCTCATCGGTCATCGACCCGGATCGATGAAGGTCTCGAAGTTGAGTCAGTGTAAATGCGGGCCCCTGCTGGCCCGGGTCGCGAATCCAATCCATCATGTGCTTTCGAACACCCCAAATCAGGGCCAATGTCGCAAACAAAATTCCCAAAACGACGATGTACATATCGACCTCAATTATATCCCGCCTGCCGGATGCGGTTATATTCCCAAATCACGTGGAAGAGGATTTTTCCCGATGATGCTCAATCTGACGATTGGCTGGACGGTTCTGGTCTTTTTACTGGCCCTGAGGGACAGTCTTCGACTCTGGGTTCATTTTCGAAATTTCGTGGTTCCTCGCTGGCTGATCGTCCTCCTTCCGCTGGCCGGCGCCTTGATGCTCACCATGATCTGGGTGCACGTCGCGCGAAGCCCGTACGATTCGTGGAATGGCGCTCGAACAGCGCCTGTCATCGGCTGGACCAAAGGGATGCCGCTCTACTACCCCCTCGGACAAGGTCCAGCCAGCGCATTCATTCATGGACCGATCGCGGCGATCGCCAGGACTCCCACCGGCGCAATTCTGATCGCCGATTTCATCAACGCGTCTCTTTTTTACATCCCGGCCATTCTGTTTCTGTTGGCGCTGCCCTGTAAAAGCAATTTGATGCGCGGAATCGGGCTGCTCGTTTTTGCAGGCTTTTCATTGACGCTGCCAAGCCTGCTTTATTCTGCGTTCATGGTTCATGCCGACGCGCCAGCCGTTGGCTTCGGACTTTTGGCCTTGGCGCTACTCGCATGGCAGACGTCGCCAAATCTCAAATGGCCGGTGCTGATTGCGGCGGCCGCCTGTTCGGTTTTCTCCGCCGCTTCAAAGCAAAACATGTTGCCGATCGTCATCCTCCTTCCAATCTTTCTATACGTTCAAAACGGGTCGCGGGACGCAATTATTCTGGCTTTGCTCGAACTGCTTGGCCTCACATTGGTTGCGGCCATGTCGATGCTGGCATTTGGATATGAGCCGCTTCGATTCACAATGTTTGGCATCGTGGCGGGGCACATGCAATGGCTGCAAATGTATGGCAAGCCGATGAGTTGGGAACTGGGTGTGGGGTTTCTCATTGCAGACGTCGCCGCCCCAGCGATGGCGATGGCCATGGCACTGCTGATCGAATCGTGTCGAACCGGCACGATGCAATTGAAAACACAATGGCTGACCCAGCGCCCCTGGATGATGCCCTTTATCGTCGCTGTCATCATGATTCCTTCGTCCATCGTTGGTCGCGTCAAACCCGGCGGGGCGGAAAACGCGCTCACTCCCACGACCTATTTTCTCGTTGCCGCACTGGCGGGCTGGATCGTTAGCCATCATCACCGCATCACCGAAAACGGTTCCGAGCCGATCAATCGGCTGATCGTCAGCGCATCTGCACTTCTCGCGATTTCGCTCGGGATCCTCTGTGCCAACCCCACTGAAAAGTCGCTGGCATATTGAGATCAAATTCAACATCCCTCTCAAAATCCAGACCAGTTGGCTTACCAATTTAGCCTGGAAAACCCTGAAAAAGCCTATTTTCCGTGGAATCCACTGGCCACATTGATGTCGGATAACCGCTACTACGTCTTCGACTATGGCGCGGTCGATCTGTTCATGGCTGGGGACTTCATTTCCGACCAGCGCTTGCGCCAATACACGCCGGCCGACATGCAATATGTCATTTACCCGGCGTACTGGGAATCTGAATCGATGCATCGAAGGCTCTCCAATTACTCCAGGCGAGTGGCCCTGCCGCAATTACCCGGGTGGAACGTTTACGTTCGGCCCGAAGGTCCGCCATGAGGAACTCATCTCGCTTTGACGTTATAGTTCTCATTAATGTCCAAGAAACCGCAATCACCTCCCAAGACGTTTGAAGACGCGCTGGCCGAGCTGGAGCAGATTCTCTCGGATGTCGAATCCGGACAGATCGGGCTTGAGCAGAGTCTCGCCAAGTACGAGCGGGGCAACTTCCTCATTCAGCACTGCCGGCAAGTGCTTGGCCGGGCGGAAAAACAGATCGAACTGCTCGGCAAGGCTGCGGATGGCGGGCTCAGCAGTGAACCGCTGGACGATGGTTCGGGCGATGACGAGGAATAATGGACGATGCCCGGTCCATTCTCGCTCGCCAGGGCAAGGTCGTGCAGCAGGCGCTTCAGGAATTGCTCGCGTCGCAAACATCCGCCCCTGCGAAACTGATCGAGGCGATTTCGTATAGCCTGCTCGACGGCGGCAAGCGCCTCAGGCCGACCCTGACGCTCGAATCGTTCGCCGCCTGCAAACAAGGGGCAAGGGGTGAGGGGCAAGGGGCGAGCGAAGAGTCGGCGCTGGCGGCCGCTTGCGCGATCGAACTGATCCACTGCTTTTCACTGGTTCACGATGATCTTCCCGCGATGGACGATGACGACCTTCGCCGGGGCAAACCCACCTGCCACAAGGTCTTCGGCGAAGCGATGGCGATCCTCGCCGGCGATGCGATGGTCGCGCTGGCGTTTGACGTGCTGTCGCGTCGCGCGGCCCAACCCCTGGCCGGGCCTTTGGTTGCCGAACTCGCCGCCGCCACCGGCGCAGCCGGCATGATCGGCGGGCAGGTGCTCGACATGGCCGGGGAAAACCAGACCCTCTCGCTGGACCAGCTTCAGCAGGTTCATCGTCTCAAGACCGGAGCCCTGCTGACGTGCAGTTGTCGCCTGGGCGCAATTGCCGCCGGCGCAACCGAATCTCAACTTCATTCCCTCACTCAATTTGGCAGGCACCTGGGACTGGCGTTTCAGATTGTCGATGACCTGCTCGATGTGACCTCAACCCCCGAACAACTCGGCAAGGCCACCCACAAGGACACCGGCCGTGGCAAGAATACTTACCCCGCCCTGCTAGGCCCCGAGCAAAGCCGCACGGAGGCCGACCGCCAACTGGTTTTGGCGATCGATTCGCTGGCCGGTTTCGATTCCCACGCCGATGCGCTGCGCACTTTGGCGCGGTTCGTCGGCGAACGCAAGACCTGAACAAGACCCTTCAATTGCAATTAAAGTAAAACCATCAGCACGGCAAACGGCTTCTCCGCGGCTGCATATATGGATTCCGCTACGTAGATTCCGGCCAATCTTCCGCGTCCCGCAAGGCAGCGATTTGCTCCCGTGAAAAATGTTTCCTTCCCTGATCCATTCCCGGACAATGTTCCGATGCGCGCTTCCAGGCTTGGGGGCTGGCTAAATTTCCATCCCAAAATGGCCAGGTGCGACATTGCAAGGGTCGAACCGGATATGCGGTGCAGGTCCTTCGCGTATGGGAAACCTGTCCTTTTTTATATGGGGTTTTTTCCTCATGAAGAAAGATGCAGTCATATTCACCGCGAAGATTTCGTAACTCTTTCAGCGAATACCGGTTGCCGATCTTGCGGCAGTATTTGGAGATCACTTTGCGATGGGTGAGATTGAAATGCTTGGCAACTCGCCCGATTTCGTCGATACTGATCCATACATATCCCGGCCCGCCCGTGCAGCAGTTGCCGCACTGAGTACATGTGAATTGCAGGCCGTTCGAGAACCAGGGAAGCACGTTTAATTTCATAGTCACCGCCAGTATAGGCGATGACGGCCACGATGTGTTGCATTTCACTGCAACTACGGCGAGACCGGAGCATGAGGACAAAAGAATCCTGATGAACACCTTAAAACGATTTATCCCTTTGTTTGGATTGCTGGCTTTGCTGGGGGCGGGTCCCGCGACCCAGCCGGTGCCGGCGGTCACGATCAATCGCCGCGACTTTACGATTGCCGAACTTCGCTTCGAAGATGCGTATCTGGCGCATCCGCCCGACGACGACAACGCGCGGGCACGCATTCATCGAGCTTTCGACGAGGCATTTTCACTCTATTTCAACGCGAAAAAACCTGAAGCCATCCAGGCATTAAACGAATTGACCGACCGCATCGCGCCGGCGGCAAAAGACCCTGCCATGGCGGCGCTGATTCATTCGTTACAGGTAAGAATCGCTCCGGCAGTCGCGTTGCGAAGCCGGCCGGGCATCATGCGCATTCGCATTGCCCGCATGTATCCGACCGATATTCCTTTGCCGGTGGATCTGCACCTGATTATTCGCGCTGATGCGCCGCAATCCGATGCGCTGCTGGATGTTCCCGTGCGAATCGAAGCGCAGGGCCCACCATTTTCCATCGCACGTGGCGGGCCTTCAGTGGCGATGGGAAAACATCTCGTCGAACTGGTGACTTCCACCGGCGAACATTATCCAATCGATAGCTGGCCGGTTGTCGAAGCACCGCTTAACGTGGTTCGAAACGGCAATCAGCGCCGCCTGGGCGAATTCGTGCCGGATAGTGTTGATATGCGCCAAGCGCTGGCGGCGTGCCTGTCGCGAAATGTGCTGCTGAACGATCAACCGGATGACAACAATTCCGCCAGATACCTGGCTGATACGCTGGAACTCTCGCGGCAGGTGCAATCCGAATCCGAATCGATCGCCATGGGACGCAATCCATATGGCGAGCGCGTGGGTGACTGGTGGCGCGCTATTCTTGCCGGCCAAATGCAAATCCCCGCGCGGGTCTACGCGCCCGCGCAAGTCCGACAGCACAAGCCGTTGCCACTGGTGATCGCGCTCCAGGGCGGCGGTGAGGACGAAAGCTACTTCTTCGAATCCGCCGGTCGTGGACGAATCAAAAAGCTGGCGGACCAATATGGATTTGTAATCGCTGCCCCCAATGCAGTCTGGTTGAATAACAATCTGGCGGGCTTGGACGGCATCATCAGCGCGATGTCCAGCATTTATGCGATCGATCTGGCGAGGATTTACATCATCGGCCACGCCTGGGGCGCCAACGTCGCGATCCAACTGGCTGCCCGCAACCCGGAAAAGATCGCCGCGATCGCGCTGTTCAGCGGCGGCGATTTCGGTGGCGCGAAAAAACTGCCGCGCGTGCGCGTCTATTGCGGCCAAGCGAATCCGATCTTTGCGCCCAATCAGGCGCGCGCTGCCGTTCAACAAGCGCAAGCCGCCAACCTGCCCGTCGAATTGCGCAGCATTGACTTTGCCGGACATATCCTGATCGTAAATGACCAATTGGAAGATGCGATTCAGTGGCTGCTGCAATAAGGGGAACTATTTGATCGGCTCAGATTCGGCAGCGCTCCAATGCATTGCTACGAGGAGCATCGCAAGCGGCGTGACTTGAAGCATCAACCTGGGCGCGGTGATTGGGATCAGAACCGGCAGTTCCCATGGCGTAATCAGATATACAATTGAGTAAGCTGCCAACTGTACAAAGAGGATAAACCATCCTGCGCGCACATCAGGTCGCGTCCAACCATTCCAGCCGATCACGGCGGCAAGCAGCGCAACAATGATGACCGGAATCCATGACATTATGCGGATTTGTTCGCCCATTAGGTCAATCAATTGCGACATGTGCCGCAGTCCATCTACTATTGTTGAGGCAGATATTCGAGAGCCGTAATCTTCGTGTGTATGTGGCAGATCGCGACTCCAAAGCAGCCACGGACCACATGATAAGCAAAGCGGAAACCAGTATTAGCACAATGCCGCCGATGGTCGGCTTCACCGAGCGATTGAAGATTAAGGTCCATAACATACTCAGAATCGCATAACCTAGGATCGAAAAGTATAGAACCTTTCCCTCTAATTTGGTTGATGCTGCAATCGCAATAAAGAAACCGGTGGCAATCGCATTTCGCGGATGTCGATCGCGTATCCACCTCATGAACCAGATTGTGGCAGCCAAGATGAAAGCCGCGATTACCATGTCGGCCTGTCCTTGGCCACTCCACCGCGACATCGCAGGCGCACCTGCAAAAAGCGATACGATCAGTGCGGCGCGGGCGGGTGTTAAGCCTTCGCGTGCGACAGCGTAAAGAAGCAGCATTGCTCCGAGCAACGGAATAAGCACCACCGCTTTGTTGGTCGGATCATCCACGTTTCCGCTCGCGACCATTTGGCCAGTCCAGAGCATGGGAACAATCAGCGGATAATCCAGGTGACTGTAACTCAAAGACAAATCATGAAAATACGCCGGTGTCGGATGCAGCGGCTCGTAATACAAAACTTTTGCCTTGGTTCCCCAAATCGCCCAGCCGTCGATATCGAGCACGGGCAACTTGATCGCGACAGAAAGCACGCATGCAAGCTGAATCGTAATCAGCGAGACTGCCAGCCCGCACAAGGCGATATCGTAAAATCTCAACTGAAAAACGGCCGGGCGCTTGATTGAAGGCATTCGCCCGATCTTCCATCGATATCCAATCGCTGCGAGACATACCATGCCAATGCATAAGATGATTGCCCGACTTGGCTTTAGCCCGCACATCGAAAGCCAAATCATTACTGAGGGGACAATTCCGCAGCCAAACATCGCTGACATGCCGATGAGTTCGGCGATATGAGTTTTTTTCTTTGCTTCGATGAATATTGTTGTCAGCGCAAAACCGCTTACTCCGATGACAGCGACATAGATAGATGGCCAGATCATTGAAGCGGATCGATCCTCACGTTTGTACTTTCGATTCGCGCTCCATAAGGTTCGGCGCGAAACCGGACGACGGCTCGAATATCATGCTCGTTCATCCAGCGGGCATCGGTTGGCAAAGTCGTTGCGCCCAGTTGTGTGCTCGTGTTGATAATGGTGGATGCATCTGTTGCGAAGATACGTTTCGGCCACAGCGCATATACCGCGCGAGAATAAAACATCGATGTCATCTGTCTTGGTCTTTCATCGGTCACCCGTGCATCAGGGAAATCCGCCAGCAAATTGCCTGATCCCGCGCTGCGCGCGGCTCATCAGCGACGTGATCCATTTGATCCCAAATCACAAGGCGCACCGGAAGCGGATCATCACCCAACGCGGACTTGATCGTGCGAATGGTAAAAGATTCGGAATCCAGATTGACAAAAAGCAAATAACCAACCGCTCCAATAACCGCAAATAGCAGCAATCTGGAGTTAGCCAAGAAACGATTCTGAGAACTCATGCCGAAACTTTCCTTGCTTCAATAAGGTCAAGTTTAACTTTTAGAATGTGGCCGACAATCCCCTCGGCGTTCAAGCCGGTCTCCGCCAGTTGCTGAACGCGCGATGCGTGCGCGATCAATCGATCGGGCATGCCCAGGTGCGTGAGATGATCGGTTGGCAAACCGTGGGCTACCGCAAATTCCGCCATCGCCGAGCCGAATCCATTTTGCAGCGAATGATCTTCCAGCGTAAACACCGGATGTCCGCTGCGAAGCGTTCGCCTGAGCATCGCTTCGTCCAATGGCTTGCAGAATCGGGCGTCGATGACTTGAAGATCGACTCTCTCGGCCTCCAATAGCTTGGCTGCCTGCATGGCGCTTTCGGCCAACGCGCCATAAACGATCAGGGTTGCATCCTCACCCTCTCGCAACACGCGACTTGTTCCCAAAACCCATTCGCGCTTGGCGTCGCCGCGCAGGGACGGATCGATGGTCTCTTCAAAATTAGTTGCCGGCACATTGTCGCGCGGATATCGAACAGCGCTGGGCACATCGAGCGACAGTGCAAACCGCAGCGCCCGGCCAAGCTCGGCTTCATCACTTGGCGCCATCAACACCATGGTCGGCATGGGACGCAAAAAGGCCTGGTCCATGAATCCGTGATGGACGGCTCCGTCGTCGCCGACAAAGCCGGCGCGGTCGATGCAAAAAACCACGGGCAGACCGTTCAAAACCACTTCCTGCCAGACCTGGTCAAAGCCGCGTTGGATGAAGGTCGAATAAATCGCCGCGAACGGCCGCAACCCGCTCTTGGCCATGCCCGCAGCCATGCCCACCAAATGCGATTCGCAAATGCCCGTGTCGTAAAAACGATCCGGGAACACTTTTCCAAATTTCGACAGGCCCGTGCCGTCCGGCATGGCGGCCGTCAGCGCAACCACGCGCGAATCACTCTTGGCCAGCTCGATCATGGCGTCGGCATAGGCCGTCGTCCAACTCTTGCCCTGGCTTTTCTTGATCTCCACCTGATCGCCGTTCACCGTAAACGATGACGGGCTGTGCATCTTGGTCGGTTCGGCGGCGGCGACTTCGTAGCCATGGCCTTTCACCGTCTTGATGTGCAGCAGCACCGGCGCCTGCACGTGCTTGATCTCGCCGAGCATGTTGATCAGCCCGGGCAGATCGTGCCCATCCAGCGGGCCGATGTATTTGATGCCCACTGCTTCGAAGATTTGTCCCGGCCAGAACGTGCTCTTCACGCCTTCCTTGAAGTGATGCCACAAAAATTCGATTCGCGTGCTGATGCTGTCGGGCAGTTCATGCACCAACTTCTTGCTCAGCTTTTTGAATTCCTCGTAGGTCGTCGAAACGCGCACGCGCTCGAGATAGTGCGCCATCGCGCCTTGAGGCTGCGAAATGCTCATGCCGTTGTCGTTCAGGACGATGAGCATCTGCCGTTTGAGCGTGCCGGCATTGTTAAGACCTTCAAAGGCCATTCCATTGACGATGGAAGCATCGCCGACCACCGCCACGACAAAGCTGTCTTTCTTAAGATGCTGGTCGCCCCGGGCCATGCCCACCGCGGTCGAAATTGCCGTGCCCGCGTGGCCGACGGCAAACAGGTCATAAGGCGATTCCACCGGCGACGGAAATCCGCCAACCGATCCCTTTTTACGCAATTGCTGAAATTGATTGGCCCGCCCGGTGAGCATCTTGTGGGCATAGCACTGATGTCCCACATCCCAAAGCAATCGGTCCGGCCCCTGTGGATACGGGCCAAAGTCATAGACGTAATGCAAGGCAAGGGCTAGTTCGACCACGCCCAGGTTGGAGGACAAATGCCCCCCATTGGTGCTGACGGCTGTGAAGATGCGTTCCCGGATTTCCTGCGCCAAAGGCGCCAACTGTTCAATCGAAAACTTGCGCAAGTCGGCCGGCGTGGTGATCTGATCCAACATTGACGACATCTTCTGACAGACCTCCGGAGGAACTATTTCGGAACGCGGATTTCGGAATTCGGATTTAATTCCGCATTCCGCATTTCGAAATCCACAATTTCTCGCCTCTCATCATAAGCAAACAGAGGCCCATGCCTAGGGTTTCAGGACTTTCAGCCTAAATAAGTGTCAAAATGGGAATCTGGAGAAGGAACCGCGCGAAAATTGCCGGTTATGCGGCTTTGACGGGCACTACCGGGGCTTGCGCGGGCTGGCCCAGGGGTTTTCCCGCGCGCACGGGTCGGCCGCTGCGCGCTTCGATCTCGCGGATCGTCCCCGCCACCACCGCGCCGGCGTCTTTTACGTCGGCGAGCAGCTTGTCGATTCCTTCACCCGGCCGATCGCGATGAAACACCGCCGCTGTCGTCTCCGCCAGACTCACCAGCGACAGTTCCAGATCCGTCATGAAATCCCGCAAATGATCGTGATCGTCGGTCAATCCCTTGTAACGACGATAGCTTTCCACATCCATGCCAAACGCCGACTTAAACAGCTCATTGGTCAGATTGCGATAATCCTCCCCCGCAGCGCCCAGCCGGTTCCACGCAGCCGTCAATTCCTGCCGCGCGCTCAGCCCGCGCAGCCGATGATCGATCCATTGCCGCGAATATCCTCGCTGCTCATAAGTCTCCCGCGCCCGCAAAAGCGCCAATTCCGGATGTTGCGATTCCGCAAGCCATTGTTTACCCAGTTTGACCAGCCACCGCTGGGCTTGCTTGCTGAGTTGGGGTTTATCCTGTTTATCGATGGTCATTTCCATAATGTCACCAATAAAATTATACGCTTGGCCAAGGCAAAAGATCGGCGATTTTATGAATATAAACCGCTTTGATACAACGGTTTACTAAT
>DASZXJ010000188.1:0-11291 GCA_035545895.1 Tepidisphaeraceae bacterium | reverse complement strand
GGCAGTCGTCCGAAGATATAGATAAGGATCGCTCGCCTCCCAAATCAGCGCCCGCTGTGGCCAAAGCAATGACGGATCGAGAGGATCGGAAGCGATGGCATAAGTGCTTTTCAGCGTGCAATAGCGCGATTGCAGCGCTCGTGGAATCTCATAACCGGTGGCAAATACGACATGATGCGCGCAAACCCGCGATTCACCGCTGCGAAGCCAGATGCGATGTCGATCGAAGCGCGACAGTTCGACCGGCGCGCGATAAATTCGAACGCCCTGCCGCACAGCCGACTGAAGCAGCGCGATCGTAAACCGATATGGATCGATTTCCATCGCACCATGCGAAACAATTGCTCCGGCGCGATCGATGGTATACCGCGATCGCAATTGGTCCTTGGCAATGAAATGCGAAGGAAGCCCGATTTGCTCGCGCGCTGCGGCCTCGCACCCAAGCCGTTCGATATCGTGATCGCTTTTGGCAATATACAGACTCGGTCGCAAGCCAAGTCCCACATCCTCATCCAACGATGAGACCACTTTGGAAATATCATTCAGCGCCAAGCCGCAGCGACGATAGGCGCGGTCCGCGCATTCGCGGCCGATCAATCGTCGCAATTCGATCAAAGTCGTATCGAGTTCGTATTGCAGCAGCGCGGTGGATGCCGGCGTGCTGCCGCTGACCGGCAGCCGCCGATCGACAACCAGTACATCAAATCCGGCTCGCGCCAGATGCCACGCCGTGAGGGCGCCGCTCACGCCGGCGCCCACGACCAGAACATCGCAAAATACGTCACCCGGCAATGCGGGATAATCTCTCGGCCTGGGCGACAGGTCCGGCCAGAGAAGATTTCCGCTTTTCAGCCGCATGATTCATTTCTTCTGGTAAATCTTGACCTCGCTGCGATCCAGATCATCGCTGAACTTGCCATCCTTGATGTCGATATCGCAATGCCCGACGAATTCGTGCCACACTCCATCTTCCAGGCCACAATCCTGAATCGTGAAATCGCCGGCGGGTTCATCCCTGAGATTGACCACGATCACGATCACGTTGCCTTCAGCATTCCAACGCTTGAACGCGAGCAAACCTCGGCCAGGATCTTTTAATACGACCTCGAACGTTTCGCCTTGCAGGGCAGGTGTTTCCTTGCGAAGTTTGATCAGCCGCTGGTGATAGCGCAGCAGGTCGCTGTTGTTGGCGTTGTTGAGCAGTGACCAGTTCAGCGGCCTGGGTTCCAGGCTCTTGTCGGCGGGGAAACCAAATTCCTCCCCCATCCAGAGCATGGGCAAGCCCGGCGAGGTGAGCAGCAGCGCAATGCCGACTTTCATTCGCCGAAACGCGGCTTCGTCGAAAATTTTCCCGTCATCGCCAATGATCGTCATCGGGCGTTTGTAATCGTGATTGCCCAGGAAATTGACGATTCGCTCAGGCTTTTCGTAGCCGTTGGTCTTTACGTCCAGCTTCTGGATCAGGCCATCGAGATCGAACGGATGGTTGCCCGCCTGTTCCTGCAGGCAGCAGATCGCCTGAAGATGCCGACCGAGGCAATCGTGCCATGCCGCATCCATCGGCGCTCCGCGCTCGCGCCCTGTGATGGCGGGATCTTCGGGAATGTGCTCGGCCACGGTAAGAAAATGCTTCAAGCCGTTGACTTTGCCGTATCCAGCGTCCGCCAGTTCACGCATGACGTCAAAATCCTTGATCGCGGTGGTCGCATCAAAACGAATGCCGTCAATGTGGAACTTTTCGACCCAGAATTTGATCGAATCGGTTACATACTTGCGGGCTGGGAATATTTTCAGTTTTTCATCGTACAGATGGTAATTGAATTTGGGACCCCACTGCATGTGAGGCGGGTCCGGGTTGTTTTCGTGAAACCAATAGGCATAGTCGATCTTGGTGAGCGGCGCTTCCTGCTCGGCATGGTTGTAAACGCCGTCAATAATCACGCGAATGCCGCGGGCATGACATTCATCGACCAGCCGGCAAAGGTCCTCAGGCCGGCCATAGCTGTTTTCCACCGCAAACAGGCTTCGCAATGAATATCCCCAGCCTGGATTGGGAAACTCCTTTACCGGCAACAATTCAACGCAATTCACGCCCAGTTCCGCCAAATAATCGAGCTTGGCGATGACATCGTTGAACGTGCCGCAACGGGTCTTGTCGTTGCGCTTGCAATGAAAATCGCCAACGTGCAATTCGTACATGACCAACTGCCCATTGGCGGGCAGAGGCACATCATCGTGTTTCCATTCATATTCGACCCACAAGCGAGTACCGTTTCTCACTTCGACGATCGATCTCTCGAACTTATCTTCAGTAACCGACAGGCAATAGGGATCGAAGATGTCGAGCATCTGATCGCGCGCGAAGAAACTGCGTGATTTGACGCGAAATTTGTATTGATGCTGACCATCGGGCAGATCAACATTCGTAACCCACCAGCCGACGTCGTTCTTGACCATCGGCTCGGACTTGAAGTCGTTCCAACTGCCCATGATTTCGACAATTTCGTTGTAGGGGGCAAATAGCGCAAACTCGATTTTCCCCGTTTTCATGGCCTCGTCTCTTTGTTGAGGCGGATTTTCAAGGACTGCAGTCATAATGCCGGCTCCTTATCGCATATGTGAATGCGGCCCGCGTCCCAGCTGGCCAGCAGTCGCGATTGTGTTCCTTTCGTCATTCAAAAACTTCAACGCCCCATGCAAAGCCGCTGCACTCCGCCTTTTACAGCAAGGTGCAGCGGCTGATCTTGTTGCGCAACTGGATCAGGCCTTACTTGCGGCCCAACAGGTGCGCGAGAATGAATCCAATGCCCACCGCGATTGCAGCGCTGGCGAGGGGCCGCTCGCCAATGCGTTTGCCGATCAATTCAAGCTGGTCATTGCCCATATCCTTCATATCCGTGATGCGTGACGTCACGCCGCTCATTGCCTGCGAAGCACGGGCCTTGCCGGCATCGACAGTATTTTCCACCACATCCATGACGTCTTCGCGCAATTGCGAAACGCTGTCTTTGAGCGAGTCCAGTTCGGAATGGCGGTGATGTCCGCCGTTGCGACTGGCGTGCCCTTTATTGTGGTTCCTTGCAGTCGTCATAATGCGCTCCTTTCGGTTAGCATCCCCATCGCTGTTCATTCAACATCCAGGCCTTCCTTGCCCCCTGCATCGCCCGGCGGGAATTAACCCGCCGGACGAGTACAGGGACGGGGCAGATGGAAGGTTCGTCAGGTGGACTTGAACGAGTCACGCAAAAACTTGACTCGATCATGCACTCGTTGAACCTGTTCAAATTGAGATTCAACCAGCGGCGCCACTTCAGTCGGCAGTCCACTATTAATTGCGTCACGATAAGCCTCCACGGCGGAGTCCTCGCCGCGTTCACATTCCGCCAGGACCGCATGCGAGTTCTTTCCCGCAATGGCAGCCTTGATATTAATCCAGCCGCGGTGCACCGCGCCACTGACGCTGCCGCGTTCCCTGGCGGTTTCACCGAACGTGCCCAGGGCGCCGACGAGATCGGTTTCGAAATCCCGTCGCTGCATGCTGTATTGCATCAGCTCAGCCTTGAGGGATGGATCTTCAATTGCGTTGGCGGCGGTCTGAAAACCCTCTTCGCCATCACGACAGATTTCCAGCAGATGATTCAGTGTGTCGCTTACATCATGGGTAGTTTGCATCTGAGATACTCCTTTCGAACAACAACTTCGTTCAACTGACTCAACAGAGAATAGACCCGATTGAGATTGCGGGGGATCAGGTATTGACCGATAGCGCTATCGTATTTACCGGAGAAGCATTCACCTGTGATTCACGGAACCAGCGGGCTGATAAAAGCGCAAAAAACAGCCGCACGCCGGGTCTTTCCGGCGTGCGGCCTGCGTGCCCGTAGGCGGTTGCCTGGCCGTGACGAAACGGTCAGGACCTTTCCTGCGTGGCATTTCAGCGAGTGGTCTGGTTCTGGCCATAAAACGTATCGACCGAACCCCAGAACGTCTGATCTGCAAAATCAGGCCAAGCTTTTTTCGCAAAGCCTGGAGCGGTCTTGAGGCGATCCTTCGAAACGTTCAGGATGAATGTTTCCTTGCCTGAAGCCGTTTGAAGCGATTGAATCGGGACGGCGAACAGCTTGTCGCCCATTCCGAGCCAGCCGCCAAAACTCAATACCGCGTATTGAACCTTGCCGGTATTTGTATCAAGCACAAGGTCGTTGATATCGCCAAGACTTTCATCCTGCTGGTTCTTCACGTCAGCGCCAATGACAGCACTGACTTTGCGAGACCAGGCGATGCCTTTTTCCTGGCGAACATTGCCGTTGATATTGGCGATGCCCGGCGACATGTTTGGAGGAACTTCAGCGCGGGCCGGCACCGCTTCGCCGGATCGATAATACGTCGAGACTTCGTTCCAATAAGCGGTGTCGGCAGCGTCAGGCCACTGCTTCTTGTTAAAGCCAGGCGCCTTGGCAAGCTTGTCGGTATCGACATTGAGGAAGACTCGATCCTTCTCAAGCGACTTGTGTTCCAACATGCTCCACGGAATGGCAAACAGCTTGTCACCAATGCCCAGCACGCCGCCGTAGCTCAAGACGGCGTAGCTGATCTGGTTCTGACCGCCATTGAGCACGAGGTCGTTGATCTCACCAAGCTTTTCGCCTTTCTCGTTGTAAACGTTCATGCCGAGCATTGAATAAGCGCGCTGCAGATGCACCATCTGATGCTGCTCATCCATTTTTTGCATGGACGAAGTGATTTTTTCGGTTTTGGTGTCTGCAGGCTGTTGCTGGCACCATGCCACCGGACCGACCGCCAACGCGATCGCCGCACAATATTTTGAAATCTGTTTCATGATAAAAACTCCTTATAAAACCAATATTGGAAAATCGAAAAAAGCACGATCATCGATTTCGATCAGCCGCGTCCTGGATCTTTTCTCCACCACGCTCGACATCCCTGCCGGCACCATGAATGGTGTTGCAACCGATGGCCGACGTTCCAACCATCGACAGAAGAACAACAACAATCGCACGCGTAACCAGATTCCTTGCACGCACAGGAACCTCCTTTCTTCTATTGGATGAAGGACAAGATCACCAAGATCACCTGGTCGGCACCACGCCGGCACGCATTGAATCGATCTGAAGTTGAGTGATATCCGACGTTGTCGGCTTGTGACTTCATCATCCAACCAGAATGTAGGTTTTGCGAAAAATCCGGAGTATCGGGCAAACGTGGACAGGCCTATACGGCTTGCGCGAAAAAGCGATGTGCGATATTCCCTGATGATTGAAATGACAAAGCCCAAAGAAAAATGCCCGAACGACCCTATTGGCCGCGCGGGCAATATCAATCTGTGAGGCGGTAAATTGGCCACATAATCCGGCGCGTAAATAAGTTAAACCGCCGCATCAGGTACAACATCGGATGATCGCATTGAAGAAGGCGGATCGCTTGCTGGAAACGATTCCATCGAGGCTTCATCGATTGCATTGGCGGGCAATTGCCCGCTCTTGCGGCCTTTGTGGTGATAGGAAGGCGCATCGCTGGGACTGCCTGCGCGAGCTTTATCACTTTGCAACGCATCGATGACGCTCGACCCGGTAAAGCCGCGGTAAGCCAGCGCTCCGCCGGCGATCACAGCGAGTACCGGAAAAAGCCCGTTTCGAGACGCTCCCCATGCAAACAGCGTTATGCCGCCGGCAATGAGCCCCGCCCGCATGGGAGCATCACACGAATCGACGCGAATTGGGAAATAGTCCTTGCCAATCTTTTTTACAATATATCGAGGAGTAGCCATGATTTGTTTCCTCCAGATATTCGCTATGCACTCACCTGCAAAGCCATTGCCTCAAATTTCGGCTCAAATATGCGCTGCGGAACTTCCTGACGAAGCTGGCTATCGAAACGATGCGCCATGTGCGAAAGCGCCGTCAACTCTGTTTCAATGCGATCAACGTCTTCGACCGGTGCGCGGCAATTTGCCGTCACGACCGGCAGTATCAATTGTGCCAATTCTTCAACGCGCTTTTCCATCGAAGAAACCAGCGACCGAACCTGGGCATAATTTTGCACCCAGATCGGCAATTCCTCAGCAGCCATCCACCAGGGCTGGATGTATCGCACGATCTGAGCCAAGTCGTTTTGCCAGGCTTGAATTCGATCGTGCGGCACGGTTCCACAATCACTTGATCCAGTCATTTTTTGTACTCCTAAATCCTCAAGCCCAAGAATACATGACCAGCAAATCAGCAACGATCAGGATCACCACCCGATGATCGCTTGATTTTTACTCAGATATTGCATCAGGAGAATACTTAGGGGTTTTGAGCGAAGCGCATTGGTTTGGTTTGCGCTGGAAAAGCATATCAACGCGAATTCACGGTCTCTTTTAGATGCAGGGATTTGATGAGCAGATTCTCCTGGGTCAAATCGTCCTGTGGCGCATAGCCGACCAACTCGCGGGCATCGGAAATATCAAGCCTTTTGAAGCGATTGTCGCTTAATCCGTTGAAGATGGCCCACTGAAGCATTGGGTCATCGATGCACTTTTCGATCAGTTGGTTGAGATCGCGTTGCGAGACGAAAATATCGAGCATTGAGAGGCCTTCGGGTCTTTGGGCGGCTTCGATGGGTTGAAATGCTCCAATCCGTAGTGCAATTACTGAAAGTCCTTTTTGCCCGGCAAGATATCGGCCCAGCGCTTCGCCGAAGCATTTGGTCACGCCATACAAATCGCCGGGATTGACCGGATCGCTGGTTCTCGACTGAACATCAACCGGATTACCCATGACTGCATGAATACTGGACGCGTAAATCACCCGCCTGCACCCTGCCTGCAAGGCAGCCATCATCATGTTGTAGGTTCCGACGATGTTGGCCGGTAACAATGATTCCCACTCCGCCTTTGGACTGGGGTCGGCCGCCAGATGGACGACCGTGTCAATTCCCTGGCAATGCTGTTGCAGTCGCTCGATATCCGAAAGATCAGCAACAACGACTTCACCCCATTTTTTTAACTTTTCGATCTCGCCTTCCTGATGCACCATCAGTCGCAGCGCGTAGCGCGAGCTGGAATGTTCAGCAAAGTACAATCCGATGTTTCCGGCAGCGCCGGTAACAAGAACGGACCGCTTACCGAAGAGCCGATCGGGCAAGCGGTCCCTGCGAATCGTGAAAGACTGCGGCATCGCGCTATTTCCCAAGCATTTTGGCAACGAAGAAGATAAGAATGGCTCCGCCCAACCCGCCGCCAAAAAGAAGATATAGCAGCGAATAACCAGCCGCTGCCATCGGCATCGCGACTTCTGAAATCATTTGCATGGTAGCTCCTTTGTCTGTGTCTTCAGGTCAATGTTCATTCGGAACGGGTTTTAGATCGGTCACCGCCGGGCCCATGAGCACATGGCCGTCGATATCAAAGCGGCTTCCATGACAGGGACAATCCCACGTCTTTTCAATTGAATTGAACGAAACGAGGCAACCCAGATGCGTGCAAACGGCAGAGCATTTGTGCACCTTTCCATTATTCGCACGATAGACTGCATATTTTTTCAACCCCTCTCGAAGAATTGCGCCGCTTCCCGGACGCAGGTCATAAGATGACCCAATTTCTCCGGGCGTGAAGAAATCCTTGTAACTGGAAACCGCATTGACGTTTTCCGACACGGCTTCGACGTTGAATTGCTTGCGATGCGGATCGTACAGCGTTTCCCATGTATTGGGCCGGTGCGCGATCAAGTCGCTGACGAGCATTGCACCGAGCGTGCCGTGGGTCAGGCCCATGCCTGAATCGCCGGTGATGACGTAAATGTTTTCCCCGGCGGTCGGTGCCCGGCCGATGAATGCCACGCCGTCCGAAGGCTCCTGCACCTGGCCGGACCAGCGATATTTCACCTCGCCGATCATGGGAAACATCCGCTTGCCCCACTCCACCAGTTTTTCGAACGGATGGAAATTCGAAGGTGTTTGTCCGGTTTTATGATCTTCGCCGCCGATCAGGAGAATGCCTTCATCACCGGCCGACTCAAGTCGCACATAATGATAGGGATCTGCATTGTCCCAATAGAGCGCATCGGCGACCGATCCGCGAGGAACGCTCACGCCCACCACATACGACCGATACGGTGCCTGCTTCATATAGATGCCCATCCAGTCGTTGATAGGCGACGGCGTGTTGGTGGCGACGACGATCGAATTGGCCGTGATTTCGAGAGGGCCTTCATCGACCAATGCGCGGGCCCTTTCGTTTTTCTTCGAATTTGCACCTTTCACATCCGTGATGCGACAACCGGTAAAAATCCGCCCGCCATTTGATTTGATTGCCTTGGCCAGGCCGACCAAATATTTCATCGGATGGAAACGCGCCTGATTGCCGAAGCGCAGGCAGGCGCCCATCGATCGGCCATCCAGTTGCAAATCCGGGATGAGTTCGCAATCGGTAAAGCCTGCTCGTTGCGCGGCGGCCCGTTCCTGCCCGAGAAAATCCGACGGATCGCCAGGCACGCGGAACAGATATCCATTTAGCCTTTGAAAATCACAGTCGAATTTCTCAGTTTGCGAAATCTCCTCGATTTTATCGATGGCTGCCGAATGACTCTGATACAAAGTCTTCGTGGCATCGAGCCCGAGTTCTTTTTCGATCGTTTGAAATCGGTCGTCGATTGCACTGGCTAAATGAGCACTGGTTCGGCCGGTCTGGCCGATACCGAGCGGGCCTTCGTCCAGCACGATGACATTGCGTCCTTCACAAACCAGAAGATATGCAGTGGTAAGCCCGGCAATGCCAGCGCCTACCACGCATACCTCGCAGTCCAAATTCTCCGAAACCCGTGGGTAATCCGGAATCCGAACTGCTTCACTCCAAACAGGAGATGTTGCACCATCGGAGACTTTCATACGCCGCTCCCTGTCACTCGCACGCGACGCTTTAATTGTTCAGAAGCGTCCAGGAATTACTCCCAGCATGAGCAGGATCAACACAATCAGAAGAACCGCGCCCAAGCCGCCACTGGGTCCATAGCCCCAATTACGGCTATATGGCCAAGCTGGAACCGCGCCCACCAGGAGAATGATCAGGATGATAAGAAAGAGCATAAAATCCTCCGCGCTATCCGCGCTCTAAAAGGTTTCTCATACTCGAATCCAATCCCCGCTTTAACGATCAACCTTGTGTTCAGTCGTCGTCTTTACGTCGCCGCTCGGTGATTCCGTGGTCTTTTGTTTATCGGTCACGGTTGTGCCGTCGGAGGTGGTTCGTTCAACCTTTTTCTCCTCAACGGTGCGGTCGCAGCCGCTTAACATGGGAAGACTCAGGACAGGACCTGCAAGCATCACCATCATCAACATGCGTTTCATAAAAACGCTCCTTTCTTGTCGGCGATTCCGTTCAAAGGTGTGGCTTCAATTTGTTTGATTCAAACCACGCTTAAACAGTAGCCCCAGGTCGGAATTCGAGATATCGGGCGAGTGGCGAGAGAGGGTTCCGATTTCAATAACGGTTTGCTTCAGAAATGCCCCGAGCCAAGCCAAGGTTGCCAGGGGTTTTGTGTCACTAATCCCCGATGCAGCAGATCGGATTTAATTGGACGGGACCAAGGCGGGATGCCCCGATGTTCGCGAATCGCGCGGTCGGCAATGATTCTGCAACGTTAGAAGTGATCGTGAAAAATGAAAATATGAATTTAGATTTTGTACGGCCCATTCTTCCTCCTCCCAGTCACGGCCGCCCCGATGAAATCGAGGCGGCCGTGGACTTTTGCAGGAAAGGTGGTTTATGAACCCCGCACTTCCAACCGCAGGAACGGCTGAACACGAGCATTCCGAGAAAACTCCAAGAAAAGCGTCAGCGGTTCGCGAGTTGTTCCGCAAATTTGCTTCGCGTACGGCGACTGCGGTCGGTTCGCCCGTCGCCTTCATCATTGCAGTCGTCATCATCTTGGCGTGGGCAATTTCTGGACCGATTTTTCATTATTCAGACACCTGGCAGCTCGTGATCAACACCGGCACCACGATTATCACGTTTCTCATGGTTTTTCTGATCCAATCCACTCAAAATCGGGATGCCAAAGCCATTCATCTCAAGCTCGATGAACTCATCGCCCGCAATAAGAAAGCCCGCAACAGGCTGGTCGATCTTGAAGATTGCAGCGACGAGGAATTGGAGGAACTTTCCAAGGAATTTGACCGGCTTCGCAAAAGAGCCGGAAATCATCACGACCATGCGACCAATTGATTTTTCCTTTAGAACTCGGAAACCCGCCGCAAGCGGCGGCGCTAAACCAACCCCAATCAAACTCACGTGCGGGATTCGATTTCCGCGTTACAATCCCTGCACCAATGTCCAACTGGTCGATTCAATTTCCCCAGGATATTCGTGGCATGGACAAGAACCCCCGAAACGGGCGCAATCCATTTGAGGGTTACGTCCGCGGCTGTGGGATTCAATTCGGGAATATCCCCCAGCTTTGCGATGCCGATCCCGATTTTCGTACCGCCATCCAATTGGCGCAAGGCCGAACAATGCTGCATCCGGCCAATCTGATGAATCTGTTCATGCTCATCAAGTTCTACCTCGCTCAATTAGGACCCGGCAACATCGTTGAATTCGGCAGCTATCAGGGGGGTAGTGCGATTTTCATGGCGTACCTCGCCCGGCGACTGCTTCCCAATGTCAACGTCTATTCGTTCGATACCTTCGAGGGCATGCCCCCCACCGATCGGAAGATCGATATCCACCAGGCAGGTGATTTCAAGCAGGTCAACCTGGTCGCCCTTCGCGACTACGTCGCGGAAATCGGTCTGAGCAATCTTCATTTCATTGAAGGCCAATTCGAAGATTCCTTGCCCAAGTCCTTGCCCTCACTCGGTGCGGTGACGCTCGCGCACATTGATTGCGATATTTATTCCGCGGTCGCGTACACGTACGACACGATCAAGCCTGTGATGGCGCCGGGCGGATATATCGTGCTGGACGATCCGCAAATCTCGACCTGCCTTGGAGCTATGGAAGCAATGGAGGAATTGCTCATCCGCCGCGACGGATTGCACGCCGAGCAAGCCTACCCGCAACCGGTCTTTCGGTATCCCCCGATCTAAACCCCAAGCTGCCGATCCCCCGCTGCGCTGCCAGCCGCAATGCAGGCGAATGCTGCGAGTTGATCCGTAGGAGGGTACGGTGGGATACCGTCTCGTTCGCTAGGCAACCAGTGGCGGGGGGTGGCGTTGATTCTGAGATCGAATGACCAATGGCCAAGTCCCAATGACCAACAAAATCCCAATGACGAATGACCAAATCAGAATGA
>DASZXJ010000187.1:0-4736 GCA_035545895.1 Tepidisphaeraceae bacterium | reverse complement strand
ATTCTCCGGTCAAATCATCGCGATGGCGCAAGCGACGTCGAAACCCGCTTGCGCCATCGCGACAGTGACTCCAGGACCGCGGGAAACACGCAGATGCGCGAAGATTTAGCGAGTTTCATCGACAACTTAGCGTGTCCGACTCGTCAGTTTGCGCGCACTTTTGTGCAGTTTCTGAGAGCCTTGAGAAACGGAGTTTTATCCACAGATTTCACAGATGACACAGATTAAGAAATGAAGGGGGAAAAAGAGAGAACGGTTGAAAGATCGTGGGACTTGAATTGTGGAGTGAAATTCATCTCCAGTTGATCCGGTCCCCGGGCAAAGCCCGGGGCTTTAGCCCCGGGGCTGTGGGCATTTTGGATTTCGGATTTCGGATTGCGGATTTGGGATTTGGGAATTGGAGTTGCGCGACATGAGTCCGCCTGGCGCAACAAAGGAGCCATTGGTCACTGGATCTTCGTCATTCTGATTTGGTCATTGATTCGTCATTCAGGTTATGGTCATTGGGATTTTGTTGGTCATTGGGACTTGGCCATTGGTCATTCGATCTCAGAATCAACGCCAACCCCCGCCCGCCTTCGCCTAGCGAACGATGCGGTATCCCACCGTACCCTCCTACGGGTCAACTCGCAGCATTCGCCTGCATCGAAGGCCGCAGCGCGGCGGTGAATGGCGGCTTGGGCGAAATGCGGAACGGTTTCGCGAGGAAACAATGGGCCCGAGAAGATTCGAACTTCTGACCTCGTCCTTATCAGGGACGCGCTCTAACCAACTGAGCTACGAGCCCGGGAAAGGGAGGATTCTAGGTGGGCGGGGTCGGCTGTCAACGGGCGGGCGGTTGACACGGGTGAGGCAGTGGTCGAGGATGTTGAAATGGCAGTATTCAGCGTGATTATCGTGACCGTTCCACCGGCTGGGCAGGGGGCGGAGGGCGGTGGGCCTTTTGTGAAAATCGATGGACGCGAGTCGCTGCTTCGAAGCGTTGAACTGTTCCTGAATCGGGACAACATCAAGCAGATCCAGATCGTCTTCACGCCTGAAGCCATTGAAGAGGCCAAGCGAAAACATGGCGGGCATTTCAGTTTCTCGGGAGTGAAGGTTGTGTCGGGGGGACCGAAATGGGTTGACCAACTCGCCGCGGCTGCGGAGAAAATCAGTGATGAATCGACGCACGTGATTGTGCACGATGCCGCCAGGCCGGCTGTGGCGTATTCGGATATCGATGAACTGATGAATGAAGCGGAAAAACATCCGGTGGTTTCGCTGGCGACGCCGATGCGATCAACTTTGGTGGAAGTCGATGAGGGAGGCGGGGCGATGGCGTTTCATCAGGCCAGCCGATTTATGAGTGTTGTAACGCCTCAAGCGTTTAAGAAAGATCGGTTTATCGAATTGGCCAAGTCGCGGACAGAACCGCACGCATCGGAAGTCACGCTTTTGAAGGGATCAGCCCTGAATTTACGGGTTGGAAGTGGTGCCGATGCCTCGGTCATCAAAGCAATGATCAATATGTTGCCCAAGCCGAAGATGAAGGGTCCGATGACGCCGTTTGAAGAGGCGCAGTGGTGAAATCTCGGTGGTTTTTTTGAATTTGCGGAGGTTTTGTCGTTGAAACACCAGGCCGGGCCGGGGTAAATTGCTCGTGGGTCAAATCATATCGTGTTCGGAAAAAGGAGAGAAGTCATGGAAAAGCAGGGCCAGTCCAAGCAGATTGAAAAGCGGCCATATGTTCGTCCGCAATTGGTCAAGCACGGCAGCGTTGAAGTGCTGACGCATGAAGTGCCGATTTCCACGTCGCAAATTCCCGATTAACTGTTTGGCCGGGCAAACTTCCTTTGATTTGAAGGTTGAACCTTCGAATAGCGTGATGGTGCGCCCTTCCAAATGAAGTGCCATAACGCGTGGCTGTTGTATCGATTGCATTCACCTGCACTTGGGGGAGAAACTGCGCATTGATATCTTGCCCTGGTGTTCAAATTCAGTAGAATGTTCGGAGTGGGGGTTGGTGGCGGGCATCGATGTATTCCGGGCAGAGGCTACATACCAAAGGGGCACAGACTTGAAGATCATTTTGACGGTTTTAATCACGCTCGCGGTGGCTGGCGCTGCCGCAGGGTGGTGGGTCTATAAAGGGAACGCTCCCAAAGACGATGTGTTGTCGGTCCGAACCGAACTGGTTGGCCGTGGCGATTTGATTGAGATCGTGCAGTCGCCTGCCGAGGTTCAGCCGCTGACCAAGGTGTCGATCAGCGCGAAAGTCGCGGCTCGCGTGTTGGAATTGCCTTTCAAGGAGGGGCAGAAGGTTTCGCCGAGTGACGTTCTGGTCAAGCTCGATGCATCGGATCTGGAAGCGGCCTTGAGATCGGCGCAGGCGCGTTACGCCGCGGAGCAGGCGCAGATTCAGGTGGCCGAGCTTCGGGTGGAGGGGCAGAAGTCGCAACTGGAAGGCCAGCGCGCCACGCTGGCCGACGCCGAGCGTGATCTCCAGCGCCAGCAGGGATTGCTCGCATCGCATGACGTCAGCCAGTCGATTGTCGATACCGCCCAGCGGCGCGTTGACGAACAACGCGCTTCGGTCGATTCAGCCATCCATGGGCTAAAGGCAGATGAAACCAATCTGATCGTGCTTCGACACAATCTCGAAGCCGCTGACGCGGATATCGCGCGAGCCAAGGAAAATCTGAGTAATACCGTCATTGTTTCACCCATTGCCGGGCTGGTGACGGTGATCAATGCCAAGGTGGGCGAGGTTGTGGTCACCGGAACGATGAACAACCCCGGCACGGTGATTCTTGAAGTAGCGGACCTGTCGCAAATGATCGCGCAGGCAAGAGTCGATGAAACAGACGTCACGCGCGTGGAAGTCGGCCAGCCCGTGAAAGTGCGCTGCCTGGCATTTCCCGATGAAGTCTTCATGGGCAAGGTCACCAGCGTCGGTCTGGCGAAGTCAACGGATCGCAACATGACCAGCGGCAGCAGCGCCGACGCCAAGGTATTCAAGGTCGAGGTCTTGCTCGATCCGCAAAATCGCCGAATTCCATCAGGATTGACGGCCGACGTCGAAATTCAAACGCGTAAAAACGAAAACGTGCTGCGAGTACCAACGCAGGCGGTCGTGGGCAGGCCGTTCGATTCGATTCCAGCGTCGGTTCGAGACGGCAATCACAATGTCGATTCCACCAAGACCGTGGCGATGGTGGTATTCCGCGTCATTGACGGCAAGGCAGTGGTGACGCCGGTTTCGGTCGGCGCGGCCGACAACAACTACACGCTGATTAAAGGTGGCCTGAGCGAAGGGGATCGCATCATCACCGGGCCTTACAAGGCCTTGGAGACCGTTGCACAAGACCAAAAGGTGAAAGACGAATCGCCCACCACCAAGCCGGCAACGCAAACGAGCCAGGGATGAGGAGCAGTTCGTCAAACCCCGTTGATCCGCAGGTTGTCATTCGTCTGACTGATTTGATGAAAGTCTATCGAGTGGGGACCGAGGAAGTGCGCGCGCTGGCAGGCGTGTCACTGGAAATCCGGCGAAACGAATTTGTCGCCATCATGGGCGCGTCCGGTTCGGGCAAGAGCACGTTGATGAATATCATCGGCTGCCTGGATAAGCCGACCTCCGGAGAATATGAGCTGGATGGTCGGTTGACGACTTCAATGGGCGCAGCCGCGCTGGCCAGAGCCCGAAATCAGCGGATTGGATTCGTGTTTCAATCCTTCGAGCTTTTGCCGCGTCTGACGGCTGCCAAAAACGTTGAGCTGCCTTTGATTTATTCGCCTGATGGATGGTGGACGCGCCGGCAAATGGCGATGGAAGCATTGATGCGCGTTGGTTTGAAGGATCGAATGCGCCATCGTCCGAATCAAATGTCCGGCGGACAGCGGCAGCGCGTGGCCATTGCCCGCGCGCTGGTCGGCAAGCCGGCTATTCTTTTGGCCGACGAACCAACGGGCAACCTGGACAGCACAACCAGCGAAGAAATTCTCGCGCTCTTCGCGCAGCTTCACGCCGAAGGCCAGACCATTGTGCTCGTCACCCACGAAGCCGACGTTGCCCGCCATGCCAGGCGAATCGTCCGCATGCGCGACGGCAAGGTGTTTTCGGATTTACCGACCGAGAAAGATCCGGTCAGCACGATAAGCGACACCAATATCATCGCGGGGGTGCCATCGCGATGAAACGAATTGTTTATTTCATCGTCGCGCCCATGCGGCTGCTGTACCAAAGCTCGGTACTGGCGCTAAGCCAGGTTTGGGCCAACAAGGTGCGGGCATTGCTGACGATGATCGGCATTATCATCGGCGTGGCGTCGGTGACCGCGGTCATCGCGGCGCTCACCGGCTTGAAAGCAAATATCCTGTCGGAATTTGAGACGCTGGGCACGAACCGAATGTTCATTTATCCGAATCGTCCCGACACCGGGCCCAAGCGAAACGCGCCGTTCTGGACGATCCGGCTACGTCCCGAACAATTTGACGGCCTGCTTGAACGCTGCCCATCCGTCGCGGCGTTTACGCGCATGGCGTATCGCAACGACACGATCACGTATCGCGATCAACGCGCTGAACAGACACAAATCATCGGCATCGAACCGGCGTGGCATGACATCGACAAACGCGCGATCATCGATGGCAGGCCGTTTTCGTGGATCGACAACGAGCAGGCCCGGCCGGTCTGCCTGATCGGGCCGGCTCTGCGCGATCGTTTACGGCTTGGCAAGAATTGCGTCGGCGAA
>DASZXJ010000186.1:0-5337 GCA_035545895.1 Tepidisphaeraceae bacterium | reverse complement strand
GATCGCCGAGGCCTTCGGCTGCCGCCGGCAAACCGTCGAGAACCTCCGGCGGAACCTGTGCGAGCGAGGGTTCGAGCAGACGCTCAGCGGCGTCAAGCGGAAGGAGCCGCCCACCGCGAAGTTGCTCGACGGCGAGCAGGAAGCGCAGGTGATCGCGATGCGGCTGGGTTCGCCGCCGCCGGGGTGTGCCAACTGGTCTTTGCGGCTGCTGGCAAGGCGGATCGTGGAGTTGGGCATTGTGGGATCGATCTGTCATGAAACCGTGCGACGGACGCTTAAAAAAACCGGGATGACCAATCGCAAAATCGAATACTGGGTCATTCCGCCCGAGGCCGACGCCGAGTTCGTGGCGGGCATGGAAGAGGTGCTGGACACCTACGCCAGGCCGTGATGGTCATTCAGATCTTCCCATCCACAGGCGATTCCCAGCACACGCTGGGCGAACATCGTCTGCTGCTCATGCTCGATCAACTCCGGATCGCGTGGATCGGGAACCACCGTGGCCATCCGCTGAAACAACTTTGACTTGCCGGCCACCTCACGGAGCAACAACGCACCGGCGTCGGAAGTGATCTTCCCGCCATCGAACTTCGCTTGCAGTTGTCGTCGTCCAAGGGGTGTAAAAACGATCGGCGGTGATTTAACAGTCTGTTCGCACGGCCCGGCCTCCTTGTTTGATCTGGAACTGTGATAAGTCCCGAATCTACAAGAGGCAGGGCCGTCGCGCCATAGCCCCAAGTGTAAATATCAATGCAATATGCGGGCTAGGGGCGTTTGATGACCGTCAATGAAATATACGAACATAAAAAAGTGCTGCCAGCCGCAGGGCATTCGGGCCAAAGATATAATACAGAATTTGAGGGTAGTCACCTGGTCCAAATGACATCAGGCACGCCCTCGTGATGATTAGCGAATCGCGCCTGAACAAAAAGCCAGTCGCTCAACCGATTGAGATAAGCGATGACCGCCGGCGGGACGGGATTCTTTTCAGCAAATTCGACGACATTGCGCTCGGCGCGACGGCAGATCGTGCGGGCGACGTGCAGGCGCGCAGCCGCTTCGGTGCCGCCGGGCAGGATGAAATTGGCCAGCGGCGAAAGTTGCGCTTCGGCGGCGTCGATCTGTTGCTCCAGGCGCTTGATCGAAGTTTCCTCAAGACGAGGAAGATCGGGCTGCGGCCGGGCCGATCCGAGCAACGAGCCGATGACGAAAAGTTCATTCTGAATCGGTTGTATCAACTCTGCCGTATCGCGATGAAGCGCAATGGCTGCCAATCCGAGAGCGGCATTGAGTTCATCGACCGTGCCGGTGCATTCCAGGCGGTGTTCGCATTTACGCAGGCGCTGCCCGCCCAGCAAACCGGTGCTGCCGTCATCGCCTTTTTTGGTGTAAATCTTCATCTCCAGATGATCTTACCCGCATTGGCGAGCAGAAACACAGGGGTGCCTGATTTTGGGTCGCAACCAGGCGAAATTAAGGAATGGTTAACGTCTTGACAGTCTTGTCGGGTGGGAGTGGGATCATCCTAATGACAAAGCAAGAAACCATACGTTCCGGGCAACCCCGGACAGCGGTGATGAATCCCCCGCAGCCCAGCCGCAGCAAAAAGCGCGTGCTGGTTGTGGACGACGAAAAGGATCTCGTCGATCTGATTACCTATAACCTGGGCCGTAATGGATATGAATTCATGTCGGCCTACAACGGCGGCGATGCACTGGAAATCGCGCAGCGCGATCAGCCGGACCTGATCCTGCTGGACCTCATGCTCCCCGGCCTGGACGGCACGGAAGTCGCGCGGCGGCTCAAATCCGACTCGCGCACCGCGCAGATCCCCATCATCATGCTCACCGCCAAGAGCGAGGAAACCGACGAAGTCGTCGGGCTGACCATCGGCGCGGATGATTACATCACCAAACCGTTCAGCATCAAAGTCGTGCTGGCGCGAATCAACGGGGTTTTACGGCGGGCTGAAACTCCTCAAATCAACGAAGAAACTGGCACACTCAAAGCCGGCCCCCTGTCGATCGACTCGGCCAGACATGAAGTGACCGTCAACAAGGAACTGGTTCGCCTGACCCTGACCGAATTCAAGCTGCTCAGCGCCCTGGTGACCGCCCGAGGGCGGGTCCTCACCCGCGATCAGCTTATGGACAAAGCCATGGGCACGGACGTTTTCGTCACCGATCGCGCGATTGATGTGCATATCACCGCCATCCGCAAAAAGCTTGGCGATGCAAGCTGGCTGGTGCATACGGTTCGCGGCGTGGGGTATCGTCTGCAAGAAACGCCGGGAGAACCGGAATAGCCGATGCCCAATGACCAACAAATGGCTAATGACCAGCGATAATAGGTCATTGGAATTTGGTGCTTTGTTGGTCATTGAGGCTTGGTCATTGATTCTTCTCGGGTATTCTTAATCGCATGACTTCCCGCCCGCTCGTTGCTCGCCTGGTATTGCCGTTTGCGGCAATGATTGTGATTGTGGTTGGCGCCAGCGGCGTGGTGGTCTGGCAGGCCGGGCAAAACAGCGTGCGGGCGCAGCAGATTCACGATCTCAATCGGCTGGTCATTCTCGTGCGCGGCATGCTGGCGGCGGATGCGACGCAAATTTCACCCGAGCAAACCGGAAGATTCAAAGACCTGGCAACCGTTCTGGACACGCGCATCACGCTGATCGATGGGCAAGGCGTCGTGCTGTTTGATAGCCATCACGACCCGGCCACGATGGAAAACCACAACGATCGCCCGGAAGTGCTCGATGCGCGCGGCATCGGCGTGGGCAGCAGCGTGCGGCGCAGCGATACGCTTAGCCAGGAAGGGGTGTACGTCGCGCAATTGCTTGATCCCAACAATGCGCAGGGCATGGTCGTGCGGTTAAGCTATCCGCAAAGCTTATGGCCCAAGGTCGTGCCGGCGTGGGGGATCGTGCTGGGGGCGATCGCATCAGCTTTGCTTTTGATGGCGGTGCTGGGATGGATCCTTCAACGTCAGTGGATCGGGCCTTTGGGACAATTGCTTGATGTGGTTGAACGCATCGCCGGCGGTGAGTGGCAGGCTCGCGTTCAGCCCGCCGGGGACCATGCGGTGCGCGTGCTGGGCGGGCATTTCAATGTCATGGCCGCCCAGGCGGAAAAACGATTGAACGAACTCAGCCATCAACGAGCTGACTTGCAGGCGCTGGTCGATGCGCTGCCCGATCCGATTTTACTCAGCGATTCACTCGGCCGAATCATGGTGATGAATACGCCGGCCGCGCGATTGCTCCAGGTTACTTCCACCCAGGCGCTGGGCAAAAAAATGGATGTGGTGATCAATGAAGAAGCGATCCTGCGGGTGATCGAAGGGGTCAGCGACACGCCTTTGATTCGCGAGGTTCGACTTCAGCGCAACGGGCAACGGGTGACGTATCAGGCGGTTGCCTCCCGCTCCAAGGCCGGGGGCGTTCTGCTGGTGCTGCGAAACGTGAGCGCGCTGGCCGCCACCGTGCAGATGAAGACCGATTTTGTCGCCAACGCCAGCCATGAATTGCGAACGCCGATTGCCGCCATCAAGGCTGCGTTTGAAACGCTACAGGAAGTTTATCGCGAAGACCCCGCCCAGACCGATCGTTGCGTCAACATCATTGAAGGGCATCTGAAACGTCTTGAAGAAATGCTGACCGATCTGCTCGACCTCTCGCGCGTCGAAAGCCCGGACCTCAAGCCCCAGATTTCGCCGGTCAAAGCCGACGAACTGTTCGCCCGCCTGCGCGCCACCATAGGCCCGATGGCTCGCGACAAAAACGTCGAACTCGAATTCATCAGCGACAGTCCCGATCATGAAATGGAGTTCAACAGCGATCGCCACCTGCTGGAACTGATGCTGAAAAACCTGGTGGAGAACAGCCTGAAATTCACTCCATCCGGCGGCAAGGTGACGGTCAATATTCTGCGTACGGATGGATCGGTGGTGCTCGAAGTGATCGACACTGGCATTGGCATTCCGCCGGAACACCAGGAACGGGTATTCGAGCGTTTTTACCAGGTGGACGCCGCCCGCAGCAGCGCCGCAGGGCGCGGAACCGGTTTGGGTTTGGCCATCGTCAAACACGCGATTCACGCGTTGGGTGGAACCGTCAAACTGAGCAGCGCAGTGGGCGTGGGGACAAAGGTTCGCTGCACGTTTCCGCTGAATCAGGTATCGGAAGACAGCGTTTCTCAATCATCAATCATTGCTTCAAAATCGTGAAAATTGCATCCAGTCGTTTGTGAAACAGCAAGGGGCAGAGTCGGCATTGATCATAAAATGAGATCAACAGATGAAGTATTGGCATTGTGTTTCCTTAGTGGGTGCCTGCCGGGCTCATCTATCTTGGCGTGGGACTAAGCCTCTGCAATCGTTTTGTAGCCATCGGCTTTTTACTGTCGAAATACAACGTAGAAATATGCGCGAGTGTCATGATCCGCGACTCGAACAACCCGCGCAGCAATTCCCAATCGCGAGACTGAAGTTCAATGCCGAGAGATTCCCCACTCATAATTCAAGATTGTATCACGATCACTTTATTCTTCGTTTGGCGGTTGTCGGTTCATCGGCAAATGGAAGGTCCACAACTTTGGTCAGCAATTTTTGTTCTCGCATGTCGAGCCGTTTCATTGCTTCGGGCATCGGCATGGCAAATGGCAATTTGCTGAGAAGTCGAAGTCTTAATTCTTCGATTGTTTCCCTACGCGTTGCTGCCGGCACAACGGTTGGTGTCTTTGCAAAACAGCGGCGCCTTGGGTCCGCCATGAAAGCGTATGGCAAAGTGCCGATCTTCCTGGTCGAACAGGGTCTGCATGGCCCGGAACATCTGCTCATCCACAGTGCGGTACTGCACGCTGGATGTTTCCTGTCCCATGATGGGTATCTGGAGCGGTTGAACGTGATGCCTTCGCTGCACTTTGCCATAATCTCTATCCCAACTCATCAACCAATGAGCGGTTAACGTGTCGCACTAAAGAAGACCGAATTATTGGCTACGAGTTCAATTGGAACGCATTCAAATCGGCATCGGTTGTTTATGCCATTACCAAAGATCAACGAATTCTCGAAGCGTTCAATTGTGCCCAGGACTACGCGATGGCAGAGGTGGAGGCTCCTCCAATAGTGCGGAGGCGTTCGAGCGTGGTACCATAGACTCCGTTTCAATTCCCGCTGTAAATGCGGTGTGTTCAATTGGTTGTCGTCAGGAGCGAGGGGACCATCTTCGCGCGTTGAGACTCCGTGGAAGTCCGTTGGAATCCGCTGAACATCGCCTTTTAGGCGCAAGCTGGCAGGCAAGCTAAGACCGGTTTTTCCATGAGTGCCTGTTGCCGA
>DASZXJ010000185.1:0-9539 GCA_035545895.1 Tepidisphaeraceae bacterium | reverse complement strand
TCATTTTCGCCCCGCCGCTTGCGGCGGGTTTTCGAGCGCCAAACCCGCCGCAAGCGGCGGGGCTAAAATGGCATTGCTTGTAAACTGACCCAGCACCCAGATACCAGATATTTGGCAATATTGATAACACGAAAGGCTCCTGCGGTGATCGTCGGTCGGGTCATTGCTGAAGCATCGGACCGGGGTGGGCCTGATGGCAGTCTGTTTGCCGCGTCGAGAGAATCTTTGAAATTATTCTCTCGGAGTAAGCGACAATGACTTCCTTAATGAGCGCTGGAAATCGGGTTCAATTGACTCGCGAACTGGACGATCTTCAACTTCACACCGGCGAAGTCGGCGTGCTGGTGAGCGTGTGGCAAGCGCCAACCCCGGCCTACGAAGTCGAATTCCAATTGGCCGGCCAACCGATGCGCGTGCTGCTGCTGGAGCATCAAATCGCGTGGCATTCCTCGAACTGATCTCGCCCGCTGGTGCGACACTTTCTCATCAATGCGGCATCGGGAATTTCGCCGCGAAAGCCGCGACTTCGTCGCGCACTCGTCCCAAAGCCGCGCCATCATCTTTTGACGCCAATGCCCGGTCGATGAAATCAGCCACCGTCGCCATGTCCTTTTCCTTCAGCCCGCGCGTTGTGATGGCGGGCGTGCCAAGACGCAAACCGCTGGTGATCTTGGGCGGGCGCGGATCGTTATAAATCGCGTTTTTGTTGGTGATGATGCCGGCGGCTTCGAGGGCTTTCTCCGCATCGGCGCCGGTGTAATCGGCATTGCGGGCGCGAAGATCGACGAGCATCAGGTGATTGTCCGTGCCGCCGGATTGCAGGCGATATCCCTTTTTCGTCAGCGCCTCCGCCAGTGCCCGAGCGTTGTGAACGATTTGAGCAGCGTAGGTTCGAAATTCCGGCTTGAGCGCTTCGCCAAACGCAACGGCCTTGGCGGCAATGATGTGCATGAGCGGCCCGCCCTGCGAGCCGGGGAAGACATTGCGATTGATCGCCTTGGCCAGCTCATCGTCGTTGGTCATGATCATCCCGCCACGAGGTCCACGAAGGGTTTTGTGAGTGGTCGTCGTCACGACATGAGCGTGCGGGAACGGGGATGGATGTACGCCGGCTGCGCATAAGCCGGCGATGTGCGCGATGTCCGCCATCACCAGCGCGCCCACTTCTTCTGCAATCTCGCGGAACTTGGCAAAGTCAATAATTCGCGGATAGGCGCTGTAGCCGCAGATGATCACTTTCGGCTTGAGTTCCTTTGCCTTGGCGCGAACTGAATCGAAATCGATCTGCTCGGTCCTGGGATCAAGCTCATAATGGGCCGGCTTATAGAAGATGGCTGATGCGTTGAGCTTCATGCCATGGGTCAGGTGTCCGCCGCTGGATAGATTGATGGAGATAAACTGATCGCCCGGCTGCATCATCGACATAAACGCAGCAAAGTTGGCGTTGGCCCCGCTATGGGGTTGTACATTGGCATGTTTGCAGCCAAATAATTGTCGCGCGCGATCGATGGCGAGGTTTTCGATCTCATCGTAATACCTGCACCCGCCGTAATAGCGGACGCCGGGGTAACCTTCGGCGTACTTGTTCGTCAGGCACGATCCCGCCGCCTCCATGACAGCCTTGGATACGTGGTTTTCCGACGCGATGAGTTCCAGCGTGGAAGCCTGCCGCTTTTCCTCGGCATGGATCAACTCAGCGATTTTTGGGTCCGACTGCTCAATGCTCATGTACGACTGCTCCTTGGATCAATGAAAGAGTCGATTCTAGTCTAGCGGGAGAAACGGTGGATGGAAAATTGCGGAATTCGGATTGAGGTTTGCGTTCACATTCGGGATCCGTTTCGAAAAAGACCCCACGGCAGCGCCGTGGGCGTTCTGGAGCTATTTTGAGCGAGATTGAGCATTTGTGGCAGTAGAGTATCCCTATGATATGATTGAATCGATGGGGCTTGTCATGGCAACAATTGGACTTCGCAATCCTCGTTTTCCAGAGCAACAACCGGTCGAGGTAGAAGCGCTTGCTGATACCGGCGCGGTCCATATGTGCGTGCCACAACACATTGCGATTCAACTTCGCCTGGAACAATACGGCGAAAAGGAAGTCACCATCGCTGATGGAAGCAAATGCCTTGTCCCGTATATGGGTCCGTTGGAGATTCGATTCAAGAACCGCGTCGGATTGGGCGGCGCGCTGGTGATGGGCGATCAAGTCCTATTGGGTGCCATCCCAATGGAAGACATGGATCTGGTGGTGATTCCGAAGGATCGCAAAATCGACGTCAATCCAATGAGTCCGAATGTAGCGTGCTCAACGGTGAAGTAAGCCCCTGCTTACTTCCGCCGGCGTTTGGAACCGTTTCCCTTGATATCCAGATCGATGAATTCGACCATATGGCTCAGGACCACAGTCTTCCAGCACCGAACCAGTTTCAAACCGTCATCGTCGATATATTCCAAGGGCATAATCGCGCTGGTTGGTCCGACAATCACCGATCCGGAGTCCAGCACATCAATGGCACTCTTATTCGTCAGCCGGACCCGAAATGGCCTGACTGGTTCATCGTGAAGCTGGTTATGTAGATCCTGCGGGGCCATACGCCAACTATAGCAAATAATTACGATCGTTGCGATTGAAACCTAGGGCAATGAAGCCGGCCATGCAATCGGTTATACTCTCCGGCCATGCGATGGCCTCTCCTGGCGATTGTCGGGTTGATTGTCGTCGCGGGGGGTGTTTTCCTCGCGTTGCGCTCGCCGTCTGCTCAGCCGGTTGTAATTTCTCCTCCAACTTCCGCGCCGGCCACTGCACCGGCCACCGCTCCCCTGCCTCGGCCGGTGGAGTACATGGATGTCGTCCGGCGCAACTATCCCGACTTCCCCGCAACTCAGCCCATGATCGTGCCGGTCGCCATGAACGAAGCCGCCCGCCTGGTCATCAAAGACCCGGTCTACCTCGACCGCATGGGCGAACTCTGGATCACCCGGGGCGACGCTGAAGCCACCTCCGTCGTATTCAAATCCGTCCACGAACGCAGCACACATGTGCTGCGCGAACAGGTTGTATTTGTTCATCGCTGGCCGGATGAAAAGGGAATCTGGCAGCCGCAGCTCATCTGCCGCAAACCGGGCGGCGGATTTCAGATCGTCACCGCCAGTTCCGAGCAGGACATCGAAGGCAACTGGAACTACCAATGGAACAACGCCTTCGAATGGAACAACGCCTTCGTCGTGCCGACCGATCGCGGCATTTCCGTCATTCGGCCCGACCGCAGGCCGATGGAATTGCATTATGATTTCGTTCCCGTCGACCAGTTCGATGCCCAGAAATATTCCCCCGTGCAGGCGCTGCTCGACTGGCGAGGGCTTATTGCGTGGATGCCGTGGGACGAAGGTAAAACTGGCAGCAAAGGCGCCGTGCGCCTCGCCAAAGACAAATGGGCCGTACTCGATTCCACAACCGATTGGCCGGACAAATTGCTGCATCTGATTCCGCTTTTGGATGGCAGCGTGCTGCAACTCATTTTGAACGATGACAAAACTGCTGAAGTTCGACTCGTGCCGCAAGACCCCAACGAGGTCGATGCAAAAGCCATCGCCGATCTGGTCGATCAACTGTCCGACACCGAAGCCCTGAAACGCGACGAGGCATTCGGCAAGCTGACGCGATACGGCATCGGAAGCTGGCCGGTATTGGAAAAGCTCCTGCCCAGCCAGCCTCCCGAGGCGCGGTTTCGAATAGAACAACTCCTTTCCGCCAAAACCCAGCCAATGCTCGGCGGCATGATCCTTCAGCGCGGCTTGGTGAAAGTAATCGCGCGAGGTGAAATCGGCGCAGCGCTGGTCTACGCCGAAGCCGGCGTCGTCGTACCGCGAGGCAATGACCAGGACCCGCTGACCATCAAACCGGCGTGGATCAGCCTGCTGCCCGGGCAATCGATCACGCTCGCGCCGCCGGGATTTATCGACGGATTGAAAGAACCAGGCCGGCAACTGAGCATTGTTGGCGGCGAATGGTTTGTCGAAGATGAAAAGCAGGGCCCGATCTGGTGGCTGTCCAACCATTTCACCCCGCCACTGCTCAAACCCGCCGAACTTAATTTCCGAAAACTGATTGGCATGGATGGGCGTGGGCGATGGCTGTTTCGCGAGCATGTTGAAGATTCCTCGCCAACCCTGATTCTCGATCCCACCCTGCCCGATCAAACGCCCAAGTTGCCGATCTGGGTTTACACGGTGGACGGCGGCGAAGTCGGCTGGTCCAAGGACAACTGGCCCGCCATCAAACTCGGCGGCGCGTGGGCACTAATCAACGGCGACTGGCAGCCGATCGACGACGACAAATTCATCACCAAAGAACCGCCCATGCCGGGCATGGGCTTGGGGCGAGCGCTCTCACCACCCATCCTGGTCGAAAAGAACGGCACGCGGTTTTACGACGGATTGCAAACCATCGAAATGGTTGCTCCCGATGGCAAACAGTTGAAATGGAAACTTCCCGATGAAGCCGTCGGCATGGGTTACGCGACGATGGTTCGTGCGGGGGAAGATCGTTTGTTTCTGTTCAACGCATCGGGACGAATCATTCGATTGAAACAGACGCCGGACAAACCCGAGCCGTTCAAGCTCGAAGCCATCTTCACCAGGCACACGCCCAATGTTCCCATGCCTCAGCGCATCTGGGTTGACCCGGCCGGCAGAATCGTTGTCGCTTATGGCGGCAATTCCATGGCAATCTGTTTTCCCAACGGACGAATCCCGCCGGATATCGTCAACAAAATGACCGCCAAGGATTTGCAGGACGCGGATGATCAGTAATTGCTCGAGCACAGTGCCCAAGCGAGCGGCTAGCTGTCGATCAGGTCGTCCCCGGAAATAGAAATTCACAAAATTACGAATCATTATTCTTGACCAGGCACAAACTGATGCAAGCTGCACGCATCCTTGTATCTTTAACGCTAAAGGCCGGTTAGATAACAGGACATCAACAACCGTTTGCAATTTGCCGCCGATCGGGTTCGGCCTCTTATTTTCGGGCATTTTTTCCTCTACTTTCAACTACAAACTATACTTAAATGATTTACTGGGATCTAAGCCGTCAGAGTTCCTTCTGGCCTTGTTGGCGCGAGGCCCTTATGTGAAGTGGATGCCGGTTTTATTAAATGTCGCCGAATCGCGATCTTATTAGATTACGTAAGCCTTCGATTTCCGCATTCGGGGCAGCGTTCCGGGCTGGCGCGCATGTCATATCCGCAATTTGGACAACAGCCCGCCTTGCGCCATTGCTCGCTTCGCCACGGTCCGTAATACAGCCACATCCACCGCGCGGGTAATGCAGCCGTGCACAGCAAGATAAACCAGGCGGGAATGACAAACAAATACATTGGCCGGCCGGGCCCCGGGTCGAGCACCTCGTACCAGAATCCGCAAAGGTTCCAGATGCCCTGCTCCGATGGTGGGAATGGCACATTCGTGTTTAGAGCCACCCACGCACGGATGCCATAGGGAAAGAATTCAACACCGCCTCGCTGGAAGGAAAAACCGTAATATAGATGGCGTCCTGCTCCAATCGTTCTTGGGCCATATGGAATCAATCCCCAAAACACAATGCCGCCGAGAAGTAGGACAAGCGAAAAAACCGTAGCGAGGTTGAGCAACCTTCGTCTCATTTGCCGCCCACCGATTGGATTTTTATTCTACAACAATTACCAACCCGCGAGGACACCCTTTCGTGCAACAACTGCTCGCCTCGCCTTTAATGCGTATATCATAACCCCTGAATCGATATGACGATGCGGCCTATCCCCGGTCGGTTATTTTTGGGACTGTTGCATTTTGCTGCATTTCCAATCATCGTCAGGAAACTGATCGCCAAGCGTCCACACCAACGACGATTTCTCATTTTGGCGAACAATCAATGGTGAGCATAAACATTTTCCATGATTTCATGTTTGATTTGCGTGAACCGCAGCTTGAAATTCATCAGCTTGAATGAGGTTATTTCAATAGGCGCGAACGACTCGAACGCCGGGGAACGCGGTGAAGTACTTCATGTTTTGCGTAAACACCTCGATATTCAGGCGCAACGCGGTAGCGGCGATCTGGCAATCGGGCCAGTCAACACCGTGCGAAAGACGAAATCGACAATACAACTCAAGCGAGGAAAACCCATCCTCTTCGTTGGGAACAACGAGATCGAACGACTGCAGGAAAGAATCGATCAGATTCAATTCATCGTTATTACGCGCGCCTGCAAGCAGTTCGGCGGCGACAAGAAGATGTGTTCGAGCTCCGGCGCCGCCAGCAATTCCAGCAAGGAACGTAATCGCCTCGGCGCGGCCGCGTAGGCAATCAATTAATATCGAGCTATCGATAATCCCGCTCATTTATTCCGTTCGCCGCATCATACGCTCGCGCAATGTCCTCGACGCTTTCAGCGAGTCTTCCGGGAGGTCGGTGCGATCCTTCCACATGCCTAATGCGGGATGAGATGCGGCGAGAATATCGGAGACGGCAATCGTTTTGGCGGGAGTGACATCAACCACTGTTCCGTCGGCGGGCTTTTCGCCCTCAAGAACAACCACTCCATGATCCATCCTGCCTCGGTAAGTCACGGCAAAATTATAACCAGAATTGCGAAACGCTGATAGCGAAATCGACATGCGCCATGTTCATCCGCAACCCGAGCATATATCAAAGCTTGCAATACCCCTTCCCCTCGATTTTCACACGCCATTTGCGAGAATGTCTCAAACCATCATTCCTCTCGGAGGCCCAATGGGCCTCGGAAGTGCAATCATCTGGCGATATCGATATCGCATGAACGACGCGGATTGGGGAGAAATTCACAACACCCGGTGGCATGCGGCGGTAGCACATATACTGGGCATCGCGCCGGCCCGGGGAGACTGATCATGCGATTGCTTCTCATTTCACTGATCTGCAGCATAACTGGATGGTCAAAGGATCGCCTTGGGACCCGAACAATGACGATCGAAAAACATTTAACGGCAAAGCCATGGCGATCATTCAATCCAGCGGACAATCCGGTACAATTCGAATGACCGTCCATGCGGAAGGAAAGAATCGATCGTCGAGATCACAGCAGCGGAGAAACGCCCATGAAAATCAAATTCCAGTTGTTCATTGCATTCTTGATCGGCCTGTCGTGCACGCTCGTGCATGCCGCCGACACCGACCTGCCCAGGGAATTCAAAGGCATGTCGCCTTTGCAGTGGTCGATCAAGACGGCCAACTCTCAAATGGCGCGCAAGGGGCCGGGCATGTCCTGGACCGAGGGCGGTCGCAAGAAATGGGACTACGCCGACAATGTGTTTCTGCTCGGCATCATCAAGCTAGGCCAGCAGACCCAAGACACGAAATACGCCAAGTTCGCCGATGGCGTGATCTCCAGCTTCGTACAGGCCGATGGATCGATCCGAACCTACAACGCCGAGGATTACACGCTGGACAATATCAATCCCGGCAAGACATTGCTGGCGCTATACGAACAAAACCAAAACGATGGCTATCGCTTGGCCGCGGCAAATCTGCGCAAGCAGCTCACGACGCACCCGCGAACCGCGGATGGCGGATTCTGGCACAAGAAAGTTTACCCGCAGCAGATGTGGCTGGACGGCATTTACATGGCCAGCCCGTTTTTAGCGCAGTACGGCAAACTGTTCAACGAGCCGGGAAATTTCGACGAGGTCGCCAAGCAGATCAAGCTGATCGCCGCTCACACCTATAGCGAAAAGACCGGCCTGTTTTATCACGGCTGGGATTCGGCCAAGCAGCAGCCCTGGGCCAACAAGGAGACCGGGCTAAGCGCCAATTTTTGGAGTCGCGCCATTGGTTGGTTTGCGATGGCGCTGGTGGACACGCTCGATTATATGCCCGCCGACCACCCCGCCCGGCCGGAGATCATCGCGATCCTCGACAAGACCGCCGCCGGCATTGTGAAAAACCAGGACCCCAGCGGCCTGTGGTGGCAGGTGACCGATCAGCCCGATCGCGAGGGGAATTATCTCGAAGCCACGGGATCGGCGATGTTCGTTTACACGCTGGCCAAGGGTGTGAACAAGGGATACCTGTCCAAGGACTACATCGCCCCGGCCATTAAGGGGTACAGCGCGATCGTGGATAAGCTAATCAAAATCGATGGCGACAATGTCACGCTGACCAAGTGCTGCTCAGTCGCCGGCCTTGGGCCAGGCAACTCGCGAAACGGGTCGTTCGAGTATTACATTCACGAGCCCATCGTCGATAACGACATGAAAGGCGTCGGCCCGTTCGTGATGGCGGGGATTGAATTGCAGCAGATTGTGAACGGTAAATGAGTTCACATAGCCCCGGGCATGCCCGGGGCTAAATTGGAACTTTCGTCGTTTCTCGGCCAGTGCAAACGTTACAACAAAGCGCTGAACAAACAGTATCTAATTTTACCTTAACCCAATCAGGAACCATGAAATATCGCTTAAACATTGCGTTGGTTGTCTGTCTGATCATCACCGGCTGTCAATCCATAAAGGCAGCCGAGGCCCCCAAGGAAGCAGCGCCTTGGGACCAGATGCATGCGATTCTCGCGAGGATCAAGCCGCCGACGTTCCCGAATAAGCAGTTCACCATCACCGACTACGGCGCGGTTGAGGGAGAAAACAATGATTCGTCCGAAGCGATCCGTAAAGCCATCGAGGCCTGCAACAAGGCGGGCGGCGGGCGCGTCGTCGTGCCGCCGGGCAAGTGGCTCAGTGGCCCCATCACCCTCAAGAGCAATGTCAATCTTCACCTGAATGAGGGTTCGACGATCCTGTTCAAGACCGATCCGAAGGCCTATCTGCCACCGGTGCTGACACGATTTGAAAGCGTTGAATGCTACAACTTTTCGCCTTTCATTTATGCCCTCGAACAGGAAAACATTGCCGTCACCGGCACGGGAACGCTGGATGGCCAGGCCAGCAATCAGCATTGGTGGCCGTGGGTCAACGCGCGATTCGGATGGCAACAGGGCATGCCGACCGCTCAGAAGGGCAAGCTCAACGCGATGGGCCAGAACGGCACGCCCGTCGAGCAGCGCATCATGGGCGAAAACGACGGCCTGCGTCCCAATTTCTTTCAGCCTTATCGTTGCAAGAACGTGATGATTGAAGGCGTGCATATTCGCCGCTCGCCCATGTGGGAAATCAATCCGGTGCTCTGCACGAACGTGATCGTCCGCAACCTGGACATCGTTTCGCACGGCCCGAACAACGACGGCTGCGATCCGGAATGCTGCAAGGACGTGCTGATCGAAGGCTGCCTGTTCGATACCGGCGACGACTGCATCGCGATCAAATCAGGCCGAAACAATGACGGCCGACGCGTGAATGTTGCTTCAGAAAACCTCATCATCCGCAACTGCACGATGAAAGACGGTCACGGCGGCGTGACCATCGGCAGCGAAATCGCCGGCTCCTGCCGCAATGTCTTCGTCGAAGACTGCAAGATGGACAGCCCCAATCTCAACGCGATCTTCCGCTTCAAGTCCAACGCCCAGCGTGGCG
>DASZXJ010000184.1:0-12074 GCA_035545895.1 Tepidisphaeraceae bacterium | reverse complement strand
GGGTGGCGCCGCGGCTATTGCGGTTTCACCAGATGTTCTTGCGCGGCATGATGGATGCGCTGAGATTGACCGTTTCGTTCTGCATTTCCTCACCGACGACCGCGGTTTGGGCGTTGGGGCGGATGGTCAGGTTGATGCTCGCCCGCTTGAGCTGATCGTACTTCCCGCCGGTCTTGATCGCCTGAGCGCTGCGCTGGGGTTCGAAGGTGATCGAAAAGTCGTTTGTGCCGACTCCTTTGACGAGCATGCGGGCCGTGCCTTCGGTGAGGGTGCTGCCCGCGATGGTGAACGCGACCATTTGCAGTTCATCGTCGCTTTGACGGAAGATGACGCCATTGGTTGCGTCGAGCATCATTCGGATTGAACTGGCCTGTACGATCTGGCCGTTCTCGAAATTGGTCTGGGCTGTGTCATCGTCGGGCAGATGCTGCGACGTGCTGCGGATATAGGTCGTAATTCGATTCAGCGCCAGCCGGCCTCGCTGCAGAAGCTGAGCCTGGCTTTCACTGACGCCGTAGGCTTTGAACGAAGCGTCGATCGCCACCGCCACCGCCGTCAGAAGGGTGGCGCTGATTGCCAATGCGATCAATACTTCGACCAGGCCGACGCCTCTTTGTCGAGCGTTTGTCCTTAATTGACGCATGTGGCTCCCTCGCTATATGTCGATGTCGTCGGCGTGATGTCGATCGCGATGTTGATTCCATCGGGCAGTGCGCGATACGGATTGTAGCGAATGTTCAATTTGCCGAATCCGCCTTCGGGCATGGCCGATGGCGTGGATTGCGCATCGTCCGGTCCGAAGTAACCGAGCGTGGTGTTGCCAGCGCCGTCGCCGGTGATGATGATCGCGCCGTCAACATTGCTGGTTCCTCGTATGTCCAGGTTGCCTGCCACCACCACGCCGATGAGTGTGCTCGGCGAGTGGGATGGATCGGTGAACGAACCCATTTCGATATTGACGTTTGGCGAGATGATCGTCGCGGTCTGGTCGATCTGGTTGTCGAACATGGTCGAGCCGGTGAATTCCCATGAATTGGCAAAGTGCGTGTATGCGGTCGCGTCCGTGCCGGCAATCGGACCATCAAATTCGCAGCTATCGAAGCGAAGGTTGTTGCCATTCTGCGAGCCCGACGTAATCATCTGTCCGGTTGTTGGAGTGCCCGAACTGATCAGGACCGAGTCCTTCGAAAATGATCCGCTGCCGGAAACCTTGGCCTGTGCCCATGTCTTGCCGTTGTTGGGGTCGGTGGTCACGCTGGCGCCCGACATGATGTCGTGTTCGGTTTCCACCCACGTGACTCCCTGGAAAGTGCAGTTTTGAAACAGCGCATTCATCCCTTTGGGAATCTGCACATTGGTGAAAACCATGTTCTTGAAGACTGGGCGCTTGTAGGTTGCTTGATAAGTGGTCGAACCATAAGGCGTATGTTCGGTGACGGGCGCAACCGTCTGGTCTGTTCCAACAGCTCGCTGTGCGGCTGGCAATGCTGAGTTCACCGAATTGAATTGTGAGGTTAAAACATAGTCGCCGACATGGAAGGGCGTCGAGCCGGCGCTGGTCACCTTCATGACGCTGGCATCACTGACTGAAAGTGTCTTGTTTGTAATCTTCACTTGCGCGCCAAAGCCCGTGGTGGTGCTTCCCGCGGCTGAGCCGGTGAGGGCTTTATAGTTTTGTGTCGCCTGTTCAAAGTTGGCGGGATTGAGGTCGATCATGTCGCTCGATACATCGGCGCCGAATTTGACCGGCGTTGCGCCGGCTTCGGTTGGTGTGACCGGGCCTTGCATGTAATCGTTGATCGATCCTCCCGTGCCCAGTTGCGTCTGCCATGCGGTGGTGGTCATCGCCAGGCTGACGGTGCCGCGCACTTTGGCATAGCCGTCGCGGTTGTCGATGTAATTGTCGTTGTAGCCATCGCGGGTCGGGTCGCCGCTGTACATCGGGCCGTTCAATTGATCGATGACGCTGAAGAGGTTGGCATCATAGAGTTGGCCGTTGGCTGGATTGGTGAATTCCGCCTTGGAAATCTTCTTGTCGTTGTTGGTGTCGTATTGCTTGACGACGATGTCGTACTCATCGATGTAGCCGTCGCTGTTGTAGTCGCTGTATCCCTGGGCGACGGCCGCCGTTTTTTCGGCGGTATTGTTGATGTTGATTCGTCCATCGTAGCCAACGTGGTTGGTCTTCATGAACGATTCGAAATTCTGAATCTTGGTCGCCAGCGCCGTGTCAAAATCCGTGCGATAGAAATCGCTGAGCATTTGAATCGGCGGATATTTCGTCGTGGTCGCAACAGCGACATTTCCCTCGACGATCGTATTACGGCCAAGCTGGATCGGGACTTTACCGACCACGGCAAACTTGATCTTCTTGTCGATCTTGAACTCCATCGATACGGTGCGCGAAGCGTTGTCATATGTTCCGGTGCTGGTGACGATCAGGCACGTATGGTCGCTTGCCTTTTGCGCAATGGTGATCTGAAATTTGCCGCCGTTGGTTTCAGTGGAAATCAAAGAGGTCTTGATGCTCGTGGCGGTGGTGGTGCAGGGGCGCTCGGCCACGACGGACATGGCGTTGGCGCTCTTGGCGGGATTGGAAATATCATCCACGATCGCCTGCTGCAGGCCACTTGCGCCCGCCCAGATCGCGTCGGCGGTGGCGGCGTCGATCGTGCCCTTGGTGGTCTTGGGACGCGCCATGTGCACGAATCGGTATTGCATCCAGCGAAGACCGGTTTCCGCAGCCGCTTGGGCGCGATTCACGTCCGCCAGGTTGTTGGCGGATTGCACGTTGGTTGATGCCAGCGTGAACATCGCAACCGTCAGCGTGGTTGCCAGCACCAAAAAGAGCATCGCCAGCACTGCAGCGGCGCCGCGTCGAGAATTGACAAAGCCTGTGCGTTTCATGACCAGCTCCTAGTTGTCCATTCGAATCCACGACGCCTGGTAGATTTCACTGGCCACATCAGTCGGGTTGGCGGCATACATAATTCGCACGCGAACTCGCACCGCGCCCGTGTAAGTCGGATAATTTGCAGCCTTGATCGGACTGCCGGGCAGAACTTCGCTGTTGTTGCTTGAAAGGTTGTACGGATAAACCGGCCACACGGAAACGACCTGCGTATATTTGGACATCGTCGGAATCTGCTGGCGAAGCGAGTCGATCGGCGGATTAAAACTGCCGGCGTCAAAGTCGTCGATATCGTTGAACGTCGCCAGCGTTTCGCCGGTCTCTTTGCCGAAATGGGTGTGGCCCACGCTTGGATCTGCGAAAGTCAGCCCGCCCATGGCTTCCTGGATATTGCTCGCCAGAAGAGTGGCAGTGGACATCTGAGCCGAGGCGCGGGTCTCAAACGTGCAGGCAGCGAACAGTTGCATCATCGCCACAATGCCCACGCCGACGATGACCGTCGCCAAGGCGGTTTCAATGAGAGTAAAACCCCGCCGGCGCTTGCTGTGAGAGGCAATGGAACGGGCCTTGAACATCACTATGGATATCCAATTCAATTTTGCCCAGTTCAACGTCCGGTAATGTTTTCGAGTAGCCCGCTCAGGGCAGGCCCTTGGCGGTGGATGAGGGAATGTTCGGACTATCCGGATTGATCACAACGGTTCGACGTGAAGGTGAAACGACTAAATCCATGTCTTCCATCGGCACGGCGCCGAGCAAAACATCGTCGCCGATGACAAGGGCCCCCGTAAAGCAACCCCGATTGCCGAAGGTTACTTGAACCGGACCAACATAGGGGCAAAGTTGGCGGCGCCCATCGGCAGTCGTCACTTCTCGCTTATAAATCTCTTGCAATTGTAGCTGCACCGCTACGTGTTGTGGAACGCATAAATGCATTGCCCCAGTGTCCACCAAGGCGTTGGCCTGAATCGGAGACAAAGTTGAATCCTTCGGATTCTGAAGTGAGATTGTAGCTCGAACCAAGCCCATTACCTTCATTATTCCACCGAAGGATCGAAACCGCAACTACTTCACAAGCTGGCTGAGCTTGAAGATCGGCAGAATGATGCTCATCGCGATGAAGCCGACGATGCTGCCCATCATGACGATCATGAGCGGTTCGATCATCGCGGTGACGCTCTTGATGACGGATTTGAGCTCGCGCGTATAAAACTCGGAGACTTCGTCCAGGACTTCGCCGAGTTTACCTGATTCTTCACCCGCCGAGATCATTTGCACGACCGAGCGCGGAAGCAGCGGGTTCTTCTGTAAGGGAGCGGATATCTTTTTGCCTTGTTTAACCGCGCCATAGACGGCGCGCCACATGCGCTTGTAAAGCGAGTTGCCGCTGATCTCGGCGGTGATGGCGATGGTATCCAGCATCGGCACGCCGGCGTTGATCAACTGACCCATCGTGTGCAAACCGCGGCTGATGTAGAGCGCGCGGAACAATTTCTTGAACAGCGGTACGGTAAGCTTGGCTTTATCCCACCAGAGCCGGCCCCAGTCGGTACGGAGCATCAGGACAAAGCCCCATGCGCCGGCAATAACTGCAAACAGAATGATGTACCAGTAATCACACATGAATGCCGACAACGCCAGCAGCATCTTGGTCGGCACGGGCAGGGCGGCTTCCTTGCCTTTGAAAATCACCATGAACCGCGGGAGCACGAACGTCAGTAGAAAGATCGTCGTGCCGACTGCCATCGTTCCGATGATGCCGGGATAGATCATCGCGCCGCGTACCATGCTCATCGTTTCGATCTGTTGAGCGAGATAAGCCGCGATGCGATCAAGCATCTTGCTGAATCCGCCGGACAGTTCAGATGCCTTCACCATGTTGATGTAGAGGGGGCTGAACGTCTTGGGATATCGCATGAGGGCGTCGGAGAACTGTTTGCCGCCTTCGACGTCCTTTTTCATCTGGACGAGCATTTTCTTGAACTTGGGGTTTTCGACCTGCTCGGAAATGCCTTCAATGGCTGCCCGAATGCTGATACCGGCGCGAATCATGACCGCCAACTGCGAGGTGAAATTTTGCACGTCCTTGGCGCCTGGACCGAGGCTGAGTTGCAAATTAAAGAGTTGTTTCTTCTTGGCGGATTCTTCGGCGGGCGCTAGTGCCAGGATGTATTCGTTACGAGCGCGGAGCTGCTGCGCCGCTGCCGCGAGATTGGCGGCGGTCAACACGCCGGCGGTCACCTTGCCGCCTGCACCCTTGGACTCGTACCGATAGGTTGGCATTGCTCATCAGTGGCCGGTGTTCAGTTGCCGGTGGTCAGTAAAATTTCACTGATCACAGGCCACTGGATACCGGCCACTCTCCTTTAAGCCACCAGCGCCCGATCCAGTTTCTCCGGATGGGCCGCCTGTGCAATTGCATCTTCCCGGCCGATGTAGCCGTTGACGTACAACTGCTTGATCGAGTCATCCAGAGTCTGCATTCCCATCGCCCGACTCGTTGCGATAATGTTGGGAATTTCAAAAATTCGGTTTTCGCGAATGCAGTTTCGCACGGCAGCCGTGCAGAGCATGATCTCGACACCGGGAATCATGCCCGGCTGATCGATGCGTTTGAACAGCGTCTGACTGATGACCGCCTGCAGAGTGTTGGCCAGCATCGAGCGGATCTGATTCTGCTGATCGCTGGGATAAATGTCGATGATACGCTCGATCGTCTGCGGCGCGTTGACCGTGTGCAGCGTACTGAGCACCAGGTGACCGGTTTCGGCAGCGGTGATGGCGGCGCTGGTGGTTTCCAGGTCGCGCATTTCACCGACCAGGATCACGTCCGGGTCCTGACGCAACACGTGACGCAATCCGCCGGCAAAATCGGGCACGTCGTTGCCGACCTCGCGCTGTTCGATGGTGGCCTTGTTGTTCTGAAACGCGTATTCGATGGGGTCTTCAAGCGTGATGATGTGAATCGGTTCGCGCTTGTTCATCGAGTCGATCATGCCCGCCAGCGAGGTCGATTTGCCGGAACCGGTTCCGCCGGTAACCAGGATCAGACCGCGAGGCAAATAGGTCAGTTTGTTGACGATCTCGGGCAGGAATAGCTGCTCGATCGGGCGGACTTTGTCGTTGATGGTACGGAACGCCATCGCGATGCCGCCGCGTTGAAAGTGGGCGTTGACGCGGAAGCGGCTGACACCGTGAATTTCGTAGGAAAAGTCGGCATCACGGCGCTGTTCAAAGTCCGGCCATCGCTTTTCGGGGAGAATTTCCTTCAGCAGCCGAACGGCGCCTTCGGTGGTGACGATGGGAAACTCCGCCGGCTGCATGTTCGTGTGAATGCGGAACATTGGCGGCAGGCCGACGTTCAGGTGCACGTCCGACGCCTTGGCGGCCACGGCTGCTCGAAGAATATCGTTAATGCTGCTCATAGTTATCGCGCCTCTTAAACAGCGTTCTCGGTCACTCTCAGAATCTCATCGACTGTCGTTAGCCCCTGCATGACCTTCTTGAAACCATCTGCACGCAGCGGAACCAGCCCGCGCTCGCGACATAGTTTCCGCAATTGCGTTACATCCGGATTACTTGTCACAAGATCACGCAGCGAATCGTCCATCACCAGCAATTCATAAATGCCCAGCCGGCCGGCATAACCGGTCTTTCGACAGCGGTCGCAACCTTTGCCGCGAACCACTTTGTCCGATGGAAAACCCTGCAATGTGAGGAATTCCTTCATCTCATCCGAAGGGGCAAGTTCCTCCTTGCAATGCTGGCAGACGCGGCGCACCAGACGTTGAGCAAGGATTGCATTTACCGCCGCAGCAATCAAATAAGGTTCAACGCCGATGTTGATCAACCGAGTCACCGAAGCCGGCGCGTCATTGGTATGCAGCGTGCTGAGCACGAGGTGGCCGGTCAGCGAGGCTTGCACGGCAATGCGCGCCGTTTCGCTGTCGCGAATTTCGCCGAGCATCACCACATCCGGGTCCTGTCGCAAAAGTGCCCGCAGGGCCGCGCTGAAGGTCATGCCGATCTTGTCATGCACCTGCACCTGGCTGGCTTGGCTCAGGTGGTATTCGACCGGGTCTTCAACCGTGCTGATGTTCAGCTTGTTGCCGTCCATCTGACGCAGCGAAGCATAGAGCGTGGTCGTTTTGCCGCTGCCGGTGGGGCCGGTCACAAGCAGAATTCCGTGCGGCTCTTCAATCTGATTCTTCCAGATGGTCAGTTCGTTTTCAGAAAAGCCGAGGTCTTCCAAGGCGACGTTGATTGATCGGTTATCCAGAATGCGGAGCACACATTTTTCGCCGGCTGCGGTGGGCAGGGTACTCATTCGCAAATCGACCTTGCGGCCGTGCACCATCGCGCGAATGCGTCCGTCCTGCGGCAATCGCCGCTCGGCAATGTCGAGGTTCGCCATGATCTTCAGTCGCGAAATCATGGCGGCATGCATGTTGTGCGGTGGATTGAGCGCTTCAAAAAGCACGCCGTCGATTCGATACCGAATCTTGAGCGATTTTTCCTTTGGCTCGATGTGAATATCGCTGGCGCCCTGCTTGGTGGCTTCGGAAATCAGGTAATTCACGAAGCGAATGATGGGCGATTCGTTGCCCATCTTCGCCAGGTCGGTGACATCATCGGTCTGAGTTTCCTTGACGACCTGCACGTCGTCCTCGGCCATATCCTTGATGATTTCGTCCACCTTGACGTCGGTGGCGGTGCTGTTCATCTGCTCAAGCAGGCGGACGATGTCGGCCGGCGTTGTGACAACTGTTTTGACCTGCCGCTTTAACTTGCGCTTGATTTCATCGAGAAGAAAGACGTTGTTTGGATCGGTCAGAGCGATGACGACCGCATCATTCTCGAACCGGAGCGGCAGCGCCAGTCGGGCGCGGATGTAATCGGGCTGAAGCAATCCATATGCGTTGGGATCAATCTGGGCGCGCTCCGGCGTTTCAAACGCGAGCCCCAAAGTCTCAGCCAGTGCGGACAGGATCTGCGCCTCGCTGGCAGCGGTCATCGTCAGCAATACCTGGGCAATGGTCTTGCCTGGGGTCTGCGTTTGAACTGACTTGGCCTGGGCGAGTTGCTCTTCCTTGATTTGCCCGCGCTCAAGCAAAAGCTGCTCGACCGTTTTGCGGTTGCGCGCGGTGGAGGGAGCCCAGAGCTGTTCCTGCTCGACCGGGGCATCGATGACAGCTGATGCCTTGTCCGCGTCTCCCGAGGTTGTACGCTTGCCAAACATTCCTGCATTTACCTCTGAATCCGCAGTTCGAATCGATAGGGGCCGTTCTTCACAACCACCGCAGCCGGGCTGATTTTCTCGATCGTGAAGTCATCCACCGCCTGCCCTTCGCGATAGATCGAGCTGTTGATCATGCAGGCGCGGCGTGTTTCGCTGTACATGATCGACTGAAGCAACAAGCCCTGGGCGGATTTGGTGATCGCCAGACGCTGCTCTTCCCGTCGCTGTTTGTCCATCGTTTCCGAGTTGTTTTCAGTTGCCTTGGGCAATTCAAGATGCTGCTTGAAAGGATTGGTTCGCAGATCGCTCAAAGGCACCTGCGTGATGCTCGGGTAGGTTAAAAACTGCTGAACGACCTTCTCGGTGTTTTTGAGCAATTGTTCCATGGAACGGATGCTCGTGTCGCCGCCATTGAGAAAAGTATTGATGGTTTTGTCCGCTTCGGCGCTTTGCTCGGCGACGGCAGCGTTGGCGGAACTGGGTCCGGCCTTGCGGTACATGCAATAGACGCTGGCCGCGCCGATTACCAGAATGCCGAACATGACCAGGCTGCTGCGACTGACCGGTTGTTTTTCCTCGCCCATGACGATTGACTCATCACCGGCCTCGTAGCCGGCAGAGGAATCGCCGCCCTGCGGTTGCTCGTTGAGTTCAGATTGTTCGTTGTCCATGCTCATGGCTGTTACTCCGCTTCCTATCGAGCGCTCGCCGAGACGGCATCGGGCTCGAAGAAGATGCTCAGCGTCAGTTGTGCGGTCATTTCTCCATCATGCTCGTCGATTTTTTCGAGCTTCATCTGCGAAACACGAGTGATTCGCGGAAGCTTTTCAAGTTGCAGGAGAAACGCGTAGAACCCATTGAAATCGCCTGCCAGGCTCATCTGAATTGGCTGTTCGCTGCAATTCGGGCCCGGTTCGGCGCGAAGGGTTCGGACCTGTTTGCTCTGGAGTGAATTTGCTTCAGCCATCTGCCAGACTTCCTTGAGGATCTGGTCAACTTCCTTCTCGGCGGGGAGTTTCTTTTCAAAGAAACTGATTGCCCGTTGCAATTCGTCGATCTTGTTGCCCAGATCGTCAATGCCTGCCGTCGCTTTTTGCAGGTTGATCATCGCCGTTCGCTTGGCGGCGGTATCCGACTGAAGCGCCAAGCGCTTTTGGTTGGACTTGGCGAAGACGAAGAAGTACGAACAGACCAGCAGGGCGACCATCGCTCCCACCAGAATGAGTTCGCGTATTCCAAATTTCATGATCCCATCTCCATCGTGCGCGCATTCACTTTTGCAACGCACCACTAATTCTCACGAATCTCAACCGCGGCCGTACGGGGTTTTTCCATGTTTGGAGTAACCTGGGCAGCCGGATTGATCATCGCTTCGATCTGAAATTTCCGAAGCGAAGTATCGCCTTGCTTGAATTCGTCGCTGATGACCAGGTTGACGTCTTTCAGCAATTTCGACTGGCTCAGGCGGTTGATGAACTGCGCCACCTGCACATCCGTGCCCGCCACGCCGGTGACCTTCACCGTCACGTCGTATTTCTTGGCAACGACCGGGGGCGGAGTAACGGTTGCCGTGCTGTCGGACCGCTTCTGATCGAATGCGGTCTTGGCAACGGGCAGCGGATCGACGTGCGATTTCGAATCCATCCAGAAATCGAGCAACGAAACACCCGACGGCAGCGAATTGGTCAACTCCGCCAGCAAATGGCTTCGCGGGACTTTTTCCAACAGAGAGGCCGCGAGTTCGGCCTGTTGCGCCATGCGGCGTTGCTTGTCCTGAAGTTGCTGTACCAGTTCGATTCGCTTCGCGGCAGCGCTGTATTCCGTCGTGACCTGGGCGTTTTCCTGTTCCGCCTGCGAAACGGACTTTTCGCTGACGGTGAATGCCGATCCAATCGCGACCATCACGACCAGGAACAGGCCGGCGCAAATGACGTTGGTCCGCCGCTGGAGTTTGCGCTCGAGATAATCGTCGGGAAGGAAGCTGAGTTCATTTGGTGATGCCATGATCAAACCCTCACATCAGCGCTGGCTTTGCCGGCAACGGCGGTTTGCTCTTCGTTCTGCGCGGGTCCCATGCTTAATCCAATCGCGACAGCCCAGCCCGGCTGGGGCTGGCGGCGATCGATCCCGCTTTCAATTCCCACTTCGCTGACCCGGCCCATGCGCACGAGCGGATCGCCAAGCTGGGCAGCAAGCCCCAGTTCGCGGGCAATGTGCTGGCAGAGCCCGCGCTGTCGCGCTTCGCCGCCCACAAACACCAGGCGATCCACCGGATTTTGCGTAAATGTCGATTCGTAATAACGCCGGCACAGATCCAGTTCCTCGGTCAGCCGGCTTAACGGTCCCATGCAGGCCTGCTGTACGGCGGCGTTTCGTTCGGCCATCGGATCGACGACCACGGGCTGCTCGGCAGGTGCGGCTTCGGCTAAAGGAACTTCAGATTTTTGACGTCGTTCCTCGGCAGGGGGTTGCGAAATCGCCAGTTGAATGCGAAGCAGCTTCGCTTCATCCGCCGAGATTCGCAGCGCATGCGCGGTCGCTTCGTTAAAATGCGATCCGCCGACGGGAATCGTCCGGGCAAACAGGATGTTTCCGCCGCGCGCGATCATTGCCCGCGATGCGGTCAATCCGATATCGAGAAAACAATTGGTCGTTTCCGCATCTGCCTTGCGGCGATAGACATGCGAAAAGCAATCGACGACCGCCTTGGGCTCGACGTTCATGCCGATCACGTCCAGCCGTGCTTTTGAAGCGCTGGCGAGAAGCTGATTGACAAATTCCCGCGCCGCAGCCATGACGATCACTTCGTTTTTCGGTTCCTGATCGTGATAGATTTCCCCAGCCACCATGTGCCGCATCAGTGCCTGCGACGGGTCGATGGGCATCTTGCCGCGTGCTTCCCACGCCAGCGCTTTGCGGGTCTGGGCTTCGTCCATTTTCGCCATGCGAATGTGCTGAATGTGCATGGATGATGCGGGCAGCGCCAATACGGTCTGGCGACCGCGAAAATTTCCCTGTGCCAGAAGGTCGCGGGTTGTTTCGATGAAAAAGGCAAATCGCGCCTGCGGATCGTGACGGACGTGCGAAGGCACATCGGCGCTGGCTGCCGCGATCAGCTTGTGGTCGCCGCCCACCCATTGAACCTGCGCCAGGCGCAGGCAGTCGCTGCCAAAGTCCACGCCAATCGGATTGGCGCGTTGAGCGAGCCAGTTTTGGACAAAGCTGAGCATTTCTCTTCTCTCCTCGCCTCCAACGTCACGGTCGATCCATGACCTACGATTGATCCGAAGGCAGGTCAAACCGGGCAAGCAAACGAGATTGGTCGAATAAAACAGCGCGTGCCGGTACTGATCTCTGCCACGAGTTTTATCGACGGCGTAAGAGGTGACGATTAGATGGGGGCAGGACTGAGAAATTCGGCTGCGATTGAATCTGCTACGTTTAATCCGGCTTCGGTCAGCCGAAACCCCCGGTTGTCCACGTGCAGCAACCCAAGCCCCGCCAGGCGATGAATGGAGGTCCGGTATCTATTTTGAGCGTCGAAGCCGGTCCGGTCGGCATAATCGGAAAAGTTTATACCTTGGGTGAGTCGCAACGAGAGCATGATGAGTTCGCCGGCACGTTGTTCCGCAGTCAGAAGCTCGGTTTCCCCCGTTGCGGATTCCGCGCGATCCACAGCCTGTTCCCATTCACCCAGATGCGGTCGATTTTTCAGCCGCTGACCGTTGACGTGCGATGCGGCGCTTGGTCCCAAGCCTATATAGTTGCCGCCGGTCCAATAAAGCAGGTTGTGCAGGCATTCCTGCCCTGGAACTGCATAGTTGCTGATTTCATAAGGCGGGCAACCGATTTCAGTCAATCGCCTGCGCGTATGATGCAGCATGGCCAATTCAACCGAATCTTCAGTTTGTTTCAAAAGTCCCA
>DASZXJ010000183.1:0-8550 GCA_035545895.1 Tepidisphaeraceae bacterium | reverse complement strand
GATGACCAGTGCGTCCATTGATGAAGCCATTCGCAACGTGGTGGCGGTCGGTGCTGATCCATCACGCGTTGCAATCCTCGATAATTTTTGCTGGCCCAGTGTTGATGATGAAATCACGATGGGCACGCTGGTTTCGGCCTGCGAAGCTTGTCGTGCCGCGGCGCTGGCGTATGACACGCCTTTCATTTCCGGCAAGGACAGCTTGCACAATCAGTTCACCAATCGCGAAACGAATCAGGTAATTCGTATTCCGCGAACGCTCTTGATCAGCGCAATCGGCGTCGTCCCGGATGTGCGAAAGTGTGTCACGATGGATTTGAAAGACCCGCGCGAAGGGCGATTGTGCCTGGTTTATCCCAAAGCAGTGAATCTGCCGGCGCTGGCGTCCGTGCACAAAGCGGTGGCCGAGGCGATTTCGCGCGGCATGGTTTTGAGCTGCCATGATGTCAGCGACGGCGGGGTGCTGGTGGCTGCTGCCGAGATGTGCATTGCGTCGGGACTGGGCCTATCGATCGAATGCGACGATCCATTTTCCGAAAGCAATGCCCGCTATTTGGTTGAAATCCAGTCGCAGCGCCTGGCCGATGTCGAAAAACTCCTCGGCCAGCGAGGCACAGCCATCAAGGTTCTGGGCAACGTCACAGCCGAGCCAAACCTTGTCTGCGGTCCGGAATGTTCGGTTGACATCGACGAATTAACTTCTGCCTGGCGCGGCACGCTCGATTGGTAAATGCATCCAAGGCAACCGCCGAGCCGCCAAGTCGCCGACAAATTTTGTTCAACCACAGAGATCACAAAGGACACAGAGTGGAGGTCTGATGTTTGTTTCTTCGCCTCTGTGTCCTCTGTGATCTTTGTGGTTAAACTCTTTTCTTTTCTGCGTTTGCATTGCGCTTTACCCGGCCGTCAATCTGTATAAGATCACCGTTATCTCAGTCGTCCTTTAAGGAGTTCAAAAGCCATGGCAGGCAAAATACCTCTATCGCGCGTTCATCAAAGCGAAATCATCGACCGGCGAATTCTCGAAGTCGCCAAATCCGGCAACTACATCCTCGGCCAGGAATGCAAAGCGTTCGAGGCTGAACTGGCGGCCTATTTCGGACGAAAATTCTGCGTGCTCAGTTCCTCATGGACTGCCGCGGTTCACCTGCTGCACATCGCCCAAAACCTCAAGCCGGGCGATGAAATCCTCGTGCCTTCGCTCACGGCGTTTCCGAGCATCGAGCCGATGATCCACGTCGGCGCCAAACCGGTGTTCTGCGATCTTGATGAAACCTACACCATCGACCCGATCGATGCCGCCAAGAAAATCACCAAACGAACGGTCGGCATTCTGCCGGTGCATCTTTATGGTCGTCCCGCCAACATCGATGCGATGAAGAAACTGGCTGCCGATCACGGCCTTTGGATCATCGAAGATTGCGCCCAGTCTCATGGTGCAAAGTACAAAGGAAAGCGCGCCGGCAGTTATGGCGCGCACGCGGCCCTCAGTTTTTATCCTTCAAAAAACCTCACCGTCTACGGCGACGGCGGAGCCATCCTGACTGACGATGAAGCCATTGCCAAATCGGTCGGCATGCTCCGCAACCACGGGCGCAAGGATAAATATCTGCACGAAAAGGTTGGCTTCAATCTCCGCTTCAATGAAATCCAGGCGGCTGTCGGCCGCGAGCAGTTGAAGGTGCTGGATGACCTCAATGCCGGCCGGCGTCGCGCTGCCGAGTGGTATCGCCGCGAACTGGCGGATTTGAAAGCCATCACCTTGCCGCCCAAGGATGAAGCCGGTGTTACCGAAAGCGTTTATCACATGTTCGTCATTCGCCTGGAGAACAACGACAAGCGCGAAGCTTTGGCGCGGTCGCTCAAGGAAGCGGGCATTGAATCGGGCGTGCACTATCCCGTACCCAACCATCTTCAGCCGGCCATTACCGATCTTTATGGCGCGCCGGTTTCATTGCCGCGTACCGAGGATTACTGCAAGCGCATCCTGAGCCTGCCGATGTTCCCGACGCTGACCGAAGCCGAGGTGAAATCGGTGGCGGAAGCGATCAGGAAGTTCCTGAAGTAGCGACGATAGATTCGCATTCATGGAATACAGCGCTCCAGTTTCGACCAGTTCGCGAGGTCCGATGCCCCACGACAGCGCCGTGACCCGCAAGAAGCCCGGGGCGCTGGGCCGGGTGCTGCTCATCGGCGGCTTGCTCATGGCGGCGGCGCTGGTGGTGCATCTCACCCCGATTCGAGCGTGGCTCGCCGACGCCGAGCGAGTTCGCGCAACGCTGACGAGCCTGGGGCTTTGGGTATATCCCGTCAGCACGTTTGCGGTCGCGATCCTGGTGGCTTGCGGCATCCCGCGGCTGCTGCTTTGTGCCGCGGGTGGCGCGGCCTTCGGTTTTTGGATCGGACTGTTGATCGTTCAGGCAGGCACGTTGCTTGGCCATTACGTCGTGTTTCTTTGCATACGATGGGCCGGGCGCGACTGGGTGCTTCGCAAATGGCCCAAGCTTCGCAAGTGGGCGGAGATAATCCACGAGCAGGGCATTGTCGGGGTGTTTCTCGTGCGTCAGTTGCCCGGCCATGCGATGCTCGCCAACACGTGTCTTGGGCTGTCGCATGTGCGACATCACCATTTTCTGGTCGGCACGTTGATCGGCTTGCTTCCCGAAGCGATCCCTGCGACGCTGATTGGCGCCGGGCTGGTGAAGAATTCGCTGATGGACAGCGCCGGTTATCTCGCGCTGGCCGGCGCCGCGGTTGCGGTGATCTGGATCGGTTGCGGCTATGTATTGCGACAGATGAAGAATAACCATTCCATCTCCGAGGTGGAGAATATCAATGAGTGAGGCAAAAACGTTTCGTTGTGCGCTGCTTGGCGCGGGCATGGCCGGCGATCATCACGTGCGCGCGCTGGGAAAGACGACCAACGCCAAGCTGGTCGCCGTCTGTGATGTCGATAAGACCCGGGCGCAGGCGTCGCTGGATAAGAACAAAGCGACCGCGCCAATCTATCCCGATCTTAAAACATTGCTCAGCGCGCAGGAGATTGATGTTCTGCACATCGCGACTCCAAGCGCCTATCACGCCGATGCCGCGATGATGGCGTTTGAGAAGAAGATCAATGTCATCAGCGAAAAACCGCTGGACATCACGCTGGAGCGGGTCGATTCGATGATCGCGGCCGCGAAAAAGAGCGGTGTGCGCCTGGCGGGCATATTTCAAAATCGCTGGAACCCCGCCAATCGCGCGGTGAAAACAGCGCTGGAGCAGGGGCGATTTGGTTCGCTTACCTGGGCGGGGGCGTTTGTGCTGTGGTATCGCGAGCCGAAATATTACCAGAGCTGGCGCGGCACGAAGGATATCGACGGCGGCGGCGCGATCATGAACAACTCGATCCACTCGATCGATCTGCTTCAGTGGCTGGTCGGCGGCGTGAAGAGTGTTTCGGCCATCTCCGCCCGACGATTGCATCAGCAGCTTGAAGTCGAAGACAGTCTCTCGGCCACGTTGCAATTTCAGAATGGAGCGCTCGGCACGGTTGTTGGAACAACGGCCATGCATCCTGGCAAGCCTGCACGGATCGAAATCGGCGGGGCGGGTGGATCGGCGGTGGTCGAAGGGGCGATCAAGGAATTCAAGTTCAAGGAACTGCGTCCCGAAGATGAGCAATTGCTTCAGCCCCAGCCCCCGACGGATTTTCATCTGGGCAACCTTCAGCACATCTTCGATTCCTGGGCCGCAGGCAAGGATGCCGAGGTCGATGGTGCTGAATGTCGCAAAGCCGTGCGGATTGTGCTGGCGATGTACGAGTCGGCCGCGGGCGGGGGCAGGCCGGTACAGGTGAGTTAACCGCGACACGGCCGTCTCGGTCGTGTGAACACCCTGCATGGCCGGGACGGCCATGTCACAAATACAATGCAGCAACCCACATTGAGCATCGTCGTTCCCGTTTACAACGAGGAAGAAAACGTCCCGCTGTTGCACGAGGCGGTCTGCGCCGCCTGCGACCCAGCGGGCATCTCCTTTGAATTGATCTATACCGATGACGGCAGCAAGGATGGCTCGTGGTCGCAGATTGAAAAAACGGTGGCGAAAGACCCGCGCGTGCGCGGTCAGAAATTCAAGTTCAACTGCGGCGAGACCGCTGCCAGCGACGCGGGCATGCGCGCGGCACGCGGTCAATATGTGATGACGATGGATGCCGATCTTCAGAACGATCCAAAAGATATTCCCAAGTTCCTCGAAGCACTCAGGACCGGCGTCGATTGCGTCTGTGGCACGCGCGTTGAATCGCGATCCAAGGGCGACAACACCGTCAAAGTCATCAGCTCCCGCATCGCCAACTGGGTGCGAAACAAATTGTCGGATGAGCAGATCAGTGATGCAGGCTGCACCTATCGCTGCTTCAAGCGCGAGTGCGTTGACAAGATGAAGCTTTATCGGGGTCTGCATCGTTTCATTCCGACACTATTGAAAATGGAAGGGTACACCGTTTCGGAAATCGCCGTGTCGAACAATCCCCGGATTCACGGTGAAAGCAAATACGGCGTATGGAATCGCTTGTTCAAGAGCTTCCGCGACCTGCTGGCGATTCGCTGGATGAAGTCGCGGGTGCTGGGATATCAGATCGCGGTTGACCTGGATCGCTCGAAGGAGCAATCGTCAGCTTGAATACCTTCCATCGCGGGCCTTTGGCGTTGGGGATTGGCAATTCTTCTCTTGTGACAACATTGCCCGCAGGCGTAGTGGCGATCCGGTTGGCGACAATGTCTGCCTGGCCGGCTCGACGATCATCAGCAATCAATAATACCTCGCTGGAATTTTTTGAGTCGCGCAAACCCAGCGGCAGATAAACCGATGCTTCTTCAGCCAATTCTGAAACCAGCAGCGACCGGTTCGGCGACTCCTCCATCAGGCGCGTCACGAAACGAGCCGCGTCCTTGGGCGAACGGTTGTTGTCCTGTTCGCGAAGCACGACACTGATCAGAATCTGAATGAACATCGCAAACATCAGGGCGGCCACGGTGGTTCGCAGCATCGGCACGCTGACCGGCCGATTGCGCTTATAAACGCGAAGCATGGCGGTCAGCCACAGCCATCCCTGGGCGATCACCAGTGTCTGGATCGGCATCAGCGGCAGCAGGTAGGCGTTTTTCTTGACGTTCGATATCGAGAAGATCAGGACGATGACGAACGTGCACGCCACGCCGAAAAACCTGCGGCGGGATGGATGCTTAAATGGCAATATTAGTCCCATCAACCAAATTGGCGTCCATGGCAAAGAGATTTGCAGAAGGTTCGGCAGGTAAAACCACCAGCCGCGCGCCTTTTCGACGTTGTCGGATAGTTCACCGATCGATTCATATCGCCATAGTTCCAGGGCATTGGGCACGCTTTTCCAGACAATGATGAACCACGGCGCAGCGATGAGCACGAAGATCAGAACGCCGACCGCGTGAGCGATGAGTGCGGATTTCAGTGGCCGATTGCCTCGGCGGCGGCCGTAATAGATGCGATAGCCCAGAACCGCGACCGGGACGAACACGAAAATGATCGGCCCCTTGGCGAGTACGGAAATCCCGATGGCCGCGTAAAAAAACATCAGCCAGATCGGTTTGCCGCCGCTTTTGGCGGAACGCGCCCACGCCCATATTGCCGCCAGCGTACAAAACGCCAAATACGGGTCAGCCATCGATTTGCGGAATTCATCGACGATGAAATAGCTTGAGAACCAGATCAGCCCGGCATACCACGCGCCCACGCGACCGATGAGCATGCGGGCCAAATCCCACATGAACAAGACGCCGAGCGCCCCGAGAATGGCGGGCACGAGGCGGGACATTCCTTCGCCGTTGCCAAATAGACGGAACAAGGTGGCCGAGCACCAATAGGGCAGAGGCGGTTTCTGCAATCGCACTTCGCCGTTGAGAATCGGAATGATCCAGGGGTTGACGTTCATCGTCGCACCGTCCGCGCGGCTGCGCAGGCGCTTGCCTTCGGGGAGATCAACCAGTTCGGTTTGCGGCACGTCAATATGCTGCGCATTCCAGGGCCAGCCTGATTCCGCCATCTGCCGGGCCACCTGCACGACGCGGGCCTCGTGCGAGATCACGATGTCGCGCAATCCGATGAACGGCAGAAACGTCCCCAGCGCGATCGCGAGAAGAAACGGGCCTCGAATTAAATGACGGGCGTTCATGGGTTGGGTTCGAACTCGTAACAGTCAAATAGCTGGTCTTCGCAAGCCACCTGCAACCGATGCACAAACTGCGACGGCAACGGCGGAGGCGCGGTGGCGTTCTTTGTCTGCGCAATGACGATCGTGCCCGGTGAGGACATTTGCAGCAACTGCTTCTCATCGACGGCCGATGGAATGGCGCTGCGGAGATTGAAACAAAGAGTCAGGCTCACGTTCTGCCCATAGAAAATATACGATTTCGCGCCCAGTTGCCCGATCTGGGCGGCGGTCGTTCGCGGGTTATGACGAATGTACGAGGGAATCACGACCCCGACAATGATCGGCATGAACAGCGGCACGATCGCCAGCAGGGCGATGAACGGCTTTTGAATTTCCATTTTGAACCGGGCGATTCGCCAGCCGATCAATATCATCGTTGGCGGCATGAGCATCAACAGGTAATGAATCTGCTTGTTGCCGTTGATGCAAAGCGGCACGAGGATGGCCAGGAACCAGATCAACGTGATACGAACGTCCGCGACTGTTTTCCAGTTCTTGATCGCATCGTACAGTGCAAATGGAAGCAAAATCGACCATGGGGCGGCGGCTGCAAAAATGTATGGGATGTAAATGGTCGGCCAATCGAAGTGGTTTCCGCCTTCGCTGGTGTTTCGCAGTTCAAAGAGGAATGTGCCGAATCCCAGAGTGACGCCGATGTAAACAAACCAGGGCAGGGCAATCACCAGGAATGTGACCAGCGCCCCAACGCGCACAAATCGGCGGAGCAAATCCCAGCGGCGCTCGATGGCGCAAAATCCCAGGAAAAATAAGAACGCAAACACGGCCGGCGCGCCTTTGGCCATGATGGCCATGCCCATCGCGGCAGCGGCGAGATGAAACCACCGCGCTCGAGGATCGGATGCGCTTCGCCAGATCGCGCCAATCGCGATGGTGACAAACAGCATGGCCGGTGCATCGGTTTCGGCCAGGCGTACATGACGGAAGAAAATATAACTGCCCAGAAGAGATGCGCAAGAAAACAACGCGATCTTTTGCGCCTCTTGTCCCCTCGCCCGGTACGCCGGGAGAGAACCCCGTTCCTCTCCCGGCGTACCGGGCGAGGGTGAAAATCCGAACGCATGTTTTGAGATCACATATACAATCGCCAGCGTTAGCCATCCGATGATCGCCACCGGAATTCGGCCAATCCCTTCACCGACACGGAATAACGAATACGCCGTTGCGGTCATCCAATAGGAAAGCGGCGGCTTTTCCAGGCGCGGCTTGCCGTTGATGTGCGGAATCAACCATCCCTGAACGCTGGTCCCCAGCATCTGCCGGCTGGTCTCCAGGACACGGGCTTCCTGCGTACGAGTCACCGGAGGCCTTCCGATGAACAGCAACAGCAGGATCAGACTCACCAACCAAAGGCCCAGGACCTTTGGCTTGGACAGTGCGCATGCGCTCGATTCGTTTCCCCGTTCACCGTTCATCCTTCCGCTTTCATCCTTTCCGTTGCGATGGGTTCGTTTTGAATAATTGAGAAAAGCTGGTGACATTCTGGGACAAATTGGGACAAAAATCGGAGTCACGAAGCCACGAAGAGACGAAGAAAGCATGAAGGGGAAAAGGGAGAGATTTAGCCACAGAGGTCACAGAGAAGAAAGAAGCAAGACAAATTGTTTCAAGAATTCTTCGTGCTTCCTTCGTGCTCTTCGTGTCTTTGTGGCTCTGGATTTGCGCGCACTGTTCTCTGTGTCCTCTGTGTTCTCTGTGGCTAAAGCTGATTTCGATAACGGTGCTCATATCATTGTTTTGCGGTTTGCGGCACGAACGGGCACCAATCGATCCGCTTGTCTGAAGACTTCGGATTGGAAGCGAGGGTCTTTTTTCCATCGCAGAATCGTTCGCCGATCGATTCCGAGCTGCTGCGCGGTATTGGAAACGGTTGCTCCGGACAGCAGCAGCGCGGCCGCTGCCAACTGTCGTGGGGCCAAGGGTTTGGCCTTGTTCGGCGGGGTTGGTGGGTTCGTTTTGCCATTTCGAGCATCGGGTGACATTTTGGGACAATTTGCGACAGTTTGCGACATTCGCAGCCGCAAATCATCGGTCGCCAAGAGAGTCGCCGATTGAAGCTTGCCGAGTTGGAATGAATTAAGCATAAAAAACCCCGGGAAAGTTGATTGGCCCATGCTCATCCGCACATTACCACCCGTCGGATTGAGTTAGCATTATGTTAGGTAAAATATCTGAAAAATTCAATAAAAAGCCATTTAGCCTTGCCGCTTGCGGCGGGTTTGGCGCTCGAAAAACCCGCCGCAAGCGGTGGGGCTAAAAATGAACCCATCTCAAACTGGTCCATTGCCTTGAGTTCT
>DASZXJ010000182.1:0-2503 GCA_035545895.1 Tepidisphaeraceae bacterium | reverse complement strand
ACTTGGTCAGCGCCGAACCGCGAACCGGCGCAGCATTGGGACTGGCCGCAGCCCACGGCTTCGCCAGCGTCACGGCTGCCGATGCAAAGGGATGGTTCGAGAAATGCGGCTACTGTGTACACTGACCTGAAAACCGCTCTAGCCTGGCTGCAATAATAGCTCCATGTAAATCACATCGAGCCATTTTTGAAACTTGAAGCCCACTTCGTGCAGATGTCCGACTTCCTGGAATCCAAAGCGGGCATGTAGTGCAAGGCTGCCGCGTTGCGCTGAGTCAATACTGGCGATCATGACGTGGTGGCCGATGGTCCGGGCGCGATCAATCAATTCCTGCAAAAGCATCGATCCAATGCCGCGGCCTTGAGCGCCGTGATGCACGTAAACCGAATCCTCAACGGTGTATCGATAGGCAGAACGCCCATGCAAAGGAGAAAGCGATCCCCAGCCGACGACTCGACCGTCCTGCTCGGCCACAATCACCGGATGCCTCTCACCGTGTCGGGCAAACCAATTCTGGCGACTTTCCATTGTCTCGGATTGTTCCTGATACGTGCACGTGCAGATATGGACGAAGTGATTGTAAATGTCGTTGATGGCGGGCAGGTCGTCCTGGCGAGCCGGCCGAATGGTTGCAGGGCTCATGGGTTCCTCGGGCAAAGTTCGGTAATCATAACCGTGAAACGACGCGTCCGCTGCTCGATTTGGTTGCTTTTCCTTGCGGCCGCAATAGGCTGTGCGTCCATGCCAAACAGTTGTGCACTGGTGATCTTCGGCGCGAGCGGCGATCTGGCCAAGCGAAAACTCATTCCAGCGCTCTATGAACTGGCGAGGGAAAAACTGCTGTCTCCCCATTTCTCGCTCATTGGCTTTGCCCGAACGGACATGAGCAATGAGGATTATCGCAAGGAATGTCGCGAAGCACTTCAGAAGTTCATCCGATCCAAACCGTTTGATCCGGCGGTCTGGGAGCGCGTCGAGAAGGCAACCTACTATGTATCCGGCGAAGATTATGGCGACGCAGCAGCACACAAGAATCTCGCCGCCAAGTTGCGGGAACTGGACACCGCCCACGGCGCAGCAGGAAACCGACTCTTTTATTTGTCCACGCCTCCGAACACATTCGAACCAATTATCAACGGCCTGGGATGCAACAAGCATGAGTATACTTCAGCCCAGGGCGAGGGATGGCAGCGCATCATCATTGAAAAACCGTTTGGGCGTGATCTGCAAAGCGCGAAAAATCTGAACACGCTCCTGCACAAGTATTTCGATGAATCGCAGGTCTTCCGAATCGATCATTATCTTGGCAAAGAGACAGTGCAGAATCTGATGGTCATGCGATTCGCAAACGCCATCTTCGAGCCGATCTGGAATTACAAATATATCGATCATGTTCAGATCACCGTGAGCGAAACGTTGGGCGTCGGCTCGCGTGGCGGCTATTACGACCGCAGCGGCGCGATGCGGGACATGGTGCAGAACCACATTTTTCAACTGATGGCATTGGTGGCGATGGAGCCGCCGGTGGCGCTGGATGCGATCAGCATTCGCGACGAGAAGGTCAAGGTCTATAAATCGGTGCGCCCGATTCGTGCCAATCAGGTGGATGATCTGGTCATACGCGGCCAATACGGTGCCGGCGAAGCCAATGGCCAGAAAACGCAGGGGTATTTGAAGGAGGCGGGCGTTGCCCCGAATTCGAAAACCGAAACGTTTGTAGCCCTCAAGCTCTTCATCGACAATTGGCGATGGAGCGGCATGCCGTTCTATCTGCGAACCGGAAAGTTCCTGACTGAAAAGCTCAGCGAAGTGGTTGTGCGGTTCCGTTCGCCGCCGTTGACGCTTTTTCAAAAACAATGTCAGTCGCCGGTTTTTCCGAACGACCTGATCATTCGCGTTCAGCCGGAAGAGGGAATGAGCTGGCGACTGAACGGCAAGGTGCCCGGCGGGCAAATGAACATTCAATCCGTCGCGCTGGACTTCCTCTATAAGACGGCGTTTCATGCCGAGCCGCCCGAGGCGTACGAACGGCTGATCTACGACGCAATGGTCGGAGACCAAACGCTGTTCATCCGCGGCGACGAAGCCGAAGCGGCCTGGGCAGTCATCGATCCGATCGAACAAGGCTGGCAGCAATCAACCGATCTTCCCGAATCGTATGGACCCGGCTCCTGGGGCCCGGCAGGAGCAGATAAGTTGATCGACATCGATGGCCGCCGCTGGATGCACAGCGGAAATGAGCCTGAGCCCATCCTCGCTTGCTCGATATAATCGATTTTGGTCGAGTCCAAAATCGCCGCGATTTGCGCCCGTGCAATCGATCGACGCCGATTGGCTGTCCCCGTCAGGGTCTGACCGGCGCTGCAAATCTTTATTTCATGGTTAAGATTTGTTGGAAATCGACCGTATCTACTGTTGGCGCGGGTTGCGCGTGTGACAATGGACAAGGAGAAGGAGAATAAGAAATGAAAATTCATCGCCTCTTTTTTAGCCCGGTCGCGGG
>DASZXJ010000181.1:0-8853 GCA_035545895.1 Tepidisphaeraceae bacterium | reverse complement strand
TTTCTTAATCTGTGTCATCTGTGAAATCTGTGGATCAAATTCTTGTCTGTAGGCTCCATGAAACTGCACAAAAGTGCGCGCCATATGACGAATCGGACAAGCGGATTGGTCGATGAAATGCGCTGAATTTTCGCGCATCTGCACATTTCCCGCGGTCCCTCCGGCGTTGTCGCGAATCCAACCCCGTTTAGCGGCGGCCCGCAGGGCCGCGTTCGACTACCTTCCCGGCGGCGCTTCGGAGTATGTCCAATCCGAATTGCTAATGTGGTTGGCCACACGGGTGCCAGGTGGGATTTGCATTTTGGCGATCGTTATTTCATTTTGCACATCGACCGGCTCGATCAAAAAGGTTTGGAAGGTGATGCGATTCTTGCCGCCATTACTCAGCTTTCCATCCAGTTTAATGAATGCTTCGACTATTCGAGTTGCGGGCACGATGTGTCCCGCCGACTCTTTCCAACTCATGGTCCAGTCCTCCGAAGTATCAAGCTTCTGCCCGCGAAGGCTGCGTTTGCTGTCAATGTGATAATGCTTAATCATCCCGCCATGACGGAGATCGAAGTCCACGATATACCGTTCGTGAATGGGTGCGCCACTCGGAGGCTGCTGTTCACCCAGATCGATGGTCAAATGCACGATCTCGGCATTTTCGCTCACGCTCACTCTTGGGTTCCTGCCAAGGAATTCGAAGGACAGGGATTCATCTTCCGTGCGGTCCCTCAGGTTCGCAGGCAAGCCGGCAATTTCCATAAATGTCCATTTGCTTAGATTGGGGTCATAAAGAACGGGGCCGGTGAATTTCTGGATGCTGACTGCGCGTGGTGCGGGGAAATCTGGTCGGCCCGCGTAATAGCGTGTTTCTTCCTGACCTTTGACCATCCGTGCATCGGAATTGAAAGCGTCCGTTCCAGTTAAAAGGAAATCATTTCCCGAAAATACGAACTGAACTTTATGCGATGCCAGCGATTTCTTTGGAGAAACGCCCACTGGAGGATCGCGTTGAATTTCGGTTTCAAAATCGGTGTATTCAAGTTCCGCCACACCGTGACCGCTGACGTTGGCTCGAAAAATCGCGGCGCGAAGATCACGAACTTTTTGCAATATGGCGAGTTTCGTCCGGTCCGCCGGCGCCGTGGCAAGATCGGCCGGATTTGACGAACGATTGGAGGCGGTTTGGGTGCTGGCGAGTTGAGTTCCCAACCCAGACGAATTGGCGGCCACGACGCGAGAGATTATTTTAATTCCAAGGCTCAGGATAATAATCAAGCTCACGGCACATCCAGCCACAAGCTTGACCTGGCTCCAAATCATCGCGCGTAGAGTCTGCTCGGCAATCGGAGTTCCTCGGCCTGCTGCAACACCCGAAACTGTGTTGAAAACAGTCGAAGCTGGTGTCGCCTGGATCGCATGATCGACCAGAATCGACCCAAGTCCCGAGGACGCCACGATGCCGTTCTTGCGTAGCATTGACCGCAGTTTTTCGATCGCCCGGCTGACGCGTTTTTCAGCGGCTGCCTTTGAAATTCCGAGCGCAGCGCCGACTTCCACCAGCGACTTGCCTTGAAAGAATCGCAGCAGGATGGCGTTTCCATCCTGGCGAGAAAGTCGTCCGATTGCTTCATCCAGCGTGGGAGCAATTTCCAACCAGTCGTCTGGTTCTTGCTGAGTTTGCCGGGACATGTCAACCGCCTTTTGTTCATGGTGACGACGTCGATGAACCGCCCTGCGAGCATTGGCTGACGCAAATCGGGCCGTGGTATGCAGCCAGCCCGCGAGTACCGTGCCCTGACGAAGTGTATGAGCTTTTTGCGAGAGGAGTAGAAACACCGCCTGCGTGACATCCTCGGCGAGGTGCTCGTCATCCACCTGACGCAAAGCCGCGGAGTAGACCAGATCGATGTTGCGTTGCACGATCTGCCTGAATGCATCGTGCGAACCGGCATCGACATATTGCCGCAACAGAGTCCAATCGTCGGTTCCACTGCTCATTTAATCCAATTATGTGCGGCCGATGTAAATACCGACATTGGTTTTTGTGGAATGTCCCGCGCATGCCGTCATCTTCGTTGAATAGCGGCGTCAGAAATGCGTTTACGATCCGTTTCTCGCTGCCACAGGGCTGCGGCGGTTGAATACGCTGGTTGGGGCGCGGCTCATTCTTTTCTTCTCTCGACGTCGTTCAATCTTTGACCTAACCTCAGGAAGCGACTTTCGAAAAAGGATCGATCCATGGCGGCAACATTGAACAGTATCGCTTGCTTGGCCGGTCGGGGTTACGTATTTCTCCGATAACATTTGCAGGACAATCTGGCGGCGCTCTCGCTGGATTTGCCGGCGGAAACGACTCAGCGGCTGGACAACCTTAACGCTGTGGACATGGGATTTTTCAGCGAATTTATCAGCAATCCGCAAGTTAGGAATTTTCTGAGTGGCGGAACGACGACGATTCGCTAAAAGAGAATCTATGAAGGCCATACGTGTTCAAGAATTTGGTTTACCTGAGGTCATGAAACTGGTGGAGCAGCCCGATCCGGTGCCGGGCACGCTGCAGGTGGTGGTTCGGATCAAGGCAATCGGCGTGAATCCGGTTGAGACGTATATCCGCAGCGGCACGTACGCGATCAAGCCGTCGCTGCCTTATACGCCGGGCACAGATGCTGCGGGCGTGATCGAATCGGTCGGCGAGGAGGTCGTGCGTTTTCGCCCGGGCGATCGAGTCTATACGACTGGCACGGTTTCGGGCGCATATGCCGAGCGGTCGCTGTGCCGTGTCGAGCAGTGCATGCCTTTGCCTGACAATGTGTCGTTTGAGCAGGGGGCGGCCATTCATGTTCCCTATTCGACCGCGTATCGGGCGCTGTTTCACAAGGCAAAGGCCCGCGCATCGCAGAGCGTATTCGTCCACGGCGCCAGCGGCGGAGTGGGAATTGCGACCGTGCAACTGGCAGTGGCCAATGGCATCACGGTCATCGGCACGGGCGGTACGGAAGAAGGACGCAAGCTGATCAAAGAGCAGGGAGCCGCGCACGCGCTGGATCACAAATCGCCGGACTATCTCGACCAGTTGATGAGACTCACCAGCGGACGCGGTCCGGACGTGATTATTGAAATGCTCGCCAACGTCAATCTCGGCAAGGATATGACGGTGCTGGCGAAGAACGGCGTGATTGTCGTCGTCGGCAGCCGCGGCACGGTGCAGGTCAATCCGCGCGATCTGATGCGCACGGAAGGCACGATCATCGGCGTATTGGGAAGCCGCAACGATGATCTGGCGGAGATTCACGCAGCTCTCAACGCGGGGCTGCGCGTCGGATCGCTCAAGCCGATCATCGGCAAGCGAATTCCGCTGGCGGAGGCGGCGCTGGCGCATCACGAAATCATTGAAGGCACGGCTTTGGGCAAGATCGTGCTGATCCCATAATTCCGGCTGTTAACGCGCCTGTTTTTGCGACGGTTGCTCGGCCTGGGCGGCGGACGGGTCGGATGTCTCCACGAGTTCGATCGATTCCTGATCGACATGGGCGTCTGAAGTTGGCGCGGGCTCGGATGCGCCGGGAGCCACGCGAAAACGAATCGTCGGCAGGCGCTGCACGGCTTGCCGCAGGGCCTGTTCCCAGCGCGTGCGGATTTTTTGCAGGTCCGGGTCGTCGGCCATGAATCGCCGCTGGTGGGTGATCTGCAGCGCATCGACGTTATACGCCAGCAAATCGATGGGCGGTCCAACGGTGACATTGGATCGCATGGTCGAGTCGAGCGAGAGCAGAGCGTACTTGGCGGCATCTTCAAGCGTTGTTTTGTCGAAGCGGATGCCGCGATCCAGGATCGGCCGGCCGTACTTGGTTTCGCCGATTTGAAGATAGGGGCTCTCCTCAGTCGCCTGCAACGGATTACCCTGCGGATAGATCAAAAAAAGCTCCGGCGAATCGCCCTTGATCTGCCCGCCGAGCAGGACATTGACGTTGAAATGGAAGTTGTCCTTTTCCAGCGCAGCGCGATCGAGTTCCGATACCGCCCGGACGGTCTGTCCGATGATTCGGGCCGCATCGTACATGGATGTGACTTCCGCCAGGCCCGTGCCGGCTTCGAACTCGCGCTTCAACAGCGTGATGATCGATTGCGTGCACGAGAGCGAACCTGACGTCAGCAGTACGAACACGCGCTGCCCGGGCTGCTGAAAGGTGTACATTTTGCGGCAGGTATTGACCTGGTCGTAACCCGCGTTGGTGCGCGAGTCCGAGGCCATGACCAAGCCGTGTTTTGTGACAACTCCAAGACAATAAGTCATACGGGCGAAGGATGAAGGATGATGGACAAAAAATCAAATGCGAATTTATATGTTCCTGGTTTGTTGCTGTTGTTCCTGCTGCTGGCGGATTTCCTGTTGTTGCTGTTCCTGCTGCTGTGCGACGAGCTGGGCATCGGCCAGCCGTCGCTGGGTATATACCGCCAGGTCGATTGAATGGTATCGCTCAGCGACCAGAGCCGAGGGGATGGTCGGCAATTCCTCGATATCGACGCCGACGTGGATCGATTCATCGGCCTTTCCGCGATAGACGCCGCGATTGGGGGGCACATCGCGGAAATCGCGTCCGATGGCGACTTTCACCATGTTGCGGCCGATCAGGCAGTTATTCGTCGGATCAAACCCAATCCAGCCGACAGAGGGAATGAGCAGTTCGCACCAGGCGTGCGTCTGCGCCCAGCCGCGCGTGCGTTCGCCGTCGCGATGCACGAATCCGCTGACGTATCGCGCGGGAATTCCCAATGCCCGCGCGATGGCGATCATCAGATGGGTAAAGTCCTGACAAACGCCGCGGCCATGTTCGAGGATTTCGGTGATGGGGCTGGCGGCAGTCGTTACGCCTTTTTCGTAAGTGAATTTTGAATCGACGAGCTGCATGATCTGAAGGCAGAGCTTGCCGAGGCTTGCCCCTTCACGAGGGCGCAGGGAGGCGACCAAATCGCGCAATTGCGGGCAATCGATGATCGGCCCGCCGAATTGCTGGTAGTCGTAGCAGGAATAATCGATCAAATGGCGCGAAACCGGCCATATGTCGGCCAGGCTCCAGATATCCGGCACTTCACGGTCGGTTTCCACGACGCTGGTCGCCACGATCCGAATTTGCTGATGGAACGGATTAATCGTAAACGTGTGAACCGTATTGCCCAGCCAGTCAAAATAGCTGGTGACGGTGGCGGCTGGTCCGATGGCCAATTGGAATGACAGGCGATGCTGGTCCGATTCCTGCCTCGGCGCCATGCGCAATTCCATGGCGGACTCGGAAATCAGGTCGTTGTAGGACAGGTCAGTCTCGTGCGTGATTCGCAAAAGCATAGGTCACCAGTTCAGTGTAGGAAAAAGGAGCGGAGCACGGAAATTCCAGCCTGCGCGATATTCTCCATGATTTGCCCGACATAATTGGGCAATCCATGTTCGAGAAGTTCGGATGGTTGGGCATATTCCAACTGAGAGTCAAGCCGGCCGAGAATCCGTTCGGTCGGATCGACAGAATGAGGCCTGACGATGCCGCGGATCGCGGTGATCGCCTCATACGCCTGATGCGCGCAATAGCGGATGCAACGCGGGAAATCCTTTTCCAATACCAGGAACTGCGCGACATGCAACGGGTCGGTTTCACCCGAGTATGTCCGGCGAAATGCCTCGATCGATCCACACGAACTCAATAACGTCGTCCAGTGCAGATTGCTCAGCGGGGTGTCGGCGGAAACATCCGCGCCATGAAGCAATTCGTATTTCGCCTGCAATATCCGGCAGGTCACGGATATGCGCTCAAAATATTTTCCAAGCTGCGTGAAATGCCATCGCTGGCCGTGAATCAGGGTCTGGTCGGTCAGGCCCTGAAAGAGCATCGATCCGTTGATGATCTGGCGATAAAGCTGGTCGGGCGATTCTTCAAAGGCCGTTCGCGTTTCGGTCGAGCGGATTGTCCAGTACAGCAGATTGAGATGCTCCCACATCTCCGAGGAGATGACTTCCCGAATGCCTCGCGCGTTTTCACGAGCGCGAGTCAGGCAGGAAATCAGGCTGTTTGGACTGTTGGTATTGAACGTCAGTTCTTCGGTGATGCGCAACGAATAGGGATCGTCTCCGTCGGGGATCGATTCCACGTTCATGATTTGAAGCACGGACTGCCAGTGCTGTTGCAGCAGCGGAGCGGCAACGTCGCCGACGTCGATCAGCGCTTCGCTGTTGACCAGCAGCAATCGCGCAACGTGTTCGGCGCGTTCGACATAGCGGGCCATCCAGTAGCTGGCATCGGCATCGCGCGCCAGGACAGGCCCGGCGAGCGGCGATTCGATCGCGGCGGCATCAATCGGAATGGGTTCGTTATTCACAGGCATCATTCAATCAAAGCAGCGATCAGTCGCCGTCTTCCAATACCCAGGTATCCTTCGATCCGCCGCCCTGCGAGCTATTGACCACGAGGCTGCCTTTTCGCAGCGCCACTCGAGTCAATCCGCCGGGCATGACGACGACCTTCTGGCCAAACAGAATGTAAGGCCTGAGGTCGATCCGGCGACCTTCAAATTTGTCTTCGATCATGCTCGGATGCTGTGACAATTGCACAACCGGCTGTGCGATGAAATTCCGCGGATCGGACTTGATCTTGTCAGCGAAGGCTTCGCGTTCCTTGGTCGAGGCCTGATGACCCATGAGCATGCCGTATCCACCCGATTCGTTGGTGGATTTCACTACCAATTCATGCAGATGATCCAGGACATAGCCGCGATCATTTTCGCGGGCGCAAACATAGGTTTGGACGTTGGGCAGGATCGGGTCTTCGCCCAGATAATACTTGATCATGTCGGGGACAAACGGGTAGATGGCCTTATCATCCGCCACGCCCGGGCCGACGGCGTTGGCGAGCGTGACATTACCGCAGCGATAGGCGTTCATCAGGCCCGCGACGCCCAGCGCGGAATCCGGCCGAAAACAAAGCGGGTCCAGAAAATCATCGTCCAGCCGACGATAGATCACGTCCACTCTTCGCAGGCCAGCCGTCGTACGCATGTAAACGAAGCTGTTGTCCACCACCAGGTCGCGCCCTTCGACCAGGCTGACGCCCATCTGCCGCGCTAGAAACGAATGTTCAAAATAGGCCGAGTTAAATACGCCCGGCGTCAGAATCACAACGGTCGGATCATCCGCATGCGGCGGTGCACACCAGCGCAGTGTCTGCAGAAGATTGGCGGGGTAATTCTCGATGCCGCGGACGCGATATGAACTGAAAAGCTGGGGGAAAATTCGCCGCATCACCGCGCGATTTTCCAGCACATACGAAACGCCCGAGGGCGTGCGGCCATTGTCTTCCAGCACCAGATAGCCGCCATTCGAATCGCGGATCAGGTCCGTGCCGCAGATATGAATATAAATATCCTTCGGTACGGTCACTCCAAGCATTTCGCGGCGAAACATCTTCGCGCCGTATATCAGTTCAGGGTCGATGATCCGCTGCTTGAGAATTTTCTGATCGGAATAGATGTCCTTGCAGAAGATATTGAGCGCGGTAATGCGCTGGACGAGCCCTTTTTCGATCTGGGTCCATTCGGTGGAAGGAATAATTCGCGGGACGATATCGAACGGAAATATTTTTTCGACGCCGGTCTGATCGGAGTAAACGGTGAAGGTGATTCCCTGATTGCGGAAGGTGACATCCGCCATGCGCCGGCGACGGAGCATGGATTCAGCGCCTAGTTCCCGAAGGTCTTCGACGAGAGGGCGGTAATGCTCGCGCGGGGAGTTCGCCCCGGCGAACATTTCGTCGTATATCCCGTTCAACTCGTAACGATCAAACATGCGAGGAGTCCCTAGCTCCCCGTCTCTCAAACCAACGCCGGGGGAATAATAATGGTTTGAGGCTTGGGAACAAAGCGGAAAACGGATAATTGCCCCCGATCAACGCTGGTGAGGGTGTTCGGCGGTCGTTGACCGCCGGCTATTGTCGCCTATAACGATTGAATATGGCTGTAATTGAGCTGCTATTCCTAGGCAGCGGCACGAGCGCCGGCGTTCCGATGATCGGCTGTCATTGCCCGGTCTGCACGAGTTCCGACCCGCACGACCGCCGCGATCGGCCCAGCGTTCTGATCTCATACAACGGCAGCCGCGTGTTGGTCGATGCCACTCCGGAGCTTCGCCACCAGTGCCTGCGCAATCAAATCGACATGATCGACGCCATCGTTTTTACGCATGCTCATGCCGATCATATTTTCGGGTTGGACGATGTAAGGCGGTTTAACGCGATCAAAAAAGGCCCGATTGATGTCTGGGCCGATGCCAAAACATTTCAAGCACTGGATAAGACCTTCAGCTACGCATTTCGGTCGCTCGACGTCGATGTTCGCGATTTTCGTCCCCATCTGGTCAAGCGGTTCATAGAAAGGCCCTTTGAGATCGCCCGCCAGACCTGGACGCCCATTCCGCTGTTGCACGGGGATATGACTGTTCTAGGTTTTCGAGTCGGCGACCTGGCGTATTGCACGGATGTGAGTGAAATCCCTGAATCTTCTTTCGAACTGCTCAAGGGGCTGGATGTGCTTGTTCTGGATGCGCTGGCTCAGAAGGAGCATCCGCGTCATTTTTCCGTGGCGCAGGCGGTTGAAGCGGCCACTCGAATCAGCGCCAGGCAAACGTGGTTCACGCATATCGGACATCAATTGAGCCACGAGGAGACGAACCAGATGTTGCCCGTCAACATGCGCCTGGCCTACGACGGATTGCGCGTCCAGGCCAAATAAAGAAAGCGGACGCAATCGGCGATTAGCCAATTGCGTCCGGTACATAACCCCCGATTTACGGTCCTCCCAAAGAATCCCCGAAATACCGCGCTT
>DASZXJ010000180.1:0-16222 GCA_035545895.1 Tepidisphaeraceae bacterium | reverse complement strand
CTAATGACCAATGGCCAAGTCCCAATGACCAACAAAATCCCAATGACGAATGACTATAATCTGAATGACGAATCAATGACGAAATCCGAATGACGAAGATCCAGTGACCCGCGGCTCCTTTGTTGCGCCATGCCGACTCATTTCGCGCAACTCCAATTCGCAAATCCGCAATCCGAAATCCCAAATCCAAAATTCCATCCGTTTCTCAAGGCTCTCAGAAACTGCACAAAAGTGCGCGCCATGTGACGAGTTGGACAAGCGGATTTGTCGACAGATAGCGTCAAATGTTCGCTAAAGTGAACGGCATCGCATCCGTATTTGTTTGAATCGAACTTCGGTAATGAGCCCATCTCAAACTGACCCAGTACCCCCTCCCCCGAACTTCATATCGACTGCCGTCCATGGTTGGGCGGGCATTCCCCTATGGCAGGTCATTGTGTAATAGTTGCACTGGCGAAGACTTTCATTACGATGCTACGAGCGTGTTTTGAGCGGCTCTGGGATGAATGGCCAGTTGCACCTCCGTGCGGTTGCCCGATCGGGCTGTTCGATAAACGTTGAAATTTCACCGATCCGGCAACGACACGGGACATGAATTATTGTACAGTCATGTAATTATGGCAGAACCAACTGAAACAACAACGCCTCAGCGGCGCCGTGAGGAAAGAGTACCTTGTACCGCAAAAATAGAGGTTCTTCCCTGCAGGCTGGCCAAGGAATGGAAATTCACCGAAGGGCAGATGATCGACTGCTCGGGTGAAGGCATTGGTTTTCAAACCGGGGCCACGCTGTCGCGAGGCGAACAGTTCCTCGTGAAAATTCAAATCGATAAGACACGCTATCTCCTGTACACAACGCAGTTCGCCAGTTCCCAAGGTAAATCAATGCGCGTCGGCGGCGAATACACCGGCGTGGTTGCTGCCCCGATGAAACTCACATCCGAGATATTGGTGGCGGCTTTCACGGCCGCGAAGACCTGAGGGAATGGTCGAAGCCTTCATGGGGTAGAAGGTCTGATTATTTTTTAGCCCGGCCGCTTGCGGCCGGATGGAATTTCACCTCCGGCCGCGAGCGGCCGGGCTAAAAAATGGCGTGCCCGCGCAAATCACTTAAGTGAATCTACTACGAATATTACCCGAAAAGTGCTGAAAATGCCGTTAAATGGCAGACCACAAGATCGTGACGGCTAAAATTAATTGTCAGTGGGGGCGTACATGTACGAGGTTTCAATCATGAACAATGATGTCTTAAAAACACGCACAATTCCCGAGCAGGAATGGGTCGATTTTTCGCAGCAGTTCACGCAGGATCATTTGGATTGGCCTGCGACCATCGAGGTGCTCGCCGGCGAGAACGGGCCGCAAATCGTCGCCAATGAACTGCCGTTTCAAGGCATCAGTTTTGATACGAAGGGCAGTCGGCCCAATGCGCTATCCATCAGCGCGGGCCAGCCGGGCAGCAACCATGTGACTCATACGGTGGATTTGCCGCTTTACATTCGCGAAGCCGATCGCCCGGATGGGCAGGTCGATTTGCAGATTGAACCGGCGCGCGGGTCGGTCACGCTGGTTCATCTGCACGGGCCTTCACTTCAATGAATCCATTTTGATGGAGGTATGTCATGTTTGAAAAAACCATTTCGCTGCCACAACTGGGACTGATCGCGGGTACCCGCGCCGCGCTGGGAGCAGGCGCGGGTCTTTTATTGGCTGATCGATTATCGCGACAGCAGCGAAGATCGATCGGCATGACGCTGCTGGCTGTCGGCATCCTTACGACCTTTCCGCTGGTCGCGGACCTGGTCTCGCGAAATTACAGGAGAAATGAGAGCGTTTCAGAAAAACCGGTGGATAAACACGAGCCGGAGCCGGCATTGCTGCTTTGAAGCTGAGCATAAATTGCACGTCGTGGATATATTTATGCCACTGAAGGCCCGCCAGAGACAAGAGAGTGGCGAGCCTTCATGGTTGATGGACAGCGTACCAACCAATTCGCGTTTAGAGAGGCCCGTGTGGGTGCGTCATTCGTTGAGTCTGGCGACAGCGCTTTCGCTTTTGTTTCATGGATTGATTGTCGTTGCAGCAGTGGCGCTGGCGCATCGATTCGTTGCGGCGCGAGCGAATTTGTATGTCGCTGGCGCTGAAGGGCGCAGCGATGTCTTCGACGCCGGTGAAGCAAGCGCCTTGCCGCAGGATTCGACTCTGCCCCATTCATCGCAGGCAATTGAAGCGGAGGCCGCGGTCGATTCGACCATTGAAATTCAGGATGATGTGGTTGTTTCTCAGGTGCCGGCCCGGCCAATGCTTGAAATGCCGCAAGGCGAAGGTGACATCGAAGATGCCGGAGTGATCGGGTTTGGGACATCGGGTGCGCAGACATCGCAGGTGTTTTTGCCGCGGCGAAGCAGCTTGCCGGCAACCCGGCCGGCATCGAGCGGGCCGCGCCCGCTGGGACGTGGGGCATCGGGTCAGAATCCGAAAAATGGATTTGACAGTCGGGGCTTGCCGATCCCGGAATATCCCGCTGAATCGTTGCGACGAAAAGAAGCGGGCATCGTGCTGGTTGAAGTGGAAGTGAAAACCGACGGCACGGCCGGAGAAATTTCGGTCATCAACGAGCCGGGTTTTCCAAAACTGGTGGAAGCGGTGCAGGCATCGTTGAAGCAGGCAAGCTTTGAACCCGCCATGTTGGATGGTAAGCCGGTCGTGGGGCGGCTGCGAATTCCATTTCGATTTGTATTGCAACAATAGAAATGCGTTGGTTATTTCATCACGAGCACGCCCGTGCCGTCGATCCGGCCGGCCTTGAGGTCCTGCAGGGCGCGGTTGGCATCTTTCAGATCGTATTTGCGAATTTGCGGCTTGACGCCTGCAGCAGCGGCTTCGGCGAGCAGTTCGATTCCATCGCCGCGCGTGTTGGCGGTGACGGGGTGAACATCGCGCTCGCGGAAAAGGAATTTGTCGTAATCCAGGGATGGAATGGGGGACATGTGAATGCCCGCCAGCGCCACCGTGCCGCCGCTGTCGAGGCTCGCCAGTGCGGGCAAAACCACGTCGCCCGCGGGCGCGAAAACGATGGCTGATTCGACGGGCGAGGGCATTTGTGAAGCATCGGTTCCGCACCAGGTTGCTCCCAATTCCCTGGCGAGTTTCTGATGGTTGTCGCTGCGCGAGACGACGTATGCCTCGTTGCCTCTGCCCCGGACGATTTGCAGGATGATGTGCGCGGAAGAGCCGAACCCGAATATCGCCAGCTTGCCGCCTCGTTGCAGGTTCGATCGTTTGAGCGCGCGATATCCGATCATTCCCGCACAAAGCAGCGGAGCGACGGTGATGTCGTCGTATTGCCTGGGCAATTCGTAGGCGAAGTCCTCGGGAACAATCGCAAATTCGGCAAAGCCGCCATCGACATGAAAGCCGGTGTATTGCGAGTTGGGGCAAAGATTTTCGCGATGACTGGTGCAAAATCGGCAAACGCCGCAGGTGTATCGCAGCCATGCCGCGCCGATGCGATCGCCGCGCTTGAGATGTCTGCAACCCGCGCCGACTTCATCGACTGTGCCCACGATCTGATGGCCTGGGATGATCGGTATTTTCGGCGCATCGATGTCCCCTTCAATGATGTGTAGATCGGTTCGGCAGATGGCGCAGCAATGAATTTTGATGCGCACCTCGCCCGGGCCCGGTGCTGGATCGGGCAATTCAACGTATTTCAAAGGCCCGGACTCAATCGGGCCGGTCTGGGTCAACTGCATCGCTTTCATGATTTGAGCAGTGAAATATATTGTCCTGCGCACGGTATTGCATCATGGAAACCCTGATTTTGTCTACGCGAAATGAAGGGAATTACATTCGCGAATGAAGATCGATCAGCGACTGGCGCAATGCCTCGATGACCGGCGCCCAATCCCCGGGCGCGGTCTGGCGGAAGAGACGCATCGTGGGATACCACGGCGAATCGGTTCGCCCCAGCATCCATCGCCAGTCGGGCACGAAAGGCAGCAATACCCAGACGCGCTTGCCCATCGCCCCGGCCAGGTGCGCGGTGGCGGTATCGACCGTGATGACCAGGTCCAGATGCTCGATGATGGCAGCCGCATCGGCAAAGTCGTTGATCTGTTGCGAGAAATTGGTCACTTCAAAACCATTGGGCAGAAGATTTGCCTGATCGGCGGCATCACCTTTTTGCAGGCTGCAAAACCAGGTATTTGGAACATCGGCCAGCGTCGCGAGACTCGCCAGCGGCAGCGAGCGCAGCCGATCTCCCGGATGCGTGGGCCGGCCTGCCCATGACAGGCCGATCTTCGGCTTGCCCGGATCATCCGGAATGCGTTTGCGCCATTGCGAAGCAAGCAGTGGATCTGCACTGATATATCGCACGGCCGCGGGAATCGTTTCCAGCGTGGTCTTGAACATCAGCGGCAGGCTCATCAATGGATAATGGAAATCATATTTCATCGATGGATTGTGCTCGGCAAATACCTGATCGACGCCGGGGAAATTTCGAAACAGCCGCACGAGCGGCGGCAGGACGCCCAGGATCACTTTCGCCCCGCGATCGCGGATCATGGAGATGTATCGCGAGAATTGGATCGTGTCGCCGTAACCCTGCTCGCCATAAAGCAGAATCGTCTTGCCCGACAAATCCGAACCATCCCACCGTGGTGCGAGGAAATTGATTTGCCGGCCCTTGAATTTGTCCACATCCCAGCGGGCTTCGTGCAATTGCCAGCCTTCTTCGAATTGCCCCTGAAGAAGGAGCATGAGTGCGAGATTGAATTTGAGCAGCGGCACGTCGGAGCTGATCGCAATTCCGCGCCGGCAGGCGGCGATGGCCTGCTCGTATCGCCCCACGCGATGCAACGTCGCCGCCAGGGAGCATTCGGCGTCGGCATAATTGGGTTGGAGAGCGATCGCCTTTTCAAATTCGTCGATGGCGGCATCGACCTGATTGTCATCATCCAGCGCGTTGGCCAGTTGATAATGCGCAAGAGGCTGACTGGGTCGCATGGCGACCGCTTTTCGATAACCCGCGATTGCTTCAGGCAGGTTGCCCTGCAACCGGCGGATGGCGGCGAGGTTCATCTGCGCATCGAAATGGTCCGGGCGCATCGACAGGGCCTGCTCATAAGCAGCGGTGGCTTCTTCGTAGCGATGGGTCTGTTTGAGCGCCGCGCCGCGCACGTTGTATATATCGGGATTTTCCGCGTTCATGATGCGCGCCTGATCGCAAACCTGAAGCGTTTCATCAAATCGCCGAAGATAAAGCAATGTGGCCGCGAGGTTGCTGTGCGCCTCCGCCAGCGTCGGGCGAAGCGCAATGGTCTGTCGGAATGCGTCGGCCGCCTTTTCAAACTGTTCCGACGCGATCAGCGCCAAGCCAAGATTGTAGTGAAAAAACGCTTCGTTTGGATCGATTGCGAGCGATTGCTGAATGAGATCGATCGCTTGCGGAACCTTCCCCGCATGCAGCGCCTGCACGCCGAGCATATGAATGGCCGGCGCGTATTTCGGCGCAGCGGCCAGTATCTGCCGATAAACCTGTTCCGCCTGTGCGTAGCGTCCCGCCTGATGATGTTCAGTCGCGAGATGCATCGCCTGCTGGACGGATAATCGAGTCATCGGAATGGCATTCTATTGTTTCAGCGACGTTTTCGCCCATGCGAGAGCCGCTGGGCTCTCGAATGTTTTCGGATGGTTATTTTAATTCAAAGTTGTTGAGCGCATCTTTTACCGACCGAATGACCGATTCCCAATCTTTCGCGCGCGGTTGCCGGAAGAGTCGCATTGTCGGATACCACGGTGAATCGGAACGATCCAGCATCCATCGCCAATCGGGAACGAAGGGAAGCAGAACCCAGACCGGTTTGCCCAAGGCGCCTGCAAGGTGTGCAGCCGCCGTGTCGATGGAAATAACTAGGTCCAGATTTTCGATCAGGGCCGCGGTTTCAGCAAAATCAGTCAGATCGTCGCTGAAATCGACAACCTCAAACCCCTCGGGAAGCGATTTGAGTTGCGCAAGTGCGTCGCCTTTCTGCAAAGCACAGAACCATGTATTTGGAACTCGCGCGAATGGCGCCAATGTTGCCAATTCGATCGTTCGATTGCGGTCGTTTGTGTGTGTCGGTCTGCCCGCCCATGACAAGCCGATTTTGATCTTGTCGGATTGTTGCGGCATCTGTTTGCGCCATCGCGACACCAGTTCGTGGTCCGCATGCAGATAAGGAACGTTTGCGGGAATTGTTTCGAGCGTCGTTTTGAACCCCAGCGGCAGGCTGACGATGGGGCATTGGAAATCATATTCAAAGGGCGCATCGGGCCGCGTGATGATCTGGGATATACCTTTCAGACTGGCCATGAGACGCTTGAGTTCTGGCTGGCATTCCAGAATGACTGTTGCGCCGCGCTGGGCCGCAAGCGGCGCGTAGCGGGAGAACTGGATTACATCGCCGTAACCCTGTTCAGCGTAAATCAAAAGCGTTTTGCCGCGTAAATCCTCCCCCTGCCAGCGCGGGTGGTCGTACTCGGGCTGAGCTAATCTGAGTTCGGGGACTTGCCAGCGCGCTTCGTGAAGTGCCCAGCCCTGCTCGAACCGGCCTTGCAGGAGCATCATCAAGGCGAGATTGAATCTTGGAATCGGCGAATCGGGCCATTGCGCAATGGCTTTTTCGGATGCGTGTCGCGCTTCATCGAATTTCCCGATGCGATGCAACGTGCCGGCGAGGCTGCACTGGGCTTCGGAATAATCGGGCCGCAGTTCCAGCGCCCGTCGGAATTCAGCGATGGCTTGTTCATATTGATAATCATCGTCGAGCGCGCGGCCCAGATTGTTGTGCGCTTCGGGCATATCCGGCCGCGCCGCGACCGCGCGGTGATGGATTTCAATCGCCTTCGCCAACTGCTTCTTGTTTTGATACGCATTGCCCAGATTGGTCAATGCTTCGGCAAAATCTGGTCGCAGATTCAGCGCCTGATTGAGCGCTTCAATGGCTTCATCGACCCGGCCCCGGTCTTTCAGCGCAACCGCCAGCGTATTGAGCGTGTCAGGATTATTCGGTTGAATCGCCAGGGACTGCCTGCAGGCGGCGACGGCTTCGTCGAAACGTTGCGTAGCGATGAGTGCTGCGGCGAGATTCGCATACGCCTCGGCCATTTTTGGTTGAATTTCGATCGCCCGGCGAAAGGAATTGATGGCTGGTTCAGGTTGCCCCGCAACCAGCTGCGCCAAGCCAAGGTTGTACTGAAAATCCGCAACTTGCGGATGCTTTGCCGCGGCGCGTCCGATCAAATCCAGTGCGGCGTCAGTCCGGCCGGTGTGTAGCGACAGCAGTCCCAGCAGGTGCATCGCATCGGGATGATCGGGCGCGTGGTTGAGCACCTGGCGGTAAATCTGCTCGGCCTGCGCAAATTGCCCGGCCTGATGTTGCTGAACCGCCAGTTCCATCGCCTGTTGAAGGGTCATCTCCGGCATAACATTCAACTTTAGCCAAAAGCGGGGACGGAATGCAGGGGGTCGAATACGGAAAATCGGCCTGTTCCGTTACAATGGGTCCGTGGATATCGCCTGGAGAATTTTGGCGACGCTTGCGCTGGTGGTAACCAACGGCGCATTCGTTGCTGCGGAATTTGCAGCCGTCAGCTCGCGAACGACCCACCTTGAGCTGCTTTCACAAACGAGCGGGCTGGCCAGCCTGGCGCTGAGCATCAAAAAAGAGCTCGATCTGTATCTATCGAGCTGCCAGCTTGGGGTGACTTTGGCGAGCCTGGGCCTGGGCGCGGTCATCGAGCCGGCCGTATCGACGGTCATCTGGCCGCTGATGGAGATGTTCCATCTGCCACACACAACGATCCATGTGGTTTCGCTGGCGATGGGGTTTGCCATCAGCACGATGCTGCACATCGTGATCGGCGAGCAGGCGCCCAAGAACTGGGCCATTCGTCGCGCCGATCAGGCGATTCTGGTACTCGCGCCGCCTCTGATTGCGTTCACATACATTTTTTATCCCGCCATCTGGTTGCTTAACGCGCTGACCAATCTCACGCTTCGCACGCTGGGCATTCATCTGGAAAAAGGCGCTCATGGCGGATTGCCGCACACCGAGGAGGAACTGAAATCGCTCCTTGCCCAGGCGGTGGATAGCGGCATTATCGCCAAGGGTAACGAGAGAATCCTCACCAGCGCCTTCGAATTTGGCGATCTCAAGGTCAGGCAGATCATGACCCCGCGGACGGAAGTCGTCTATCTGCAACTCGATCAGCCGCTGGGCCAGATTCTTAAAACCGTCCAGAACAGTGCGTATACCCGATTGCCGCTGTGCAACAAGGACCTGGATCATGTGGTTGGTCTGGTGCACATGAAGGACTTGTTCAACCACCTGAAGCTTGTGCCGGGCAAGTTGAAATTCATGAACGAGCGCGATCCAGGGGGTGAATTGATCGCGATACCGACCGGCCTGCCCGGATCGGCCGTGCATGTCATCGGCTCGGGTGAATTGGATTTACGGCAGATTAAACGAGGCGTGCTGTTTGTGCCGGAACTCACGCCGGTTCCCAAGCTGCTTCGGCAATTTCAGACCAGCCGGCTGCACATGGCGGTGGTCGTCGATGAATATGGCACGGTGCAGGGGATCGTGACAATGGAAGACATTCTGGAGGAAATCGTCGGCGAGATCGATGATGAATTCGACGTGGCCGGCCCGGCGGCGGATTTTGTCCAGGAAGGTGAAACCATCCGCGTCAGCGGACTTTTCGGATTGCACGCCCTTCGCGAACGGATCGACCTGGGTGAAATCGAAGCCAACGGGGTGGATACGGTCAGCGGCTACGTCACGCAGGAACTGGGCCGCCTGCCCAAGCCGGGCGACACGGTTCGGATCGGCAAATACACCGCCCGGGTGGTTTCCGTTCAGCAAAAGCGTGCCAAGCAACTGGTGCTTACGCCGGTGGAAGAAGAAGCCCAGCAGGAATCTCCAGAAACCTGATTATGGTTGAACGAAGTGTTTTTCCAGCGAAGTAATCAGGATATCGATATCACTCGATGCCGTTTTCCAGACCTGTTCAACATCAACATCGCCATAATCATGAGCGATGATATTGCGCATACCCCGCATGCTTCGAAACGGCAAATTGGGAAATAACGACTGGGTTTCAGGAGACAACCGGCTTGCCGCCTCTCCAATGATCTCAAATCGTCTTAACACAGCATCCTGTTTCTCTGGATTTGCCAAAAACTGCTCGTGTGAAACGCCAGTCAAGTACGTGCGAATGCTTTGGGCTGAATCGAGGATATCGCGCAAAAGCCCGGTTTGTTTCTCATCGAGCATAAATGGTGATTGGATTGGCGAGGATCGCCCGCCTGCGAATCGGATTGCGACTTTGCTCGACGCCGTGTCGGCTCAAAAGATCAACCGAACGTCCCAGACGCTGTTCGAGTTCTTCTTTTAGCTCACCCATCTCGAAGAGTCCGAAGTTTGCGGTGGGCAAAAATTCCACGAGCAAGTCGATGTCGCTGTCGGCGTCGGCCGTTCCATTGGCAATCGAGCCAAAAACTTCGACGCGCGCGATGGGACGCGTTTCACAAATCGGCCTTACGGCGTCTCGCAGGTCATTCAGTGAAAGTGGAATGGATAATTGCTCAGCCATCGATAATCCTGCAAAGGATCATACGACATTTTCGGGTTGAACTCGATATTTATGGCTGGAAACGCTATTTTCAGAGCGTTTACGCCGCTGCCACGACGGACATCGGGCCGGTGGCGCGGGCGGGTTCCTTGATGCGCTCAATATCGGCACCCACCGCGACCAGCTTCTGTTCGATCTTTTCATAGCCGCGATCGATGTGATAGACGCGATCGACGCGGGTTTCACCCCTGGCGGCCATGCCCGCCAGCACCAGAGCGGCCGAGGCGCGCAGGTCGCTCGCCATGATCGGAGCGCCGTGCAGTTCCTTCACGCCTTGAATGATGGCGGTCGGACCTTCCTTGCGGATGCGCGCCCCCATGCGGTTCAGTTCCCCGACGTGCAGGAATCGGTCGGGAAAGATGCGTTCGGTGACGACGCTGATTCCATCCGCCATGCACAGCAGCGCCATCAACTGCGCCTGCAAGTCAGTGGGGAAGCCGGGATATGGTTGGGTCGTCATTTCGACGGGGTTCAACCGCCGCGCGGAAGAGACAAAGACGCTTCCGTTTTCGGCTTCAATATGAATGCCGACTTCTTCGAGTCGGTCGGTGACCGCCAGCAGATGGTCGAGATTGCAGTTTTTCAGTTCAAGTTCGCCATTGGTCATGGCGGCGGCGATGATGAACGTGCCGGCTTCGATGCGATCCGGGATGACTCGATGTTCCACGCCATGCAGGCTATCGACACCGTCGATGACGATTTCCGGGGTTCCGTGGCCGCGAATTTTCGCGCCCATTTTGATGAGCATGTCCGCGCAATCGACGACTTCCGGTTCGCAGGCCGCGCCGACGAGCACGGTCTGGCCTTCCGCCAGGGCAGCGGCGCACATGACATTGATGGTGCCGAGCACGGTCGGGCCTTGAGCGCCGCCGAGGTACATTCGGCAGCCTTTAAGCCGGCCTCGCACTTCGCCGATGATGTTGCCGTTTTCCAGGCGGAATTCCGCGCCGAGTTTTTGCAGGCCGCGGACGTGCAGGTCAACAGGCCGATCGCCGATCGAGCACCCGCCGGGAATCGAAACAATCGCCTTGCCGCGTTTGGCGAGCAGCGGTCCAAGCACGCAAATGCTTGCCCGCATTGTCTTTACGATGTCATACCGAGCTTCGCAGCGCGATTCATCCATCGCTGCCACATCCAGCGGGCCATCAAGCGCGGGGCCTTTGGATTTGCCTTCGGGAGAATCGTGCCGGGCAATGTGGCAACCCAGGTCAGCCAGCAACTTGGTCATCGAATCGATGTCGGACAGCCGCGGCACGCCCATCAGACGGGTCTTGCCACTGGCGAGCAACGTCGCCGCCAGGATGGGCAGCGAGCTGTTTTTCGAGCCGGAGATCTCGATTTTGCCTTTGAGTCTGTTGCCGCCGCGAATTCGGAAGGATTCCATACTGCCCGTCCTTGAGCCAAAGAGGCCCGAAAGGTGTGGAAAATCGCCACTACGATTCGGTCTATCGGTCAGTCCATTGACCTGCATTCAATCATTGCTGTCAGCCGACGGTGATTCAGATTATCGGCCTAAGCTCGCGCCATTTTGAATGGATATGGACGTAAATTCAAGCCCCAAGTCGCGAAAGTTTGGCTTGTTGAACGAATTGTTTTCGAAGTTTGAACAACCCGATGAGGAAAAAGACTCAAAGAAGGGCGCAAATTGCGCCAGTAGTGCGCATCGCAACCGCGAGGGTGTTCCACAGGGCATGTCCTGGTCCACCTGCGCGGCGCTGACGTGGTCATCCGCTGAGCCTCGCATGTTGCACGATACCACGCGGCAGCTTAAAAGAAATGAACCTATCAACCGGATGCTTGCATGAAATATTCGCTTCTCATTGGGTGCATTCTCGTTGGAATGGCTTCCATGTCGCGGGCTCAGGAATCGAGCATCAGTCTGAATGTTCAAGTTGACAAACCCGGCGCAGCCATCAGCCCGATCCTTAACGGCATCTTCTTTGAAGACATCAATTTCGCCGCGGATGGCGGGCTTTATCCTGAACGGCTGAAGAACCGGTCATTTGAATTTGAAGACCCCATGATGGGCTGGCGAAAGACCGAGCGCGGCGGGGTGGTCGGGGGGTTCGGATTGTCCGAAGATCGCCCGCTCAGCCCCAACAATCCGCATTTTCTGCGCGTGTTGATCGAACAACCCGGCGGCGGAATGGTGCTGACCAACGAAGGCTTTCGCGGCATCGGCGTCAAACAAGGCGCGAAATACACCTTTTCGGTATATGTCCGCGCAATGAACGCCCCCGGCGCCGCCGGAGGACAATCCCCCCAATCCATCACCGTCGAACTCCAGGGCGCCAACAACCGTGCAATCGCAGAACCTCAATCCGTCACCGGATTCACAACTGAGTGGAAAAAATATTCCTGCACCGTCGAGCCCACCACCACCGAACCCAAGGCCAAGCTGGCGGTCGTTTTCAAAGGCGCCGGCACGCTCGATGTCGATATGCTTTCGCTTTACCCCGATGAAACGTTCAACAATCGTCCGAACGGTTTGCGACCTGATCTGGCGCAGCTGTTGAAAGACCTCAAGCCCGGCTTCATGCGTTTCCCCGGCGGATGCATCGTCGAAGGGCGCGTGCTCGATCAACGATATCAATGGAAAACCACCATCGGCGATGTGAACGACCGCAAGCTTATTATGAATCGATGGAATGTCGAATTCGCCGCGCCGCGCAACGCCCCGGATTATTATCAATCGTTTGGCCTGGGTTTTTTCGAATATTTCCAGCTTTGCGAAGACATCGGCGCCAAGCCGCTGCCGATTTTGAATTGCGGCATGTCGTGTCAATTTAATCTCGGCGAGCTTCAGCCGATGGATCAGCTTGATCCGTACATTCAGGATGTTCTGGACCTGATCGAATTCGCCAATGGCCCTGCCGACAGCGCGTGGGGCGCCAAGCGCGCTGCGATGGGTCATCCGCAGCCGTTTGGACTCACGATGGTCGGCATCGGCAACGAGCAGTGGGGGCCGCAATATGTCGAGCGGTACGAGAAGTTTGCCAAGACCATCAAGGCGAAATATCCGCGGGTGCAACTCGTTTCTGGCGCGGGTCCGGATCCCAGCGGAGCGAGCTTTGATTTTGCATGGAAGGAACTCAAGCGGCTGAATGCCGACATCATCGACGAGCATTTCTATCGCCCGCCGGAGTTTTTCTATGCAAACGTCAATCGTTATGACAAGTACGATCGCAACGGCCCCAAGGTGTTCGCCGGGGAATTTGCCGCCCACACGCGTCCGGTGAAAAAGAATAACTGGGAAGCGGCCCTCGCCGAAGCCGCGCTGATGACCGGCCTGGAACGCAATGGCGACATCGTGCAACTGGCTTCATATGCGCCGCTGTTCGCGCATGTCGATGCATGGCAATGGAATCCGAACCTGATCTGGTTCGACAACCTGCGAAGTTTCGGCACGCCCAATTATTACGTGCAGAAATTGTTCAGCGCCAATCGCGGTTCAAAAATCTTGCCGGTGAAATTGGGCGATGGACAAAAGATATATGCCTGCGCATCGCTGAACGAAACGGGCAGTGAGCTGATTTTGAAAGTGGTGAATGCCGACTCAGCCGCGCATGATATTCGGGTCAATCTCGGCGGGGCTGGGAATATTCAAAAGACTGCCCAAATTCAGGTGCTAAGCAGTTCCGATTTACAGACCGAAAACACTCTTGATGAGCCGACCAGGCTCTCACCGGTGGAAAGCACGATCGACAACGCCGGCGCGAACTTTAGCCACTCGTTTCCGGGCTATTCGCTGAGCATCGTTCGGCTGACGATCAAATAAAAAGAAACCACGAATAGACACGAATTTTCACGAATTCGTCTTCAAATTCGTGTTGATTCGTGTGAATTCGTGGATTGATTCCAAATCCGCGTTTGATTACTTCTTGGCAGCAGCCGGCTGGGCCGTCTTCTGGAAGCTGTAGGTTCCGCCGAATTTCTTGCTGAAGCGTTCGACGCGACCGGCCGTATCGACGAATTTCTGCTTGCCCGTAAAGAACGGGTGGCAGGTCGAGCAGATATCGACATTGATCTTGGCCATCGTGCTGCGGGTGGTGAACGTATTTCCGCAGGCGCAGTGAACGGTGCAGGTTTGATACTTGGGGTGGATTTTCGGTTTCACGGACAAAACTCCTTAGGCCGATCGTGCGTTATTTCAACCGAAACAACGTCAGCCGGCCTGTTAATCAGGGTAAAAAATCATAGCGGCAGCTTAAACGCAAAACAAGACGATATGAACCAGCGAAAACGCTGTTTCCGTCAATTGGCTCACTTTTTTTGAACTAGGGGCGTATGTCCGCCGAACTCTGGCCAGGTTCGCTTTCCAATCAGCCACCACGGCAACACCGCAAGAGAGATGAATGCTGCGTCAATAATTATGTTTTCAATGTAATTGTCGCTGCCTTGCGGAATATGGCGCGTAGCATCAACCCAGAAATCGAAATTCTCATGACCAAACCACGTCAGTGCCGCCCATGTTAGGGCAATTCCCACGGGCTTCCACCGCCGATATTGAATAAGCCTGAGCTCTTCAGCCATGCGATTTCGATCAACCAACGAAACGGTGACGAGCAGGTGAATTGCCAAAAACATTCCGAATGCTAATGCACTTCCAAACACTATCGCTGCCGTCCAATACAAGGGCCGATTGCCGAGTGATGCAATTGTCACGGGATCAATCTCTCGACCATACGACCGAGGATTTTGCATCAAGGCGTGGTAAACCCAACTGGATTCGTGCATTTGTTGAACGAGCACCCCAAAGAATGTGAGATTCGCGAGAATTGCGAAAACAGCAAGAACCGCAAGTTCCATTCGCGGCAGGCGTCTATTACCCTGGGCAATACCCGGAGAAGCATAGTTGAGTAACTTAGATGCGTCGGTGTTCAGGAAGGTGCTCCCTTAAAAGGACGCCGAATGAATTGTACTCGCTCTTTTAAGTATCGGTTTCACGCCGCAATATCATCCAGTTCGACCTTGAGTGCAGCCGCAATCATTCGTAATACGGAGACCGAGCCGGTCTTCTTGCCGGTTTCAAGCTCCGTCAGATAAGGGCGAGCGACATGCGCGATCTTGGCAAGCTGCTGCTGAGTCAGCCCGCGATATTTCCGCAGCACACGGATGGGGTTCTCGCCGCGAATCAATCGATCCGCGATCTCGGCGGGAAACGCCTCCTCCTCGCGCGCTTTGGCTGCGTCATATGCTCTAATGTCCTCCAGCATTTCGGCATCATGCTTAAGTTGCCGGAAGTCCTTGAGGGGAACGAGCGCAAATCGTTTGCCTCGACGATCAATAATTCGTGTCTTCATTCGTATGCGCCTCCTCGCGGCTTGATGTCAAGCACCAATAATCGGCCCGCTTCCAGTTCGTATAAAACTCGCCAGTCACCCACTCGCAATCGATACCCTTCGCGCCCCTGCAGCCTGGTGGCGTTATTATTCGGCCCATAGGGGTCAACGGCCAGCGCTGCGATCTTTTTTTGAATGGTCGTTGCAACGTTGCGAGGCATCCGTCGCAGGGCTTTCAACGCTGACCGCGTATACTCGATTCGCCACACCGTTATTATTGTAGCTTATAGCTACAATAAATGCAATTGTCCTTTCACGCTTCACGCTTTGTGAGTAACAACCAGCTTTTTTTTATTCGGTCCGTGGTACGATTCGCTTCGATGACGGATGAACGGGGTCAAAATCTCTGGTTGCGACGCGAATTACCACTGCTATTGCTGATCCTCGCCATTGGGGCGGGGTTTCGCATTGCGCGGATTAGTTTTGACTCACTGGATATCGACGATCTGTGGCACCTGGAACTTTCCACCGGCCGGGGGTCGCCGCATGTGCGGTTGCCGTCGGATCAGGTGATTGAAAACGCGCCGGCGGCGACTTCGCTCAAAGATGCACCGCCGTTTTATGCGATCTGGACGCATATGGATTTTGTGGTGCATCCGCCTTTGTATTGCACGTTGCTGCGATTGTGGCGGGATGTGTTTGGTGAAGGGGATGTCGCCGCTCGGTCGTTTTCAATTGTCTGCTGGCTGAGCGCGATTGTATTGATGTTCATCGCGGGCCGGCAATTGAATGGCCTGGCGCCGGCGGCATGGGCAGCGATGATTTTCGCCACCGCACCGACTCAGATTTTGCTTTCCGAACAGGTGCGGGCGTATGGCTTGATGTGTGCGATGGGTATGGGGGCGCTGGTTGCGCTGGTTCGTCTGGAAAAATCGCCCGAGTCCGCTTGGAAAGCCGCGATTTCGCTCGGCTTGTGCACGCTGGGGATGATGTTGTCCCACTATTTCGCGATCGGTGCTTCGCTGGCGATTGGGGCTTACGTATTGCTTCGCCTTCGCGGGATGAAGTTGAAGATGGCGATCATTTCGCTCGCGGGGGCTGCGGTCGTATTTCTGATTGCATGGGGACCGTTTCTATTACGGCAACGTGCTTACTTCGCGCAAACTGCCGATGTCTGGCTGATCGAAAAGACGCCCGAGCATCTCGGCTACACATTCGGAAGGCTGGCTTCCTGGTGCTGGTGGCTGATCGCGCGCACGG